>NZ_FOMF01000022.1:0-30134 GCF_900112535.1 Bacillus sp. UNCCL81 | reverse complement strand
ATTACTTTAACTTCATAAACTAAGTACTAGTTATGACGACAAGATTTATCTTATCATACTTTCTAATAAATTTGCAATAGTTTTTTTAAAAAAATAATAAAAGCCCCTAAATTTTTATTTAAGGGCTTTGTATTATATTAAGCTCCGTAAACGTTACGTACGATATTTGTTTGGTTACGGTCAGGACCAACTGAGAATACAGATAATGGAATACCTACTAATTGAGACACACGTTCTACATAATGTCTTGCATTAACTGGTAATTCATTAAGAGTTTTTACTCCAGTAATATCTTCTGTCCAACCTGGAAGTTCTTCATAAACCGGCTCACACTCTGCAAGTTGTTTTAAGCTAGCAGGGAACTCAGTAATTGTTTCTCCACGGAATTTATAAGCAACGCAAATTTTTACAGTCTCTAGACCTGTTAATACGTCAATTGAGTTAAGTGATAAATCAGTAATACCACTAACGCGACGAGCGTGGCGAACTACTACACTATCAAACCAACCTACACGTCTTGGTCTTCCAGTAGTTGTACCGTACTCACGACCTACTTCACGAATTGTATTTCCAATTTCGTCAAATAGTTCAGTTGGGAATGCACCTTCACCAACACGAGTAGTGTAAGCTTTACAAACACCAACAACGTGATTAATTTTTGTCGGACCAACGCCAGATCCAATTGTTACTCCACCTGCAACTGGGTTAGAAGAAGTAACGAATGGGTATGTACCTTGGTCGATATCTAACATTACACCTTGTGCGCCTTCAAATAATACGCGCTTTCCACCATCAATTGCATCATTTAATACAACAGAAGTATCACACACATATTTTTTAATTTGTTGTCCGAACTCATAATATTCTTCAAAAATATCATCGATATTTAATGCATTTGAATCATACATTTTTTCAAATAAATTATTTTTCTCTTCAAGATTACGTTTTAATTTTTCGTAAAACTCTTCTTTATCTAAAAGGTCTGCCATACGGATTCCCACACGAGCAGCTTTGTCCATATAAGCTGGTCCAATACCTTTTTTAGTAGTACCAATTTTATTATCGCCTTTACGCTCTTCTTCTAACTCATCTTGTTTTAAATGATAAGGTAAGATAACATGAGCACGGTTACTAATACGTAAGTTGTCAGTTGAAACACCTTTATCATGTAGGTATGCTAGCTCTTGAACTAAAGCTTTAGGATCTACAACCATACCATTTCCAATAACACAAATTTTATCTGAGAAGAAAATACCTGATGGAATTAAATGAAGTTTGTACTTTTCACCATTAAATACGATTGTATGACCTGCATTGTTACCACCTTGATATCTAGCAACTACTTCTGCCTGTTGTGATAAAAAGTCAGTAATTTTTCCTTTTCCTTCGTCTCCCCATTGAGAACCAACTACTACTACTGATGACAATGTACTGCACCTCCGATTAAAATACGCTATTTCCGAACTAAAACCAAAACTAGTATATCAAACTTACGGAATTTGTCAATAAATCTCTTTGAATAATTCTGTTCTAAGTTTTATTTGTTCGTAAATACAAACTAAAGAATTTGATAAAAATAGTTTGCCCTAACAAAAAAAAATAATCACATAGATTCACTATGTGATTATTTTTTAGATAAGATTCGAAGTAGTAGAAATCAGATAGATGACAATATTTTTTAGGCACCTGGTGCTTGCTCATCAAACCTTCGTTCTAAGTTTACGAACTTGTTATATTCTTTTACGAATGCTAACGAAACAGTACCTACTGGACCATTCCTTTGTTTAGCAATAATGATTTCAATGATATTTTTATTCTCTGATTCTTTATCATAGTAATCGTCTCGGTATAGGAACGCAACAATATCCGCATCTTGCTCAATACTTCCTGATTCACGGATATCGGACATCATTGGACGTTTATCCTGTCTTGACTCAACGCTTCGTGATAGCTGAGATAAGGCTATTAGAGGTACTTTTAATTCCCTCGCCAGTCCTTTAAGAGATCGTGAAATTTCAGATACCTCTTGCTGACGATTCTCTCCACTTTTACCGTTACCTTGAATAAGCTGAAGATAATCTATTAGGATCATTCCTAAGCCATGCTCTTGCTTCAGTCTTCTACACTTAGCACGTATGTCATTTACCCTAATACCAGGTGTGTCATCGATATATATACCCGTACCAGCTAGGCTACTAGCAGCCATAGTAAGCTTATTCCAGTCCTCTTGTTCAAGATTACCTGTACGCAATGCCTGTGCATTAATATTCCCTTCCGCACAAAGCATACGCATTACAAGCTGATCCGCTCCCATCTCGAGACTGAAAATTGCTACGTTTTCATCTGTTTTAGTCGCTACGTTTTGAGCGATATTCAATGCAAAAGCTGTTTTACCTACAGAAGGACGGGCAGCTACTATAATTAAGTCATTCGGTTGAAATCCCGCTGTCATACGATCTAAATCAGTAAACCCTGTCGGTACACCGGTGATTTCGCCACGTTGATTAAATAAAGTCTCAATTTTACTAAATGTAGTAAATACTACATCTTTGATACTTTGGAAACCAGAAACATTTGTGCGCTGAGCTACTTTTAAAATACTTTTTTCAGCCTCGTTTAGTACAACATCCACTGGAATATCTGGCGCATAGCTTTCCGTTACAATATTTGTAGCGGTTCTTATTAATCTTCTTAAAGTAGATTTTTCTTCAACGCTTTTTGCATAGTATTCAACGTTAGATGCCGTTGGTACTGAAGCCAGCAAATCATTTAAATATGATACTCCTCCTACTTCTTCTAATACTCCTTGATTAGCTAGTTCAGAAGTTAGCGTGATAACATCTAGAGGCTCATTCCTTGAAGCAATCTTAAGCATCGCTTCAAATATTTTTTGATGGGCAGCTCGATAAAAGTCATCTGGTAAAAGCCGTTCTGAAGTTGATATTAGCGCCTCTGAGTCTAACAGTATGGCCCCTAATACAGCCTGTTCAGCTTCTATATTCTGTGGTGGAGTACGATCATTTAGCAAATCACTCATTTCTAGTCCTCCAGATGCTTGTTTTTCTTATTGTTCTTTAACGTGTACTTTTAAAGTTGCACTTACTTCAGGATGTAATTTTACTTTAATATTTGTTACACCTAGTCCTCTAATCGCGTCATTCATTTCGAATTTACGCTTATCTAGTTTAATACCATGTACTTTATTAAGCTCATCTGCAATTTGCTTACTTGTGATTGATCCGAAAAGACGGCCACCCTCACCTGATTTAGCTTTTAGTTCTACTGTTAAAGTTTCAATTGTTTCTTTTAGCTTCTTACAATTTTCTAATTCGGCTTGTGCATCTTTTAATTCTTTATTCTTTTTCGCTTCAAGAGTTTTCATATTACCTGCAGTAGCTTCAATAGCATCTCCATTTTTGATTAAGAAGCTTGCATAGCCATCTGCGATATTTTTAGTTTCTCCTTTTTTACCTTTTCCTTTTACATCTTTTAAGAAAATTACTTTCATTTGTTTGTTCTCCCTTCAATATATTCATCGATTATTCTCAATAAACGTTGTTCAACTTCTCTGATTGAAGAAGATTCAATTTGTGCAGCAGCATTTGTTAAGTGACCGCCACCGCCAAGCTCTTCCATTATTAATTGAACATTTATATTCCCTAATGATCGACTGCTGATGCTAACAACATTATCTGACCTTTTCGCAATAACAAAAGATGCAATGACATCAGTCATCGTTAATAATGTATCTGCAGCCTTAGCGATTAATACTTGATCATAGTTTACTTTGTCTTTTCCAAAACTAATCGCAAAGCCCTCTTTGTACATATAGGCTTCCTCTATCAATTCTGCTTTGCGAATATATTCATTCATATCTTGTTTTAGTAAATTTTGAACGAGGATCGTATCCGCCCCATTCGAACGTAAGTAAGACGCTGCATCAAAAGTTCGTGCCCCTGTTCGGAAAGTAAAACTCTTTGTATCAACAATAATACCTGCAAGCAAGGCTGTTGCCTCAAGCATGCTTAATTTTATTTTCTTAGGCTGGTACTCCAACAACTCAGTTACTAATTCTGCAGTAGAGGAAGCGTACGGCTCCATATAAACTAGAATTGCATCCTTAATGAAGTCCTCTCCTCTTCGATGATGGTCTATAACAACAATTTTATCTGTCTCATTTAAAAGTGATTCTTCTTCAACCATTGTCGGTCTATGAGTATCTACTACGATTATTAATGTATCTTCAGAAATAAGTTCTTTTGCTTTTTCGGGTGAAATAAAACAAGACATAAATTGTTCATTTTTAGACATTTCCCTCATCAAACGATTAACACTTTTATCTACTTCATCTTTATCAATTACTACATAACCATCCACTTCATTATGCATTACCATTTTTAAGATCCCAACTGCTGAACCAAGAGCATCCATGTCAGGTAACTTATGACCCATTATCATAACATTGGTGCTACTCTTCATTAAATCTCTTAATGCATGCGAGATTACCCTCGCTCTAACCCTCGTTCTCTTTTCTACAGGGTTAGTTTTCCCACCAAAAAACTTTACTTTACCGTTAATATTTTTTACAGTTACTTGATCTCCCCCACGCCCTAGTGCTAAATCTAAACCAGATTGAGCTAGTTGGCCAAGTTCGGTTAAATTCAAGCTACCTACTCCTACACCGACGCTTAGAGTAAGAGGTAAATTACGCTTTGTCGTTTCTTCCCTTACTTGGTCTAATATAGAGAATTTATTATTTTCTAATGCTGCTAGAATACCTTCGTTTAAAACTACACTATATCGATCGGATGAAACACGTTTCAAGAACATACCATTGCTATTAGCCCAACTATTTAACATTGTTGTTACTGCACCATTTACACTAGAACGCTCCTGATCATCTAAGCCCTGTGTCATTTCATCGTAATTATCTAGTAAAATAATTCCGATTACTGTTCTTTGATCTTCGTATAACTTCTCTAGTTGTGCTTGTTCTGTCACATCAAATAAGTAAATATATCGCTCTTCCCTTTTAATAACTACCCGATATGTTCTTTTACTTATATTCAATACATCTTCTTTTTTCTCTTTTTTCGAAATTAAAGCCATTAATCCTTCAGATAGATCATATATGTGTTTACCAATTAATGAACGATCATCTAAAATATTTAAAATATATTGATTGCCCCATTCAATATGGTACTCTCTATCATAAAGTAATACTCCAATTGGCATTTCTGTAATTGCTTCGTTACTTAAATTTTTCACTCTCGACATAACTGATTCTATATACATATCTAAAACGTAGCGGTACTTAATTTCTAACTTTACAACTAGAAAAATAACGCATAAAAAGATAACGATAAAAATTATCCCTATTTTAGGTTGAATATAGACTACAGTTCCGATCAGAAACACTGAAAGAGCAGTTAAAAGATAGACGGGTATAAGAAACATCTGTTTCTTATGAAAATCTTGCATATGTTCAACCCCTAAGCCAAATAAAATCTAACTTACATATTAAAGTTTATTCACTTTCTCACAACAAATTAGTAACAAATATGTTTTAAGTTTAAATTTTTCTTCTATTAAATATTCCAATTGAGACAATTCCAATTAGTAAAACAATATAAATTAATGGTTGAATGATAAAACTTGCGATCAATATAATAATTGGTACCGCTTTAGAAAAATGTTTTAAATAACTAAAATAAAATATTGAAGCGTAACCTTGAACGAGCAGTAAAATTTGAAGTACATATGTTAAATTAATCACTGCTGTACTGAGGAAACTACTTTGTTTCAAATTGAAGAATGAAAAAATCATTACAATTAAAAAGAACCACATGAATCCTACTGGGAGTCTAAACTCTCTAAATGGCTTAAATTTCGGAGTTTTATAACCTAATCTTCTTATTAATGGAAAAGTTACAAGTTGAGTTAAAAAAGCAAGTATAAAACTAACCATTAACAGTATTGAAGGAATTAATGTAGGGATTAATTTAATAGCATTTGTAAGACTATCTAATGCTTTTTCATTGGCGTTAGTACCAAGACTGGCACTAAGTTCCTTACTTTTTTCGATAGCTTCCGTTGCCAAGTTTATATTCTCTTTAACGAAATCAATATGAAAAACAGCTTTGAATAGTATGTACGATAGTACTGTATGTATTAAATATAAGAAAGTACTAGTAAGTAATATCTCTCCTTTACTTCGCTCATTTTTCAATAGATACCCAAATGCTATACCAACTGTTGAGTACATTAAAGTAACTGGAAGTAAATTAAATGAGGTAATCACAATTGTTAATCCTAGTGCCACACAGCAAAGTAAAAGTGATTCTTTAATTGAGTATTTAATACTTAGAATAATAAACGGCAGTGGCATAAGGAATGCCATAAAAATTGAGAGAAACGGTACAAATCTAAATATTAACAGTAGTACTGAGTAAATAGCTAATAGTACTGCACCCTCGGTAATAAATCGAGTCGATTTCAAAATAAAGCTCCTTTCAACTACCCCTACTTATTTCACGATAAGCATACTATTTCTTATTTTACCATAAAACTTATTTTTTCATAAATACAAAAAAAGTACAGCACTAGAATGCTGTACTTTTTATTACTTAGCTTATTCAGCTACGTATGGTAATAACGCCATTTGACGAGCGCGTTTGATTGCGATCGTTAATTTACGTTGGTATTTTGCAGAAGTACCAGTTACACGACGAGGTAAAATTTTACCACGCTCAGAAACGAAACGTTTTAATAACTCAGTATCTTTGAAGTCGATTGTAGTGATGCCGTTTGAAGTAAAGTAACAAACTTTACGACGTTTAGCACGTCCACCTTTGCGTCCACCCATTGCCATTGTTATTTCCCTCCTCTACTTAAAAATTAATTTTTTAGTAATGCTAACCGTTCAGCATTACACTGTTTTTATTATTAGAAAGGAAGATCGTCATCAGTAATATCAATCGTTTTGCTTGTCCCACCAAATGGATCATCATTAAAGCTAGGCTTCTGAGATGGTGCTTCGAAAGGATTTCCAGCGTTAAAACCTTGATTTTGTTGGTTCATACCGAATGAACCACCTTGGTTACCTGATGCATTTCTTGGTTCTAAGAATTGAACAGAGTCGGCTACAACTTCAGTTACATATACTCTCTTACCATCTTGACCATCAAAACTTCTAGTTTGAATACGTCCCTCAACGCCAGCTAAGCTTCCTTTTTTCAAGAAGTTTGCTACGTTTTCAGCGGGCTTTCTCCAGATAACGCAGTTAATAAAATCTGCTTCTCTTTCACCTTGCTGATTTGAGTAGGTACGATTCACTGCTAGAGTAAATGTTGCAACGGCAACCCCACTTGGCGTATAACGTAAGTCCGGATCCTTTGTTAAGCGACCTACAAGTACTACACGATTGATCATCTGATTCCTACCTCCCTAAAGCATTTAAAAAATATTATTTTTCTTCTTCACGGATAACGATGTGGCGGATGATATCTTCGCTGATTTTCGCTAAACGATCGAATTCTTGTACTGCTTCTGGTTTAGCAGAAACGTTTACAAGCATGTAGTGTCCATCACGGAAATCGTTAATTTCATAAGCTAAACGACGTTTACCCCACTCTTTAACGTTTGTGATTTCAGCACCTTGTTCAGTTAAAACGCCGTTGAAACGCTCAACTAATGCTTTTTGTGCTTCGTCTTCCATGTTTGGACGAACGATGTACATGATTTCGTATTTATTCATCACAATGTCACCTCCTTTTGGTCTAACGGCCCAACTAAGGGCAAGGAGCAATTTAATTAATCACTCACGAGTTAGAATTATAGCATAGTTTTTTTAAGATAGCAAATCATTAATTGACTTGCTATTTTCATTAAACATTAAATCTGAAATGCATTACATCTCCATCTTGTACGATATACTCTTTCCCTTCAAGACGTACTTTACCTGCTTCTTTTGATGCTGTCATGTTACCATAAGTCGCTAAATCTTCAAAAGAAACTGTTTCTGCGCGGATAAAGCCACGTTCGAAGTCGCTATGAATTACGCCAGCACATTGTGGTGCTTTCATACCTTTTTTAAATGTCCAAGCTCTTACTTCTTGTACACCTGCAGTGAAATAAGTTGCCAATCCTAATAAAGAATAAGCTGCACGAATTAATTGATCTAAACCTGATTCTTCTATTCCAAGTTCTTGAAGGAATGTACGTTTCTCTTCATCATCTAGCTCAGCTATTTCTTCTTCAATTTTTGCACTAATTACAATTACTTGAGAACCTTCTTTAGCTGCAAATTCTCTTACCTTTTCAACGTATTCGTTTGATGAAGCATCTGCGATTTCATCCTCGCCAACATTAGTGATATAAAGCATTGGCTTAGTCGTTAATAAGTGTAAACCTTTTACTACTTTCATTTGCTCTTCCGTAAACTCTACTGAACGAGCCGGCTTATCATTTTCAAATGCATCTCTTAATTTCACTAAAATTTCATGTTCATAAGATGCATCTTTATCTTTTTGCTTCGCTAATTTAGCTACACGATCAATACGTTTTTCAACAGATTCTAAGTCTGCAAGAATTAGTTCTAAGTTAATTGTTTCAATATCTGCTATTGGATCTACTTTTCCAGATACGTGAGTAATATTATCATCTACAAAGCAACGTACTACTTGGCAAATTGCGTCTACTTCACGAATATGAGATAAAAACTTATTTCCTAAACCTTCACCTTTACTTGCACCTTTAACGATCCCTGCGATATCAGTAAATTCAAAAGTTGTTGGAACAGTTTTTTTAGGTTGAACTAATTCAGTTAATTTTACTAAACGGTAATCTGGTACTTCTACCACACCTACGTTTGGATCAATTGTACAAAACGGATAGTTTGCTGATTCAGCACCTGCTTGTGTAATTGCATTAAATAATGTCGACTTTCCTACGTTTGGTAATCCTACGATTCCTGCTGTTAATGGCATATTTTCCACTCCTATACGAACTTAGTTAATCTTTCACAATTATATTGATTTCAAAAAAAAATAACAAGAAAATCTGAATATTAATTCTAAACATACGAAAGGTATCTAATACGAGCGATCCTTCAAATTGCTCTACTAGATACCCATTGATTTAACAATCGTTCTACTCTTCAGATCGAACTAAAACCTTTTTTAATTTTCGTGTGAACTCTCTGCGTGGAATTAATACGCTATGCTCACATCCCTCACATTTTAATCGAATGTCCATACCCATTCGAATAATTTTCCATCTGTTTACTCCACAAGGATGAGGTTTTTTCATTTCTACTACATCATTTAGGTTAAATTCTTTTTCTTCCATGTAAAAACTTCACTTCCTTAAAATAGTAGCATACAAACTATACATTCGCATTTTCATTTTTAGTTTCTGGTTGTTTATATAATACCATCTTTGGATACGAAATTTCTATGTTATTTCTTTCAAGTACTTCCTTAATTTCTTTTCGAATTGCTCTAGAAATTTTAAACTGTGTCATCGCTCTAACTTCCGAAGAGATTCTCAATGTTACTTCAGAAGGTCCTAAGTTTTGGATTCCAAGAAACTCTGGAGGTTTTACCATTTCTTCATATCTAGCTGGCATAGTTTCTAAATGCTGTTCAATTACATTTTGTGCATGTTCAATGTCACCCTCATATGAAATACTAACATCTACCATTGCCACAGCATTATGTAATGAAAAATTGGTTACTTCAGTAATCATTCCGTTCTGGATAATATGAAGCTCACCAGTTCCACTTCTAATTTTAGTTGTTTTTAAACCGATTGATAATACTGTTCCTTCGAAAGTTTGAACTCTAATGTAGTCACCAACTGAAAATTGATCTTCAAACAAAATAAAAAATCCAGAAATGATATCTTTTACTAAGCTTTGTGCACCAAAACCAATTGCTACGCCACCTATTCCTGCTCCAACTAAAAGTCCTTTTATTTCCACACCAAATATCGGGAGAATCGTCAAAGCAGCAATAAAGAATATTACATATGCAAGTACATTTTCCATCAGTTTAATAAGCGTTACTGATCTTCTTTCTGATACTTGTAACGGTCCTCTAGCATTAACCTTTAAAAGATTACGGATTAACTTTCTTCCAAGTTTTACAGCCAAGACTGAAACGATAATAATTAAAGCTATTTTTATTGATGAATTTAAAATTGTGTCCCATTGTTCTGGAGTTAGCATGCTTTTTTTTATTACTTTCTCAGCATTTTCTATTTTATCAGCTGCATTATTCATACTGTATTTTTCCCCCTATCTATTTTCAAATGACTTTAAACGTAATACTAAACGAATTAACACCTTAAAACTACAAATATGAACAAATGTAATAATAGTTTAATTTAATATCGAACATTGCTTGACGAAAGTATAAATTGTTTAAATTTTGCATAAACTAATACTACTCTCTTAAATGAAAAGTAGGCGATATTATGCAATTTTCAGCAAATCCTTTGCGTAACCTATTCAAGGATGATTATTCTGTATTTCTAGATGACGAAAACGCTATTAACAGATTTGCAGATCGTTTATGTAAGTCGCTTCCAAGTGTACACACTAAAGAAATCGTTTTTGTATGTATTGGAACTGACCGTTCTACGGGAGACTCTTTAGGTCCTTTAGTTGGAACCATGTTAGGAGAATTAAACTTAAGTAGGTTTCATTATTATGGTACTCTTGATGAGCCAATTCATGCGTTAAATCTTTCAGAACAACTTGAAAGAATTAAAGGCAAGTATAACAATCCATTTATCATTGCTGTAGATGCATGTTTAGGCAGAGTAAAAAGTATTGGTAGCGTACGTTTATCCAATGGTCCGTTAAAACCTGGTGCAGCAATGAAAAAAGAATTACCTTTAGTTGGCGAAATTAATTTAACCGGAGTTGTAAATGTTAGTGGATTTATGGAATTCTACGTTCTACAAAATACTAGATTAAGCCTTGTAATGAAAATGGCTAAGTTTATTGCGAATTCAATTAAAGAAACTGAAAGAAAATTTACCTGTCAATTAGATTTTTAACATAATAGTTTCCTAACTTTCAATTAAAAAAGGTCAGATAAAAACAAAAAGGGAGTATTAACTGCATTGGAAGCCAACACATTTAATATTCCCTATGAATAACTCATTTTATAATTGAAAGAATTCTCTCCAAATCCTCTTTGTTAAAGAATTGGATTTCTATTTTCCCTTTATCTTTAGCCGATTTAATTTTAACTGACGTTCCGAACTTTTCCTGTAAAAGATCCTCATATTCACTAAAAAATATGTTTTTAGTCGGGGTTTTCTTTGATGTTTCACGTGAAACATTTTCATTTAGCTCATTGACTAACGTTTCAACCTCACGAACACTTAGGTTTTTTTCAATTACTTTTAGTGCGGTACCTTCAATTAATCCTTTTCGTTTTAATCCTAAAAGTGCTCTTCCATGACCCATTGAGAGCGTGCCTTCTTCAACCATTTTTTGAACAGAGTTAGGTAAGGTTAAAATTCTTAAATAGTTAGCAATATGTGGACGACTTTTTCCAAGTTTCTTTGCTAATTGTTCTTGTGTTAAGTGTAATTGTTCAATTAAAGTTTGATATGCTTCAGCCTCTTCAAGAGGATTTAAATCATCTCGCTGTAAATTTTCTAATACAGCTAGCTCCATCATTTGCTCTTCAGTAAGGTCTCTTACAATAACTGGTACTGTATTTAAACCCGCATTTTTTGCAGCGCGATATCGTCTTTCTCCAGCAACGATTTGGAAGCCCTTTATGCTTTTTCTAGCAATGATTGGTTGAAGAATACCATGTTCAATCACTGACTGAGTTAATTCTAACATTGCAGTTTCATCAAATACTTTGCGAGGTTGGTATGGGTTAGGTCTAAGTTCTTTTAAATCAATTTCCTGAACTAACTCTTCTTGCTGGTTTATATCTTGAAAAAATGCTCCAATACCTTTACCTAAACCTTTAGCCATTATCAATCACTTCCTTTGCTAGATCGAGATATACTTCTGCACCTCTTGACTTTGGATCATAAGTAATGATCGGTTTACCATGACTTGGTGCTTCACTTAAGCGTACATTTCTTGGAATAATTGATTTATAGACGCGATCTTGGAAATATTTTTTTACTTCTTCTATAACTTGGAGCCCTAAATTTGTACGAGCATCTAGCATTGTTAGCAAAACGCCTTCAATTGCTAAATTTTTATTTAAATGTTTTTGTACTAAACGTACAGTACTTAATAACTGACTTAAACCTTCAAGTGCGTAATACTCACACTGAACTGGAATAATAATTGAATCAGATGCAGTTAGTGAGTTTAAAGTTAATAACCCTAGTGATGGAGGACAATCTATTAAAATATAATCATAGTTACCTTTTACAGTATCTAAAGCACGCTTTAATCGTACTTCTCTAGAAATAGTAGGTACTAATTCAATTTCTGCTCCAGCAAGTTGAATTGTTGCTGGAATAATATCAAAATTTGGAATAGCAGTGTTTAAAATGACATTTTTCGCCTCAACGTCATCAACTAATACATTGTAAACACACTGATTTACATCAGCTTTTTCAATTCCAATACCACTAGTTGCATTACCTTGGGGATCTATATCGACTAGTAATACTTTTTTTCCTAAGTGAGCTAAACAAGCACTTAAATTTACTGATGTTGTAGTCTTACCAACACCACCTTTTTGATTAGCTATAGAGATTACTTTAACCACTATGTAATCTACTCCTTCCACAACAAACAATTCTTATTTTCTATTTTACCATGAATAGATTCATCGTTGTGTCTAGATTTAAAAATGAATAAAAAAATTCACCACTTAAAAGAGGTGAATTTAATGTTTATTTTTTTGGTATTTTAATTGTAATTTGATAATAGTCATCATGTTCTTCTTCTTGACTATCAATATTCATGCCTGTTTTAGTAACCATTTGTAAAGATTCACGGATCGTATTCATCGCAATTCTAATGTCTTTACTAATGGCCTTAAATTTACGTTTAGCTTTTGGCTTTTTCTCAGTAAGTAATGTAACGACTCGTTCTTCAGTTTGTTTAACATTTAACTGTTTTTCAATTATTTCTTGAAGAAGAGTAATTTGTAGTTGAGGCAACTTTAATGGAATAAGTGCTCTTGCATGACGTTCCGTAATCGACTTATCCAATAATGCTTGTTGTATTTCTCCTGGAAGTTTCAACAATCTCAGTTTATTTGCAACAGTCGATTGACCTTTACCTAATCGCTGAGCTAAAGCCTCTTGAGTTAAGTTATGTAAATCAATTAGTTTTTGGTAAGCTACGGCTTCTTCAAAAGGAGATAGTTCTTCACGTTGTAAGTTTTCAATCAGAGCGACGGAGGCAGTCTCTGTATCGTTAAATGTTTTCACTATTGCAGGAATTGTATCCCAACCTAAAGATGAAACGGCTCTGAATCTTCTTTCCCCGGCAATTATTTCATAAAAGTTTGGTCTAATTTCCCTAACAACAATTGGTTGAATAATACCATGAGTTCGAATCGTTAGCGCTAGTTCTTTAATTTTTTCATCATCAAAGAATGTTCTAGGCTGATACTGATTCGGTACAATGTCCGATACTGGAATTTGGCGAATAACTTCATTACTCGAAACCGAATTTTCATTAATTTCTTTTTCTGATAAGCCAAATAACCTAGATAATGTGCTTTTCAATGTGATTCCCACCCTTTTAGAATTTCGTTCACAATAGAATAAACATAACAAATGTTTCACGTGAAACATTTGTTAGTTTATCATATTAAACCTCTAATGGTTCTTTACCAGGGGTACCCGGTTTGCGAGGGTACTTAGTTGGCGTTTTGCGTTTCTTTTCTACTATAACAATATTTCGATCACTGTCTTCGCTTGGGAGAGTAAAGTGATTAATTGATTTAACTTCTCCACCAAGTGTTTTTATAGCATAATTTGCTTTATCCAACTCTTCTTGACCAGCTGCGCCTTTAAGTGCAACAAAATGGCCATTCGGTCTAACAAGTGGTAAGCATAATTCAGTTAACACAGACATTCTAGCAACTGCTCTAGCAGTTACAACATCGAAAGATTCTCTCATACCAGTTCTTTTAGCAAAAGTTTCTGCTCGATCATGAATAAATGATACATTCTCTAATTGTAATTCCTTCGCTAAATGGTTTAGAAATGTAATCCTTTTTTGAAGGGAGTCTACGATCGTTAATTTGATAGATGGGAAACATATTTTAATTGGGATAGAAGGGAAGCCCGCTCCTGCACCAATATCACATAAAGTAATTTCATCAGCGAAGTCAAAATAAAAGGCAGCGCTAATTGAATCATAAAAATGCTTTAAATATACTTCTTCTTCTTCTGTAATAGCAGTTAAGTTCATTTTATTATTCCACTCAACTAATGTGTGGAAATATATATCAAATTGTTTTAATTGAAAATCAGACAAATGGATTCCTTTATCTTTAAGAGCAGCGATAAATTGTTCTTTATTCACTAGTAATACCCCTATCTATTATTAGTTCGATATTCTTGCAATTTTTCCTTGTTCTAAATAAACAAGTAGAATTGAAATATCTGCTGGATTAACACCAGATATACGAGAAGCTTGACCTACTGATAGAGGACGCACTTGCTCAAGCTTTTGTCTTGCCTCAGTAGCAAGGCCATGAATAGCTTGATAATCGATATTTTCAGGGATTTTCTTTAAATCCATTCTTTTCATACGTTCTACTTGATTTAATGATTTTTCAATATAACCTTCATACTTAATTTGTATTTCAACTTGCTCTTTAACATCCGAATGTAAGTCTTTTTCAGATGGAGAAAGAAGATGGATATGCTCATAAAGCATTTCAGGACGACGTAAAAGATCTGCTGCACGAATGCCATCTTTCAGTTCACTACCACCATTTTTTGCGATTAATTCCTGTACTTCTTTTGTTGGTCTTAATTGTGTTGTTTTTAAGCGCTCTATTTCTTCTTCAATTAACATTTTCTTTTGTTCAAACTCTGCATATCTTTCATCGTTTATTAAACCAAGTCTTTGACCGATTTTAGTTAAACGTAAATCGGCATTATCGTGACGTAATAATAATCGATATTCTGCTCTAGAAGTAAGAAGACGGTATGGTTCATTTGTCCCTTTCGTTACTAGATCATCTATTAAAACACCAATGTAAGCTTCAGAGCGATCTAAAATTAACTCTTCTTTATCTAGTGAACGACATGCAGCGTTAATTCCTGCGATTAAACCTTGACCGGCTGCTTCTTCATAACCCGAAGTTCCGTTAATTTGACCAGCAGTATACAGATTCTTAATTTGCTTAAGTTCCAATGTTGGCCATAATTGAGTAGGTACTATCGCGTCATATTCAATTGCATATCCAGTTCTCATCATTTGAACATTTTCAAGACCTGCAATTGAACGCAGCATCTTTTCCTGTACATCTTCAGGTAAACTAGTTGATAATCCTTGCACATAAACTTCTTGAGTATTTCTTCCTTCTGGCTCTAAGAAAATTTGATGTCTCGGTTTATCATTAAATCGGACAACTTTATCCTCAATAGAAGGACAATAACGTGGCCCAGTACCTTTAATCATACCAGAGTACATCGGCGAACGGTGTAAGTTATCGTCGATGATTTGATGTGTAGTTTCACTTGTATAAGTTAACCAACAAGGAATTTGTTCTGTTTCAACTGGTTCTGTTTCAAATGAAAATGCACGAGGTACATCATCGCCAGGTTGTATTTCTGTTTTTGAATAATCAATACTATGACTATTTACACGAGGAGGCGTACCTGTTTTAAAACGAACAAGTTCAATCCCTAATTCCTCTAAGTGCTCAGAAAGCTTAATTGCTGGCTGTTGGTTATTAGGACCACTTGAGTATTTTAATTCTCCTACAATAATTTCTCCGCGTAAAAAAGTACCTGTTGTAATGACAACTGTTTTTGAACGATAAATAGCACCAGTTTGTGTAATTACACCTGTACATTGTCCATCTTCTACAATTAATCTTTCTACTAATCCTTGCTTTAGTGTTAGATTCTCCGTATTTTCAATGGTTTTCTTTAATTCGTGTTGATAAGCAAATTTATCCGCTTGAGCACGCAATGCGCGTACTGCCGGACCTTTACCCGTATTTAACATTCTCATTTGAATATGTGTTTTATCGATATTTCGACCCATTTCACCGCCAAGTGCATCAATTTCACGTACAACAATCCCCTTGGCAGGACCACCTACTGACGGGTTACAAGGCATAAATGCGACCATATCAAGATTTATTGTCAGCATTAGTGTTTTTGCACCCATTCGAGCAGATGACAAACCGGCTTCACATCCAGCATGACCAGCTCCAATAACGATTACATCATAATTGCCTGCTTCAAAACTCATCTTTTCTCCTCCTAACCATTATTTCCCTAAACAGAATTGAGAAAATAGCTGGTTGATTAAACTTTCCTGAACTGTATCTCCAACGATTTCACCTAACAATTCCCATGCTCTTGTTAAGTCAATCTGTACTAAGTCAATCGGCATACCATTTTTCATGGCCTCAATCGCGTCATTGATTGTCTGTTCTGATTGCTTTAATAGCGCAATATGTCTAGCATTAGATAAATAAGTTAAATCTTGTGCCTCAATTTGCCCTTCAAAATATAAGTCGGCTATTGCTTTTTCTAAATCATCAATTCCTTTTTCTTCTTTTAAGGAAGTTGTAACAACTTTAGCATTACCAACTAACGCCTTTACTTCATTCAGATCGAGCTTTTGTGGCAAATCTGTTTTGTTAATGATCACAATTACGTCTTTACCGCTCATTTCGACAAACAATTTACGATCTTCTTCACTTAATTGCTCATTATTATTTAAAACAAATAAAACTAAATCAGCTAAGTTCAATACTTTTTTAGATCTTTCTACACCAATTGCTTCTACAACATCCTTAGTTTCACGAATACCGGCTGTATCAATTAGGCGTAATGGCACACCTTTTACATTAACGTATTCTTCAATTACATCACGTGTTGTACCTGGAATATCAGTAACAATTGCTTTGCTTTCCTGGACAAGTGTATTTAAAAGAGACGATTTCCCAACATTAGGTCTACCAATAATGACAGTAGATAGTCCTTCACGTAAAATTTTACCTTGTTTTGATGTTTCTAGCAGTTTTTGTATTTCAACACGAACTGTTTTCGCTTTTTCAATTAAAACAGTATTGGTCATTTCTTCAACATCATCATATTCAGGGTAGTCAATATTTACTTCAATATGAGCTAAAATTTCAAGTAATGTTTGTCTTAAGCCATTAACTAACTTTGACAATCGACCTTCCACTTGATTCATTGCGATCGCCATTGCCCTGTCAGTCTTTGAACGAATTAAATCCATTACTGCTTCTGCCTGAGATAGGTCGATTCGTCCATTAAGAAATGCTCTTTTTGTAAATTCACCAGGCTCCGCTAATCTAGCACCTTGTGATAGTACTAATTCAAGTACTTTGTTAACCGAAAAAATTCCACCATGACAATTTATTTCGACAACATCTTCACGTGTAAACGTTTTCGGTGCCCTTAAAATCGAGACCATAACTTCCTCAACAGTATTACCCGAACTTGGATCGACTAAATGTCCGTAATGGATTGTGTGTGAATCTACTCTATTTAAATCTTTTTCTTTAAATAATTTATTCGCTATTTGAACAGCTTCATCGCCACTTAATCGAACGATGGCAATTGCACCTTCGCCTTTTGGTGTCGATATGGCTGTAATTGTATCGAATTCCATCAAAAAATCACCTCGGAGCATGTTAAACAAAAGTTAACATGTTACTTCTAAATCTATAGCATAGCATAAAGAATTTTATAATTGAATGTTTTTATATTATAACCGTACCAAAGTACAAGTAAACTTAAATGACTTGAATGAACAATATTAAAAAACCAATTAAGGCTTAGCCCTTAATTGGTTTCTTTAAATCTATAATTAATTGACGATGTGGATCTTGTCCTACAGACTTTGTAGAGATATTCGGCATATCTGTTAGTATATGATGTATAATTTTTCTTTCGAAAGAAGGCATTGGCTCTAAAGAGATCGCTTTTCTTGTTTTTAAAACTGTTTGAGCAGTCTTTTTTGCAAGAATTTCTAGCGATTCCTTACGTTTTAATCGATAATTTTCTGCATCAACGACAACATGAATCAATTGTTTTGAATGACGATTAACAAATGTTTGAACTAAGAATTGAAGAGCATTTAAAGTATTACCTCTTTTTCCAATAATAAGGGCAACCTTATCACCCTTTACTGTAAATAAGAAGGTTTGTTCTTTAGTACCTTGCAATTCGAAATTTACATCTGCAGTTTCATCAAGACTCTTAACAATATTTAAAAGGTAGTCATATGCTTTTTCGATTAAAGTCTTCTTTTTAACAACTAATACTTTAGCAGGTTTAGCACCAAATCCTAAAAATCCTTTTTTGCCGTCTTCGATTACTGTAATTTCTACGTCTTCTTCTGTTGAACTAAGTTGCTGAAGTGCTAATTGAACTGCTTGTTCGATTGTTTGACCAGTAGCAGTTACTTCTCTCACTTACTAGCCCCTCCTACATTGTTATTTTTAACGGTAGTGTTACCTCTATTAACAAATAATGTTTGAAGAATCATAAATGTGTTACCAACTACCCAATATAAAGCTAAAGCAGATGGTAGTCTAACAGCAAATATTAAAATCATGATTGGCATAACATAAAGCATGATTTTCATTTGTTGAGCAGCAGGTCCTGTCATTGAACCAGTACTCATTGATACTTTTTGTTGAATGAAAGTTGTAATACCAGCGATGATTGGTAAAGCATAAATTGGATCCGGATGTCCTAATTGGAACCATAAGAAGTCATGCGCTTTAATTTCCATTGTTCTCATAATTGCATGATAGAAAGCAATTAAGATTGGCATTTGAATAAAAATAGGTAAACAACCAGATAGCGGATTTACACCATGTTGTTGATACAACTTCATTGTTTCTTCATTTAATTTTTGGACAGTTTTTTGGTCCTTTGAAGAATATTTTTCTTTAAGTTTGGCCATTTCAGGCTGGATTGATTGCATCGCTTTTGTACTTTTAATTTGTTTAATCATTAACGGTAGTAATGCTAAACGGATTAAAAGTGTTACGACGATAATCGACATTCCATAACTTCCACCAAAAATTTTAGATACAGCTGTGATTAACCATGATAGTGGATAAACGAAATACTCATTCCAAATCCCCGTACTTTCAGACGTAATCGGTTGGTTTGTTTGCGAACACCCAGCTAACACGACTACTAATAAAAGAACTGTAACTAGCAATTGGTACTTCTTAGTCTTCAAACTAGTTCCTCCTTTAAGAAGTTACATTTAAATATGTAATTACTTAATTTGATTTTTATCTAATTTATGTTTTGAATCACGTATTTTAAGCGCTTCCGCCCTTTTCAACACATGAATTAAACTTTTTTTAAATTCATTAAAAGGTAGTTCAGTACAGGGCTTTCTTGCGATTACAACATAATCCATATTTACACGAAGATCATCACTTAATTCAGTAAGAGCTTGTCTTATATACCGCTTAATATGATTTCTTTCTACAGCATTACCTAACTTCTTACTAACAGATAATCCTATACGAAATTGCTTTTGATCTTCCTTTTTTAATGTATAGATTACAAATTGTCGATTTGCAGTTGACGATCCCTTTTGAAAAACGCGACTAAAATCTGCATTCTTTTTTATTCTGTTTTTCTTGTTCATGTTCTACTGACACCTCAAATGATTCCTTCAATTATCATAACAATTTTTTTATAAAAAATGAGGCCCTTTTTACTTACAAATTGTGACATAAAAGCAAAAAAGGCCTTCTTATTAGTGAAAAAGACCACTGTTGACAGTGGCCTACGCAGATAATACTTTTCTTCCTTTACGACGACGAGCTGCTAGAACTTTACGTCCATTTGCAGTGCTCATACGGCTACGGAAACCATGTACTTTGCTGCGTTTACGTTTGTTTGGTTGAAATGTTCTTTTCATTATATGACACCTCCCTGAGGAATTACTGTAATAGACAGTCCTATAAATTATAAAGAATAACTACTATTAATGTCAATGTAAGATGTTAAATCATGATTAATAATTATTTCCAATTTGTGAAGAATGGTTGATCCAGTGAGTTTTAATAAGAAAAAAATAAAAAAAAGTCACTTATTTTATAAAAGAAATGCGATTTACTCCTATCATTTCCCTCCAATAAATTTATAAACGATTAATCAGAGCAGAAAAATATGGTGTCGAAAGATTTTTTGAAACGCACTTTTCAGTGAATAAAAAAATCTACATAAAACTACTTCTTTCCCTTTTCTTAAAATTGTTAAGTGCTCTGTGGATAATATTTTTCTACACATTTTTTACCCACAGCAGTTACTGACAACTTTTACACAAGTCCGTTTTCTGTGGACAATTTTTTTAAACAAGTGGATTAGCATGTGGATAACATTAACTACTCATTGAAATAGCTAAAGATTTTTGATATTATTAATTTGTTTTCCACTTTGGACAAGTTGTTTTTTATTTTTATTTGTCCACAGATGTTAATAACTTGTGGACAGGTTTTACACTTGTACCATTTTTAAGTTATCCACATGGGTGAATACTGTCAAATAAAGTGGATTTTTGCAGTTTTATAAAATAACGCATATTCAAAGACATGAATAAAAATAAATACTTAATTTATGTGCTTGTACAAAAGTTGAACAAGCTTTGTAAGGAGGGATTACTGTTTGGAAAATATAGGGGATCTGTGGTCCAGGGTTCTAGCAGAAATAGAAAAAAAAATAAGTAAACCAAGCTTTGAAACATGGCTAAAATCAACAAAGGCATTTTCTTTAAAGAATGATACTTTAACAATTATTGCCCCAAATGAATTCGCTCGTGATTGGCTTGAGTCTAAGTATTCATCTTTAATAATGGATACAGTTTTAGAAATAACTGGAGCGGAATTAGAAATCAAATTTATCCTTCCTCAAAATCATGTAGAAGAAATAGAGATGAATATACCGGCCGTTAAAGCCAAAGTAAAATTTGAAGAACCAGTAGAGTTCAACCAAAGTATGTTGAACCCTAAATATACTTTTGATACTTTCGTAATTGGTTCAGGTAACCGTTTTGCCCACGCAGCATCATTAGCGGTTGCCGAGGCACCTGCAAAAGCCTATAACCCATTATTTATATATGGGGGCGTTGGGTTAGGGAAAACCCACTTAATGCACGCAATTGGACATTATGTACTCGAGCATAATCCAAATGCCAAAGTCGTTTATTTATCATCAGAAAAATTTACAAATGAGTTCATTAATTCAATTCGTGATAATAAAGCAATTGAATTTAGAAATAAGTACCGTAATGTAGACGTGTTACTTATAGACGATATTCAGTTCTTAGCTGGAAAAGAACAAACACAGGAAGAATTTTTCCATACTTTTAATACACTTCATGAAGAAAGTAAACAAATCATTATCTCAAGTGACCGACCACCTAAAGAAATTCCTACATTAGAAGATCGACTTCGCTCACGATTTGAATGGGGCCTTATTACAGATATCACACCACCAGATTTAGAAACTAGGATTGCGATTTTACGTAAAAAGGCTAAGGCTGAGGGGTTAGATATTCCAAATGAGGTAATGTTATATATTGCAAATCAAATTGATACAAATATCCGTGAATTAGAAGGAGCACTTATTCGTGTAGTTGCTTATTCATCGTTAATTAATAAGGATATAAATGCTAGCGTGGCCGCTGAAGCCTTAAAGAATTTAATTACAGCGACGAGGCCTAAAACAGTATCAATACATGACATTCAACGAACAGTTGGAGAAGTTTTTAGTATTAAATTAGAGGATTTTAAAGCAAAGAAACGTACAAAATCCGTAGCCTTCCCAAGACAGATTGCAATGTATCTTTCAAGAGAGCTGACAGACCATTCTTTACCTAAAATAGGAGAAGAGTTTGGAGGACGAGATCATACAACTGTTATTCATGCGCATGAAAAAATCTCAAAATTAGTCGAAACTGACTCACAGCTGCAATCTCAAATTAAAGAAATCAATGAAAAATTAAATCAGTAGAGTTATTTACCTGTGCATAACTTTCTCTCTTTTTTACACAGTCTATCCACATGTTGATAGACTTATTTTTCTTTAATAAATTATAGTTATCCACAAATTCACAGGCCCTACTACTATTACTATATTATTTTATAAATTATATAAGGAGTACAAACAATGAAATTTACTGTACAAAAAGATCATCTTGTTAAAGCTGTACAAGAAGTTATGAGAGCTGTTTCATCAAGAACAACTATTCCAATCTTAACTGGTATTAAATTAGTCGTTACAAATGAAGGACTAACTTTCACAGGTAGTGATTCAGATATATCTATAGAATCTTATTTACCAATAGTATTAGATGATCAGCAACTAGTTGATGTAAAACGAACTGGAAGCATTGTATTAAATGCTCGATATTTTAGTGATATTGTAAAAAAATTACCTTCAGATTTTGTCGAATTAGAGTCTGATAATAATTATGTAACAACAATAAGAGCCGGAAAAACTGAATTTAGCTTAAATGGCTTTGACTCTGAGGAATATCCACTACTTCCTCAGATTGAAGAACATGAAACAATTTCTATTTCTGCAGATTTATTAAAATTTATGATTCGTCAAACTGTATTTGCAGTATCAACTTCAGAAACTAGACCAATTTTAACTGGTGTAAACTGGAAGATTGAAAATGGTGATCTAACGTGTATAGCGACAGATAGCCATCGATTAGCTTTAAGACAAGCTAAAATTGACGGAAGTTCTATAACAAGTGAATTTAAAGCTAGCGTAGTAATTCCTGGGAAAAGTCTAAATGAATTAAGTAAAATTCTAGATGACAATAATGAAAAAGTAGAAATCGTCTTAACAGAACATCAAGCTTTATTTAAGACAAAACATCTATTGTTCTTTACTCGACTATTAGAAGGTAATTATCCTGACACATCAAAGTTAATTCCAAGTGAAAGTAAAACGGAACTAACTGTAATGACGAAAGAATTCTTACAAGCAATTGATCGTGCTTCTTTATTAGCAAGAGAAGGTAGAAATAATGTTGTTCACTTAGAAACAGTTGGCAGCTCAGTGGTCAATATTTCCTCTTATTCTCCTGAAATCGGTAAAGTAGTAGACGAAATTGTTTGCGAGGATATTAAAGGTGAAGAGTTAAAAATCTCTTTTAGTGCGAAGTATGTTATGGATGCATTAAAAGCAATAGAAAGCCCAGAAATTTATATTCAATTTACGGGGGCAATGAGACCATTTTTAATTCGTACTGTAAATGATTCAAGAACATTGCAATTAATTTTACCAGTTCGCACATACTAGTTAGTAATTTCTATCGAAAGGGGCTGGCCTAATAGAATGTACTAGCAATCTCCAAAGGGCAGAATAAATAAAGAATTTATTCTACAAATTTGTTTGGGGAGTGCATAGTACATTTAGGTCAGTCTTTTTGTACTTAATAGACAAAATAAGGGTTAAGTGTTTTTTTTCTTATAGAAGTTTAGTACAATTAAGGAATGGATAAATGAGGGTGATAAAAAATGAAAACAGAAAAAGTTAAAATAAATACAGAATATATTACATTAGGCCAATTTTTAAAGCTTGCGGGTGTAATTGATACAGGTGGAATGGCTAAATGGTTTCTATCGGAGCATGAAATCTTTGTAAACAATGAACCTGAGAATAGAAGAGGAAAAAAATTAGTTTTAAATGATACAATTTCTATAACTGGAAAAGGTTCGTATATTATAACTTCATAAGTTTTGGGGGAATCCCATTGTATATTAAAGATTTACAGCTAAAACAATATCGTAATTATGAAAAACTTGAGTTGAATTTTCAAAATAATGTTAATGTCATTATTGGTGAGAATGCTCAAGGTAAAACAAATTTAATGGAATCCATTTATGTGCTAGCTTTAACAAAGTCCCATCGAACAAGCAACGACAAAGAAATGATACGGTGGGATGAAGAATATGGTACAATAAAGGGTACGTTACAGAAAAAAAATCAGCAAGTAACACTACAGCTAATCCTCTCAAAGAAAGGTAAGAAAGCAAAGCTGAACCATCTTGAGCAGATGAAGTTAAGTCAATATATAGGCGTGATGAATGTCGTTATGTTTGCACCGGAAGATTTACATTTAGTAAAAGGTAGTCCGCAAGTGCGTCGTAAATTCCTAGATATGGAACTAGGACAAGTTTCGCCTGTTTACCTACATGAACTAAGTCAGTACCAGAGAATCCTCCAACAGCGAAATTCACTACTAAAAACATTACAAACTAGCCGAGATCGGAACTATTTAATGCTTGAAGTCCTAACATCTCAGCTTGTAAAACATGCCGTAAAAATAATTGAAAAACGAATTTCGTTCATCAAATTACTACAGGATTGGGCATCGCCTATTCATAGTCAAATTTCTAGAGAGACCGAAAAGCTAGAAATTATATATAAACCAAGCATTAATGTATCAGATTTAACAGATTTGACGAAAATGGAAGATGAGTACATAAAACTATTCGAAGCTGAAAAAGAGCGTGAAGTATCAAGAGGTACTACATTGCTTGGTCCGCATAGAGATGATTTGGTTTTTATGGTAAATGATAAAAACGTTCAAACTTTTGGATCGCAAGGACAGCAGCGGACAACAGCTCTTTCATTAAAACTAGCAGAAATTGAACTGATTAAAGAGGAAGTTGGAGAATATCCCATACTTTTATTAGATGATGTCCTTTCAGAGCTAGATGACTATCGTCAAACACACTTATTAAATGCAATTCAAAATAAAGTACAGACTTTTGTCACAACAACAAGTGTCGACGGGATTCAGCACGAAACGATAAAACAAGCTAATATTATAAATGTTTCACATGGAACAATTATAAGTACTTCTCGATAAATAATTTATGAAATTTCTACTACGCCGCCTAAAAAGCATAGCTGAAATTTACTAATTCTTTTATGTAAAATAAAAAAAGTAGGTGAGTGTTCATGACAATGGATCAAAAGATGCAAGAACATAATTATGATGAAAATCAGATACAAGTTCTTGAAGGTTTAGAAGCCGTACGTAAAAGACCGGGTATGTATATCGGTTCTACGAGCGGAAAAGGATTACATCACTTAGTATGGGAAATCGTTGATAATAGTATAGATGAGGCATTGGCTGGATACTGTGATGAGATTAATTTAACGATTGAAGAAGATAATAGTATTACTGTTAAAGATAATGGCCGTGGGATTCCAGTAGGTATCCATGAAAAAATGGGTAGACCTGCACTAGAAGTAATTATGACGGTACTTCATGCGGGTGGAAAATTTGGCGGTGGTGGATACAAAGTATCTGGTGGATTACACGGGGTTGGTGCTTCAGTAGTAAATGCACTGTCTACTTTGCTAGAAGTTCACGTTCATCGTGAAGGTACTATTTATTATCAACAATTTTCTAAAGGTATACCTGTTGAAGATATGAGTATCGTTGGTGAAACTGATGTTACAGGTACGATTACTCATTTTAAACCTGATGTAGAAATTTTCACTGAAACGACAGTTTATGACTTTGATACATTAGCAAACCGTTTAAGAGAACTAGCATTCCTTAATAGAGGTATTCGCTTAACAATTGAAGACCGTAGAGAAAATAAACAAAAGAAAGAATTCCATTATGAAGGTGGAATTAAATCTTACGTTGAACATTTAAACCGTTCTAAAGAAGTAATACATGACGAACCAATTTTTGTTATTGGTGAAAAAGATGGAATTAGTGTAGAAATTGCACTTCAATATAACGAAAGCTATACAAGTAATATTTACTCATTCACGAATAATATTAATACACACGAAGGTGGTACGCACGAGGTTGGGTTTAAAACAGCTTTAACTCGTGTAATTAATGATTATGGTCGTAAGAATGGTTTAATTAAGGATCAAGATAGCAACTTATCTGGTGAGGATGTACGTGAAGGATTAACAGCAATCGTTTCTATTAAACATCCAGATCCACAGTTTGAGGGACAAACAAAAACTAAATTAGGTAATAGTGAAGTTCGTACGATTACTGAGCAAGTTTTTGGAGAAAAACTTGAAAAGTTTTTATTAGAGAATCCAACAGAAGCTAAAAAAATAGTTGAAAAAGGTTTAATGGCGGCTAGAGCGCGTGTTGCTGCTAAGAAGGCTCGTGAGTTAACAAGAAGAAAAAGTGCTTTAGAAGTATCAAGTTTACCTGGGAAATTAGCAGATTGTTCTTCAAAAGATTCTTCTATTAGCGAAATTTATATCGTTGAGGGTGATTCAGCGGGTGGAAGTGCAAAACAAGGACGAGACCGTCACTTCCAAGCAATTCTTCCTTTACGTGGAAAAATTATTAATGTAGAAAAAGCTCGACTTGATAAAATTTTATCAAATAACGAGGTGCGTTCAATGATTACTGCTTTTGGTACCGGAATCGGTGATGATTTCGATATCGAGAAAGCACGATATCATAAAATTATATTGATGACGGATGCTGATGTAGATGGTGCCCACATCCGTACTTTATTGTTAACGTTCTTATATCGTTATATGCGTCAAATCATTGAAAGTGGTTATATTTATATTGCTCAACCACCTTTATATAAGATCCAGCAAGGGAAAAAAATACAATATGCTTATAATGATCGACAAATGAATGAGATTATGTCGACTTTAAATGCAGTACCAAAACCTGTTATTCAACGATATAAAGGTCTAGGTGAAATGAACCCTGATCAGTTATGGGAAACTACAATGAATCCAGAAACTAGAACGTTACTACAAGTTAACCTTCAAGATGCTATCGAAGCGGATGAAACGTTTGAAACGTTAATGGGCGAAAAAGTGGAGCCAAGACGTAACTTTATTCAAGATAACGCTAAGTATGTAAAGAATTTAGATATTTAATATGTATTTGTAAGGAGCTTTTATGCTCCTTTTCTCAGGTAGATACGGAAACTAAAGGGAGGTGCCGATGTTGAGTGAAAATCAACAAATTAAAGAAATAAATATTAGTCATGAAATGCGTAATTCCTTCCTAGATTATGCAATGAGTGTAATTGTTTCTCGAGCGTTACCAGATGTACGAGACGGCCTTAAGCCTGTGCATAGAAGAATTTTATATGCAATGAATGATTTAGGTATGACAGCTGATAAAGCCTATAAAAAGTCAGCGCGTATCGTTGGTGAAGTAATTGGTAAGTATCACCCGCATGGTGATTCTGCTGTATATGAAACAATGGTACGTATGGCTCAGGACTTTAACTTCAGATATATGTTAGTAGATGGCCATGGGAATTTTGGATCAGTTGATGGAGACGCGGCGGCGGCGATGCGTTATACAGAAGCTAGAATGTCTAAAATTTCGATGGAATTGATTCGTGATATTAATAAAAACACGATTGATTATCAAGATAACTATGATGGTTCAGAAAGAGAGCCAATCGTTCTTCCTGCACGATTCCCTAACTTGTTGGTAAACGGAGCAACGGGTATAGCGGTTGGTATGGCTACGAATATTCCTCCTCACCAATTAGGTGAAGTAATTGATGGTGTACTTGCATTAAGTAAAGACCCCGAAATCACTACACAAGAATTAATGGAATATATTCAAGGTCCTGATTTTCCTACATCAGGTATGATTTTAGGTAAAAGCGGAATCCGTAAGGCCTATGAAACTGGTAAAGGTTCGATCATCATTCGAGGGAAAGTTGAAATTGAAGAAAAAGCAAATGGCAGACAAACGATTATTGTTACAGAATTACCATATCAGGTAAATAAAGCCAAGCTTGTTGAACGAATTGCTGAACTAGTTCGAGATAAGAAAATTGAAGGTATTACTGATTTACGTGATGAATCTGACAGAAATGGTATGCGTATTGTCATTGAAGTTAGAAGAGACGCGAACGCAAATGTACTTTTAAATAATCTTTATAAACAAACTGCTCTTCAAACAAGTTTTGGTATTAATTTATTAGCACTTGTTAATGGTGAACCAAAAGTTCTATCTCTAAAGAGCTGTTTAAAACACTATTTAGACCATCAAATTGTTGTTATTAAACGTAGAACACAGTTTGAGTTGGAAAAAGCAGAAGCGCGTGCACATATTTTAGAAGGTTTAAAAGTTGCTTTAGACCATTTAGATGCGGTAATTAGCTTAATTAGAGCTTCTCAAACAGGAGAAATCGCTAAACATGGCTTAATGGAAACTTTTAATTTATCTGAAAAGCAAGCTCAAGCAATCTTAGATATGAGGTTACAACGTTTAACTGGTTTAGAGCGCGAGAAAATTGAAGAAGAATATCAAGAGCTAATCAAGTTAATTGCAGAATTAAGAGAAATTCTTGCAAATGAGGAAAGAGTTCTTGAAATTATTCGAGAAGAATTAACTCAGCTAAAAGAGCAGTATAATGATAAACGAAGAACAGCAATAGTTCCTGGTGGATTAGAAATCATTGAAGATGAAGACTTAATACCAGTGGAGAATATCATTTTAAGTTTAACTCATAATGGATATATTAAACGTCTTCCAGTTTCTACTTACCGATCTCAACGTAGAGGTGGACGTGGTATTCAAGGAATGGGTACTAATAATGATGACTTCTTAGAGCACTTACTAACAACTTCAACACATGATACTATTTTATTCTTTACGAATAAGGGAAAAGTATACCGTTCAAAAGGTTATGAGATTCCAGAGTATAGCCGTACAGCTAAAGGATTACCTATCGTAAACTTACTTGAAATCGATCGCGATGAAAATATTAACGCTATTATTCCAGTAAGTGAATTTTTAGAGAATTGGTACCTATTCTTTACAACAAAACAAGGAATAGCAAAACGTGTACCTTTATCTGCCTTTGCAAACATTCGTACTAACGGGTTAATTGCAATTAATTTAAAAGAAGATGATGACGTAATATCGGTACGTTTAACTGACGGAACAAAAGATATTGTTGTCGGTACTTCAAAAGGTATGATGATCCGTTTTAATGAAGATGATGTTAGATCGATGGGAAGAACGGCAACAGGTGTTAAAGCAATTACACTTTCTGATGATGATTATGTTGTTGGAATGGAAGTTGTTGAAGAGCATTTAGATATTCTTGTTGTCACGGAACTAGGTTATGGTAAGCGAACTGCACAGGAAGAATACCGAATTCAAAGTCGTGGTGGTAAAGGTCTAAAAACGCTTAATGTTACAGATAAAAACGGTAAAATGATTTCGTTAAAATGTGTAAGTGACGAAGAGGATTTAATGTTAATTACTGAGTCTGGTGTAATGATTCGTATGCCAATTGACCAAATTTCACGTTTAGGTCGAGTTACTCAAGGTGTTAAATTAATTAAACTTGATCAAGAAGGTCATGTTGCGACTGTAGCAATTGCTGCGAAAGAAGAAGAGGAAATTGATGAAGAAGCTGAAAATGAAGCTGATGAAGCAGTGACTCTTGAAAACGAAGATGAGATTGAAACAACAGAAGAGTAATTGAGCTGTGACTAGTAGAGAGAACAATTAGGTTCTCTCTTTTTTTGAC
Organism: Bacillus sp. UNCCL81; assembly: GCF_900112535.1. Lineage (NCBI taxonomy): Bacteria > Bacillati > Bacillota > Bacilli > Caryophanales > Bacillaceae > Bacillus > Bacillus sp. UNCCL81. The sequence goes on along the minus strand of NZ_FOMF01000022.1, from coordinate 396 downwards.
TGTATATTAGTGAACTATTTTTGATTAAGAACTTACTAGTTCTATTTTGATTAGTATATCTCTATTATTTGTACTACTTTAGACAAGGGTTAAAATGCTTGAGATGAAGGGGATATTAATGAAGAATAAGGTTTTGTATTTTTTTTGAAATTATATTATAAAAACTATTGACCAAGGTTATCAGATTTGTTATTATATAGAAGTCGCCAAGAGATACGGACGACAAAGTGAACTTTGAAAACTAAACAAAACATGAAGTAAACGTCAATTATTAGTTTTTTGAGCAGTACAAGATTTAAACTTAACTTTTATGGAGAGTTTGATCCTGGCTCAGGACGAACGCTGGCGGCGTGCCTAATACATGCAAGTCGAGCGGACTAATGGGAGCTTGCTCCC
>NZ_FOMF01000001.1:0-890 GCF_900112535.1 Bacillus sp. UNCCL81 | reverse complement strand
CTATCCATTGTAGCACGTGTGTAGCCCAGGTCATAAGGGGCATGATGATTTGACGTCATCCCCACCTTCCTCCGGTTTGTCACCGGCAGTCACCTTAGAGTGCCCAACTAAATGCTGGCAACTAAGATCAAGGGTTGCGCTCGTTGCGGGACTTAACCCAACATCTCACGACACGAGCTGACGACAACCATGCACCACCTGTCACTCTGTCCCCGAAGGGAAAGCCCTATCTCTAGGGTTGTCAGAGGATGTCAAGACCTGGTAAGGTTCTTCGCGTTGCTTCGAATTAAACCACATGCTCCACCACTTGTGCGGGCCCCCGTCAATTCCTTTGAGTTTCAGTCTTGCGACCGTACTCCCCAGGCGGAGTGCTTAATGCGTTAACTTCAGCACTAAAGGGCGGAAACCCTCTAACACTTAGCACTCATCGTTTACAGCGTGGACTACCAGGGTATCTAATCCTGTTTGCTCCCCACGCTTTCGCGCCTCAGCGTCAGTTACAGACCAGAAAGTCGCCTTCGCCACTGGTGTTCCTCCAAATCTCTACGCATTTCACCGCTACACTTGGAATTCCACTTTCCTCTTCTGCACTCAAGTTTCCCAGTTTCCAATGACCCTCCCCGGTTGAGCCGGGGGCTTTCACATCAGACTTAAGAAACCGCCTGCGCGCGCTTTACGCCCAATAATTCCGGACAACGCTTGCCACCTACGTATTACCGCGGCTGCTGGCACGTAGTTAGCCGTGGCTTTCTGGTTAGGTACCGTCAAGGTGCCAGCTTATTCAACTAGCACTTATTCTTCCCTAACAACAGAGCTTTACGACCCGAAGGCCTTCATCGCTCACGCGGCGTTGCTCCGTCAGACTTTCGTCCATTGCGGAAGATTCCCTA
>NZ_FOMF01000020.1:0-46367 GCF_900112535.1 Bacillus sp. UNCCL81 | reverse complement strand
CTCCTTCAAAACGTCGAAACCCTCGGTTAGACCATGCTAACCGAAAGTCCCTATTAGGCAGTTCCTAATTGTGCACAACAAGAGATGTCTGTTAATATTTGCCAAACATATATCATAATCCATTATAGACAATTTTTGAAAATTTATACAGACAAATTATACACGACGACGTTTTGGTGGACGGCATCCGTTATGTGGAACTGGAGTAACGTCTCTGATAGCAGTTACTTCAAGACCAGCAGCTTGAAGAGCACGGATAGCAGCCTCACGACCAGCACCCGGACCTTTAACAGTTACGTCAAGAGTTTTTAAACCGTGTTCCATAGAAGCTTTAGCAGCAGTTTCAGCAGCCATTTGTGCAGCGAATGGAGTAGATTTACGAGATCCTTTGAAACCTAATGATCCAGCGCTTGACCAAGAAATTGCGTTACCATGAACATCAGTGATTGTTACGATTGTGTTATTGAAAGTTGAACGAATATGAGCTGTACCAGCTTCAATATTCTTTTTCACACGACGTTTACGTACATTTGTTTTACGTGCCATGTTGAATACCCTCCTTTACTTAAAAAATATTATTTCTTCTTGTTCGCTACTGTGCGGCGTGGGCCTTTACGAGTACGAGCATTGTTTTTAGTGTTTTGACCACGAACAGGTAAGCTACGACGGTGGCGAATACCACGATATGAACCGATTTCGATTAGACGTTTAATGTTTAAAGAAACTTCACGACGAAGATCCCCTTCAACTTTCAACTTATCGATTAATTCACGAATTTTACCTAATTCTTCTTCTGTTAAATCACGTACACGAGTGTCTTCTGAAATACCAGCTTCAGCTAAGATTTTTTCAGAAGTTGCACGACCGATTCCGTATACATAAGTTAAAGAAACAACCACGCGTTTGTCGCGAGGAATATCTACACCAGCAATACGAGCCATTCTAGTGCACCTCCTTCTTTATTAACCTTGTTTTTGTTTATGTTTTGGATTTTCACAAATTACCATTACTTTACCACGTCTGCGGATAACTTTACATTTTTCACAGATTGGTTTTACTGATGGTCTCACTTTCATGATTTCAACCTCCTTGTAGATTACGGAGTGCATATTTATTATTTAAAACGGTACGTAATACGGCCACGAGTTAAATCATATGGAGATAGTTCTACAGTAACTTTGTCACCTGGAAGAATACGAATGAAGTTCATACGAATTTTACCAGAAACGTGTGCAAGAACGACATGACCATTTTCCAATTCAACCTTGAACATCGCATTCGGAAGTGTTTCCGTAACGGTACCTTCAATTTCAATTACATCATCTTTCGCCATTAGGGCATTCTCCTTTCTTCAAATCAGTAGCTTGCTTGTAGGCAAACATACGCTTAGGAACATTAAGCCAAAGTGCTCTGATATGTTGGAGATTTTTGGCCTACTAAAGACCTATATTATATCAATCGTTCCAAGCAAAGCCATGTTTAAGCTTTAATAACAGTATCAGTTTTGACGAAACAACAATACGTCATACACAAGGAACGACGATCTTATCGTTCAATTATTAAACTAACTCTTTTAAAAGATTATCAATGTCATTGAAAACTTTATTAATCTCTTGTTCACCTTCAATTGTTTTTACATAACCAAGATTATTATAGAAATCAAGTAAAGGCTGAGTTTGTTTGATATTTACTTCAAGGCGATTTGCAACTGTTTCTTCATTATCATCCGCACGTTGATAAAGTTCTCCGCCACATTTAGGGCAAACACCCTCTTCAACAGGTGGATTGAAAATTAAATGATAAGTTGCTCCACACTCTTTGCAAATACGACGACCTGTTAAACGTTCAATTAAAAGTTGTTGGTCTACATGAATGTTTAACACGAAGTCAATTTTACGATTCATTACTTTCAGAGTCTCTTCTAGTGCTTCAGCCTGCGCAACTGTTCTAGGAAAACCATCCAGTAAAAAACCGTTTTGGCAATCATCTTTAGCTAATCGTTCACGTACAATACCAATTGTTACCTCATCAGGAACAAGATGACCTTGATCCATAAACGATTTTGCTTGAAGACCTAGTTCTGTGCCGTCTTTAATCGCTGCACGGAACATATCACCAGTAGATATATGAGGAATGCCGTATTTTTCGACAATTTTCTCAGCTTGTGTGCCTTTGCCTGCACCAGGAAGCCCCATAAGAATTAAATTCATGGTTAATCCTCCTCAAAATTAGGTGAGCAATAGGGAATTATGCATTTCCCTATGCTCGTTCTTTAATAAAGCCTTTGTAGTTTCTCTTAACAAGCTGACTTTCTAATTGTTTCATTGTTTCAAGCGCAACGCCGACTACGATTAGTAAACTTGTTCCTCCAATTTGAGCTGAAGGTGGTAAGTTCGCAATTTTACCAAATACGATTGGTAATAAAGCGATGACAGCTAAGAAAATTGCTCCTACGAAAGTTAAACGATATAAGACTTTAATGATATATTCTTGAGTGCTCTTACCTGGGCGAATACCCGGGATGTAGCCACCTTGCTTCTGAAGATTTTCAGCCATTTGCTCTGGATTTGCCTGAACAAAAGTATAAAAATATGTGAAAGCAATGATCAAGATTAAATAAAATGCCATTCCCCATGGATTGTTATACGTAAAATGCGTTTTAATCCATTCAGTCACATTGTTACTTGGTAAGAACGATGCAATTGTTGAAGGAGTAATTAAAAATGAAACAGCGAAGATTACCGGAATAACCCCAGCGCCATTTACTTTTAATGGCAAGTGAGTAGATTGTCCTCCGACATAGCTATTATTACCATTGTTACGTTTAGCATATTGAATTGGAATTTTACGATTAGCTTGTTGAATGTAAATTACAGCTACGATTACTAAAAGTAAAACTAAAAACACTATGCCAACCTTAACGATGTTCATGAATAGCGCGTCTCCAGCATTTTGAAATTGTTGCTGATAGACTTGGTGAAGTGTATTAGGAATAGCAGCAACTATACCGCCAAAGATGATAACTGATATACCGTTCCCTACACCTTTAGCAGTAATCTGCTCACCTAACCACAATAAGAAAGATGTTCCAGCTGTTAGTACAATTGCTATATAAATATAGGTTGACCAACCTGGATTTTCTATTAACATTCCGCCAGTAACATTGTTCATACTGATTGATAATCCAATTGCTTCTACAAAACCTAGAATAATTGTGATGTATCTAGTCAGTTGAGTCAATTTACGTCGACCAATCTCACCTTGCTTCGACCATTCAGTTAACTTCGGAACAACGTCCATTTGAAGTAACTGAATAATGATTGAAGCAGTAATGTAAGGCATTATACCCATTGCAAAAATCGAGAACTGTTTAAGAGCTCCTCCACCGAATGTATTTAACACTCCGAAAATACTCGTCGTACTATCTTGAGATGCTAATACATCAGCGTTGACGTTTGGAACAGGTATAAACGTTCCAATACGAAATACAATTAACATTAATAACGTAAAGAATATTTTTTTTCTAATATCTGCAATGCGCATAAAGTTGGAGATTGTCCGGAACATTTTAGATCACCTCAGCATTTCCACCAGCTGCTTCGATTGCCTCTACTGCAGAAGATGAGAACTTGTGAGCTTTAACAGTAAGTTTTACTTCTAACTTACCTTTACCTAAAATCTTAATACCAGCTAATTCTTTACGAACAATACCAGTTTCGATCAGTAACTCAGGAGTTACTTCAGTTCCGTTTTCGAAGCGATTTAACGTTTCAACATTAACGATTGCGTAATCTTTACGGTTGATGTTAGTGAAACCACGTTTTGGTAAACGACGGAATAAAGGAGTTTGACCACCTTCAAATCCAAGACGAACACCGCCACCTGAACGAGCGTTTTGTCCTTTATGACCTTTACCAGCAGTTTTACCAGTACCTGAACCAATACCACGACCGATACGTTTAGATACTTTACGAGAACCTTCTGTAGGTTTTAATTCATGAAGTTTCATTAGGGCACCTCCTTACTTATTCATGTTCAATTAAATTTCTTTTACAGATACAAGGTGAGAAACTTTATTAATCATCCCACGCATTGCAGCGTTATCTTGTTTAACAACAGTTTGGTTTGTTTTAGTAATACCTAAAGCACGAACTGTTGCGATTTGATCTTGTTTACGACCAATTACACTGCGAGTAAGGGTAATTTCTAACTGTTTAGCCATCGTTATCCCTCCTTATTAACCTAGTAATTCTTCTACAGATTTACCACGTAATTTTGCAACTTCATCCGCACGTTTTAAGTTACTTAAACCTTCGATTGTAGCACGTACAATGTTTACTGGTGTATTAGAACCAAGAGATTTAGATAAAATATCATGTACCCCAGCAAGTTCTAATACCGCACGAACAGGACCTCCAGCGATAACTCCAGTACCTTCAGAAGCAGGTTTTAAGAATACTTCACCAGCTCCAAAACGACCAGTAATTACGTGAGGAATTGTAGTTCCAACGATTGGTACATTAATTAGATTTTTCTTAGCATCTTCAACAGCTTTACGAATAGCATCAGGTACTTCTTGAGCTTTACCAGTACCAAAACCTACATGACCGTTTTTGTCACCAACAACTACTAATGCTGCAAAGCGGAAACGACGACCACCTTTTACAACTTTAGCAACACGGTTGATCGTAACTAAGCGTTCTTCAAGCTCTAATTTATTAGGATCAATGCGACGCATGTATGTCCCTCCTTCTTTTATTAAAATTGTAAACCAGCTTCACGAGCAGCTTCAGCTAAAGCTTTTACGCGACCATGATATAAGTAACCACCGCGGTCGAATACAACTACAGAAACACCTTTTTCAGTAGCACGTTTTGCAACTAAGCTACCAACTAATGTTGCTGCTTCGATGTTACCAGTACCATTTAAAGTTAATTCTTTATCTAAAGTTGATGCACTTGCTAATGTTACACCATTAACATCATCAATGATTTGAGCATAGATATGGTTGTTTGAACGGTAAACGTTTAAACGTGGACGTTCTTGAGTACCAGATAATTTAGTACGAACACGAGCATGTCTTTTTTTACGTACTGCATTTTTATCAGCCTTAAAGATCATCTTGGTCACTCCTTTCTCTTATCTAGTTATAGATTACTTCGCAGTTTTACCTTCTTTACGACGAACCATTTCGCCTTCGTAACGGATACCTTTACCTTTGTAAGGCTCTGGTGGACGTACTTGACGAATGTAAGCAGCAAGAGCACCTACACGTTCTTTGTCGATACCTTTAATACTGATTTTAGTATTTGAAGGTACTTCGATTTCAACACCATTTTCAGGAGTGATCTCAACTGGGTGAGAATAACCAACAGCTAGAACAAGTTTGTCACCTGTTTTAGTCGCACGGTAACCTACCCCAACTAATTCAAGGTTACGAGTATAACCATTAGTTACACCTTCAACCATGTTACCTAAGATAGCACGAGTTGTACCATGAAGAGCACGGTGCTCTTTGTTATCAGTTGGACGTGCAACTGATAATACGTTCTCGTTAACTTCGATTGTCATATCAGGGCTAAAAGTACGAGTTAACTCACCTTTAGGTCCTTTTACTGTAATAGTATTGTTGTTATTAGTAAGAGTAACTCCAGCAGGAATTACAAGTTCTTTTTTACCAACACGAGACATTCACTACACCTCCATTCTCTCTGTGTTATATTACCAAACGTATGCTAAGATTTCGCCACCAGTTTTTGCTTGACGAGCTTCTTTATCTGTCATTACACCTTTAGATGTTGAAACAATAGCAACACCTAAACCGTTAAGTACGCGAGGTACTTCGTCAGCTTTCGCGTATACACGTAAGCCAGGCTTAGAAATTCTTTTTAATCCAGTGATAACACGTTCGTTGTTCACACCATATTTTAAGAAAATACGGATGATACCTTGTTTATCATCTTCAATGTACTCAACGTCACGGATGAAACCTTCACGTTTTAGAATTTCAGCAACCTCTTTCTTTAGGTTAGAACCTGGGAATTCTAATTTCTCGTGACGTACCATGTTCGCATTACGAATGCGAGTAAGCATATCTGCAATAGGATCTGTCATGACCATGTTCAGATAACCTCCTTCCTAATATCTATAGAATTACCAACTAGCTTTTTTAACGCCAGGGATTTGTCCTTTATAAGCAAGTTCACGGAAACAAATACGGCAAAGTTTAAATTTACGTAATACTGAGTGTGGACGTCCGCAACGTTCGCAACGTGTATACTCTTGTACTTTAAATTTCTGAGCACGTTTTTGTTTCGCAATCATTGATTTTTTAGCCACGTTTTCGCCTCCTCTTCTTTAGCGCTGGCTTTCATTATTTTTGAAAAGGCATTCCGAATAATGTTAGCATTTCACGAGCTTCTTCATCAGTATTTGCAGTAGTTACAATAACGATGTCCATACCACGTACTTTGTTTACTTTATCATAATCGATCTCTGGGAAGATTAATTGCTCTTTAACACCTAAAGTGTAGTTTCCACGGCCATCGAATGCTTTTTTAGAGATTCCACGGAAGTCACGTACACGAGGTAAAGTTACAGAAACTAATTTCTCAAAGAATTCGTACATACGCTCACCGCGTAATGTAACTTTAGCACCGATAGGCATTCCTTCACGAAGACGGAATTGAGCGATTGATTTTTTAGCTCTAGTAACAACAGGTTTTTGACCTGCGATTAAAGTTAATTCCTCAACAGCAGTATCTAATGCTTTTGAATTTGAAACAGCCTCACCAACACCCATGTTGATGACGATCTTTTCAATTTTTGGCACTTGCATAACTGATTTATAGTTAAACTTGCTCACTAGAGCAGGAGTGATTTCATTTTGATATTTCTCGACTAGGCGGTTCATTCAGTTGACCTCCTTTCATAAATTTCTATTATTTATCAAGTAATTCGCCTGATTTTTTTGCAATACGTACTTTTTTACCATCCACTAATTGGTAACCTACGCGTGTAGGTACTCCAGTTTTTGGATCTAATGCCATAACATTAGAAACATGGATTGGTGCTTCTTTCTCGATGATGCCACCTTGTGGGTTAGCTTGAGTAGGTTTTGAGTGTTTTTTAATGATGTTAACACCTTCAACTAGTACGCGGTTATTCTTTGGAAAAGCAGCAAGGATAACACCTTGTTTTCCTTTGTCTTTACCAGAGATAACTTGAACTTTATCACCTTTTTTTACATGCATCTTCTTCGTGCACCTCCTTAATAAGGCTTTCTGAAGTATTTATTAAAGTACATTAATTAAAGTACTTCTGGAGCTAATGATACGATTTTCATGAAGTTGCTATCACGTAATTCACGTGCAACTGGTCCGAAAATACGAGTACCACGTGGGCTCTTATCATCTTTAATGATAACAGCTGCGTTTTCATCAAATTTGATGTAAGTACCGTCTGGACGACGAACACCGCGTTTCGTACGAACGATAACAGCTTTAACTACATCACCTTTTTTAACAACGCCACCTGGTGTTGCTTGTTTTACTGTACATACGATGATATCACCGATGTTAGCAGTTTTACGGCCTGAACCACCTAATACTTTAATAGTAAGTAATTCACGTGCACCTGAATTGTCAGCAACTTTTAAACGAGTTTCTTGTTGGATCATGTCAAATTGACCTCCTTTCGGATTAAGAATGATATCCGATCATCTATTAGATAATAACAGCTTCTTCTACGATTTCAACTAAACGGAAACGTTTTGTAGCTGATAATGGACGAGTCTCCATGATTTTTACGATATCGCCAACTTTTGCAGTGTTTAGCTCATCGTGCGCTTTATATTTCTTAGAATATCTAACGCGTTTTCCGTATAGTTTATGTGTTTTATAAGTTTCAACTACAACAGTAATTGTCTTATCCATCTTATCAGAAACTACACGTCCTGTGTAAACTTTACGTTGGTTACGTTCGCTCACTGTGCAAACCTCCCCTCATCATTAATTATTAGAGTTAATTTCTCTTTCACGAACTACAGTTTTCATACGAGCAATTGCTTTACGAACCTCGCGGATACGAGCAGTGTTCTCTAATTGTCCTGTAGCTAATTGGAAACGAAGATTGAATAACTCTTCTTTAAGAGATTTCACTTTTAATTCAATTTCAGCAGTGGTAAGATCGCGAATCTCATTAGTTTTCATTAGAATCACCACCATTGTCTTCACGTTTTACAAACTTACATTTAACTGGTAATTTGTGAGCTGCTAAGCGTAGTGCTTCACGAGCTACTTCTTCAGATACACCAGCGATTTCGAACATAATTTTTCCTGGTTTAACGACTGCTACCCAACCTTCAGGAGCACCTTTACCGCTACCCATACGAACCTCAAGAGGTTTAGCTGTGTAAGGTTTAGAAGGGAAGATTTTAATCCATACTTTACCGCCACGTTTCATGTAACGAGTCATTGCACGACGCGCTGCTTCAATTTGACGGTTAGTAATCCAAGAAGCTTCAGTAGATTGTAAACCGAATTCACCAAATGCTACTTCAGTACCACCTTTGGCACGTCCGCGCATTTTTCCACGATGCTCTCTTCTATATTTAACACGTTTAGGCATTAACATAATTAATTTCCTCCTTCCTCAGAAGCTTTCTTTTTTGTAGGAAGAACTTCACCTTTGTAGATCCATACTTTTACGCCTAGTTTACCGTATGTTGTATCTGCTTCTGCAGTTGCATAATCGATATCCGCACGTAATGTATGAAGTGGCACTGTACCTTCACTATATGATTCTGAACGAGCAATATCTGCTCCGCCAAGACGACCAGAAACTTGTGTTTTAATACCTAATGCACCAGCACGCATAGCACGTTGAAGTACTTGCTTTTGAGCACGACGGAAAGAAACACGGTTTTCTAATTGACGAGCGATGTTTTCAGCTACTAATTTAGCATCAAGATCTGCTCTTTTAATTTCGATGATGTTGATATGAACACGTTTGCCAGTAAGGTTGTTTAAAGCTTTACGAAGAGCTTCAACTTCCGAACCACCTTTACCGATTACCATACCTGGTTTTGCAGTGTGAACAGTAATGTTTACACGGTTAGCAGCTCTTTCGATTTCTACTTTAGAAACAGCAGAATCTTTTAAACGAGTGCTGATGTACTCACGAATTTTGATGTCTTCATGTAAAAGATCAGCGTAATCTTTTTCAGCGTACCATTTAGATTCCCAATCTTTAATAATACCAACACGAAGTCCGACTGGATTTACCTTTTGTCCCATCGATTATCCCTCCTTCTTCTCTGATACCACGATTGTAATGTGGCTTGTGCGTTTGTTGATTGCGCTAGCACGTCCTTGTGCACGAGGGCGGAAACGTTTTAAAGTAGCACCTTCATCAACGAATACTTTTTCGATGTATAAGTTATTAACATCCATATCATAGTTGTGCTCTGCGTTAGCAATAGCAGATTTTAATAATTTTTCTACAACAGGAGAAGCAGTTTTTGGTGTGTGTCGAAGGATTGCGATCGCTTCGCCAACTTGTTTACCTCGGATTAAATCGACTACTAGACGAACTTTACGAGGAGCGATACGAACTGTTCTCAGTACAGCTTTAGCTTGCATTGGAGTGCCTCCTCTCATTATCTTCTAGTTTTCTTGTCATCCGCATCGTGACCTTTATAAGTACGAGTTGGAGCAAATTCACCAAGTTTGTGACCTACCATATCTTCCGATACATATACAGGTACGTGTTTACGACCATCGTACACTGCAATAGTATGTCCGATAAATTGTGGGAAAATAGTCGAACGACGTGACCAAGTTTTAACAACTTGCTTAGAGTCAGTCTCGTTTAATTTCTCAACTTTAGCTAATAAGTGATCATCAATAAATGGACCTTTTTTCAGGCTGCGTCCCATTGTGGTACCTCCCTTCGTGATTGACCTACGGTTCTAGTGAACCGTAGCACAATCGCGTTATTTTTTACGACGACGAACGATAAACTTGTCTGACGCTTTGTTTTTCTTACGAGTTTTGTAACCAAGAGTTGGTTTACCCCATGGAGACATTGGTGATTTACGTCCGATTGGAGAGCGTCCTTCACCACCACCGTGTGGGTGATCAACTGGGTTCATTACAGATCCACGTACAGTTGGGCGTTTACCCATCCAACGAGAACGACCTGCTTTACCGATGTTAATAAGTTCGTGATGTTCGTTACCAACTTGACCTACTGTCGCGCGGCAAGTTGCTAAAATCATACGTACTTCACCAGAGTTTAAACGAACTAGTACATAACGATCTTCTTTACCTAATACTTGAGCAGAAGTACCAGCTGAACGTACTAATTGTCCTCCACGACCTGGTTTTAACTCGATGTTGTGAATTGTAGTACCTACTGGAATGTTTACAAGTGGTAAAGCGTTACCTACTTTAATATCTGCTTCAGGACCTGAAACGATTTCCATTCCTACTACTAAGTTTTTAGGAGCTAGGATGTAACGTTTTTCTCCATCAGCGTAGTTAATTAACGCAATGTTTGCAGAACGGTTTGGATCGTACTCGATTGTAGCAACGCGTCCTGGTATACCATCTTTATCTCGTTTGAAATCGATGATACGGTATTGACGTTTGTGTCCACCACCTTGGTGACGAACAGTAATTTTACCTTGGTTATTACGGCCAGCTTTTTTACTAAGTGGAGCTAATAATGATTTTTCTGGTTTGTCAGTAGTGATCTCAGCAAAATCATTAGTAGTCATACCACGGCGACCGTTAGTGGTTGGTTTATACTTTTTGATTCCCATCGTAATTTCCCTCCTTTTCTAGTAGTTAGTATTAAACGCCTTCGAATAATGTAATTTCTTGGCTATCAGCAGTTAATTTAACGATTGCTTTTCTACGACGGTTTGTGTAACCAGCATGTTTACCCATACGTTTAAACTTACCTTTGTAGTTCATTACGTTAACTTTTTCTACTTTAACACCGAAGATTGCTTCAACAGCATCTTTAACTTCAGTTTTGTTAGCTCTTACATCTACTTCAAAAGTGTATTTTTTTTCAGCGATTGCTTCCATAGAAGCTTCAGTGATAACTGGGCGTTTGATAATATCACGAGGATCCTTCATTACGCAAGCACCTCCTCTACTTTTTCCACCGCAGCTTTAGTCATGATTAATGTATCATGATGTAAAACGTCGATTACGTTTACTTCATTTGCTGCAAGAACTGTGATTCCAGGGATATTGCGAGCAGATAAAGCTACGTTTTCATTTAGGTCAGCTGTTACGATTAAAACTTTCTTAGCAACTGATAAGCCAGTTAATACAGTAACCATATCTTTTGTTTTTGGTGCGTTTAACGCTAAATCTTCAAGAACTAGCATGCTTTGTTCTAATACTTTAGTAGATAAAGCTGATTTAATCGCTAAGCGACGTACCTTTTTAGGTTTTTTATATGAGTATGATCTTGGAGCTGGACCGAATACGATACCACCACCACGCCATTGTGGAGAACGGATTGAACCTTGACGAGCACGGCCAGTTCCTTTTTGTCTCCATGGTTTGCGACCACCACCACGTACTTCAGAACGTGTTTTAACTTTGTGTGTACCTTGACGTAAAGATGCACGTTGCATCATTACAGCATCAAATAAAGCATGTTCGTTTGGAGCGATTCCGAATACAGCATCAGCTAATTCGATTTCTCCTACTTGAGCACCTGTTTGATTAAACATAGTAACTTTAGGCATTTTATTTCCTCCTTTCTTCTAAATTAATTATTTAGATTTAACCGCAGTACGGATTGTTACGTAAGATTTTTTAGAACCTGGTACATTACCTTTTACTAAAAGTAAGTTACGTTCAACGTCAACTTTAACGATTTGTAGGTTTTGTACAGTTACTTTTTCTCCACCCATTTGACCAGGTAAAGCTTTGTTTTTGAATACACGGTTCGGAGCAACAGGACCCATTGAACCTGGACGACGGTGGTAACGAGAACCGTGAGACATTGGTCCACGAGATTGTCCGTGGCGCTTAATGCTACCTTGGAATCCTTTACCTTTTGAAGTTCCAGTTACATCAACGATGTCACCATTTGCAAAAATATCTACTTTGACTTCTTGACCAACTTCATAAGCTGATACGTCAGCGTTGCGAAGTTCACGAACGAAGCGCTTAGGTGCAGTGTTTGCTTTAGCAGAGTGCCCTTTTTCTGGTTTGTTAGCTAATTTTTCACGTTTGTCAGCGAAACCGATTTGGATAGCTTCGTAGCCATCAGTTTCAGTAGTTTTCTTTTGTAAAACCACGTTTGGAGTAGCTTCGATTACAGTTACTGGAATTAACTCGCCGTTTTCAGCAAATACTTGTGTCATACCGATCTTTTTCCCTAAGATTCCTTTAGTCATAAGTCACACCTCCTGAATTTATATATAATGTTATTAAAGTTTGATTTCAATATCAACGCCAGATGGTAAATCTAGTCTCATTAATGAATCAACTGTTTGAGGAGTTGGATTCACGATATCGATTAAACGTTTGTGAGTGCGCATTTCGAATTGCTCACGAGAATCTTTGTATTTATGAACCGCACGAAGGATCGTGTAAACTGATTTCTCAGTTGGTAACGGAATCGGACCAGATACAGAAGCACCAGAACGTTTCGCTGTTTCAACGATTTTCTCTGCAGATTGATCTAAAATACGGTGATCATAAGCTTTTAAACGAATACGAATTTTTTCTTTTGCCATAATTTTCCCTCCTTTTTCGCCTATTTAAATAATAGACATACTCCATGGAAATTTCCTTACACTCGCCATGGCAAAGCGGCCGGGTGTATCAGCAACCTTCCACTTCTACGCAGTCAAAGACCAACATCATCTATTATACATAAAAAATAATGCTATTGCAAGCATTTGTTATAAGTTTAGATAAATAATGTTCTCGTCGTCTTCAGTACTTAGTTATTATATTATCTTCAATTATTAAAATCAAGCAAGAATCGGTTATATTGCATATTTTAAATATTTCCAATTAACTTATAAAAAAAAGCTTAGAAGAAAAGATCTTCTAAGCTTTTAAGTTTAATTATTCAACGATTGTAGCAACTACGCCAGCGCCTACAGTACGTCCACCCTCACGGATAGAGAACTTAGTTCCTTCTTCAACAGCGATTGCGTTGATTAACTCAACAGTCATTTCGATGTTGTCGCCAGGCATAACCATTTCAACGCCTTCTGGTAATTGGATGATTCCAGTTACGTCAGTTGTACGGAAATAGAATTGTGGACGGTAGTTAGCGAAGAATGGAGTGTGACGTCCACCTTCTTCTTTAGATAAAACGTAAACTTCAGCTTTGAACTTAGTGTGTTGTTTAACTGAACCTGGTTTAGCTAAAACTTGACCACGTTGGATATCGTCACGAGCAACCCCACGAAGAAGTGCACCGATGTTATCTCCAGCTTCTGCTTGGTCAAGAAGTTTACGGAACATTTCAACACCTGTTACAGTAGTTGATTTTGGCTCTTCAACAAGACCGATGATTTCTACTACGTCACCAACTTTAACGATACCACGCTCAACACGACCAGTAGCAACTGTTCCACGACCAGTGATTGAGAATACATCCTCAACTGGCATTAAGAAAGGCTTGTCAGTTTCACGAGCTGGTGTTGGGATATAAGAATCAACTTCAGCCATTAATTCATGAATTTTAGCTTCCCACGCAGCATCTCCTTCAAGAGCTTTAAGTGCAGAACCTTTGATTACTGGAATGTCATCGCCAGGGAATTCGTATTCTGATAATAGATCACGGATTTCCATTTCAACTAATTCAAGTAACTCTTCATCGTCAACCATGTCACATTTGTTCATGAATACTACGATGTAAGGTACACCTACTTGACGAGATAAAAGGATGTGCTCACGAGTTTGAGGCATTGGACCATCAGCAGCAGATACTACTAAGATACCACCGTCCATTTGAGCAGCACCAGTGATCATGTTTTTAACATAGTCAGCGTGACCTGGGCAGTCAACGTGTGCATAGTGACGAGTTTCTGTTTCGTACTCAACGTGTGCAGTAGAGATTGTGATTCCACGCTCTCTTTCTTCTGGAGCTCCGTCGATTTGATCGTAAGCGCGAGCTTCAGCTCCACCTACTTTAGCTAATACAGTTGTAATAGCAGCAGTTAATGTAGTTTTACCATGGTCAACGTGTCCGATTGTACCAATGTTAACGTGTGGTTTTACACGTTCGAATTTAGCTTTACCCATTGTAAAAATCCTCCTTATAATTAAGAAAATTAATTTTTAGTTTTATTATTATGCTATAAAGGGTAACTTGTACCCCTTATAGCTAACATCTAACATAAATAGTTATACATGATGAGAACTAAATAATCAATTACTCACCTTTATATTTTTTAATAATTTCTTCAGAAATTGATTTTGGTACATCTTCGTAATGGTCAAATACCATTGAGAACGTTCCACGACCTTGAGTGTTAGAACGTAATGAAGTTGCATAACCAAACATTTCTGAAAGTGGTACCATAGCACGAACAACTTGAGCGTTACCGCGTGCTTCCATACCTTCAACGCGTCCACGACGAGATGTAATATCACCCATGATATCTCCTAAGTATTCCTCAGGGATAACAACTTCTACTTTCATTAATGGTTCAAGTAGAACTGGGTTACATTTCTTAACAGCATTTTTAAGAGCTAATGAAGCAGCTACTTTAAACGCCATCTCGTTTGAGTCAACATCATGGTAAGATCCATCGAATAATTTCGCTTTAATGTCGATTAGTGGGAAACCAGCTAATACACCATTTTTAAGGGAATCTTCAAGACCTGCAGCTACAGCTGGGATGTATTCACGAGGAACAACACCACCAACGATTGCATTTTCAAATTCGAAGCCTTTTCCTTCTTCGTTTGGTGAGAATTCAATCCAAACGTGTCCGAATTGTCCACGTCCACCTGATTGACGAACGAATTTACCTTCTACTTGTGCAGAAGAACGGAAAGTTTCACGGTATGCTACTTGAGGAGCACCAACGTTAGCTTCTACTTTAAATTCACGACGCATACGGTCAACGATGATATCAAGGTGAAGCTCACCCATACCAGCGATGATTACTTGACCAGTTTCTTGGTCAGTATGTGCACGGAAAGTTGGATCTTCTTCAGTTAATTTAACTAATGCTTGACCCATTTTATCTTGGTCAGCTTTAGATTTTGGTTCGATCGCAATTGAGATAACTGGATCAGGGAACTCCATAGACTCAAGAATTACTAGATTCTTTTCATCACATAAAGTATCACCAGTTGTAGTGTCTTTAAGACCTACAGCAGCAGCGATATCTCCAGCGTATACTTTCGAAATCTCTTGACGAGAGTTAGCATGCATTTGTAGGATACGTCCTACACGCTCACGCTTACCTTTTGTAGAGTTTTGAACGTATGAACCAGATTCTAACGTACCTGAGTATACTCGGAAGAACGTTAATTTACCAACATAAGGATCAGTCATGATTTTGAATGCTAATGCAGCGAAAGGCTCTTCATCACTTGAAGGAACGATTTTCTCTTCATCAGTATCAGGTAATGTTCCTTTGATAGCTGGTACATCTAATGGAGATGGTAGGTAGTCAATTACTGCATCAAGCATTAATTGAACACCTTTGTTTTTGAAAGCAGAACCACAAACTACTGGGTAGAATTGTACTGAACATGTAGCTGTACGAATAGCAGCTTTTAATTCAGGAATTGTGATTTCTTCACCTTCAAGGTATTTCATCATTAATTCTTCATCTAACTCAGCTACCGCTTCGATTAAACGACCACGGTACTCTTCAGCTAGTTCTTGATATTCTTCTGGAATTTCGATTGTTTCAATGTCAGTTCCTAAGTCATTATTATACTTAATAGCTTTCATTTCAACTAGGTCAACAATACCCCAGAAGTTATCTTCAGCACCCATCGCTAATTGGATTGGGTGTGCGTTAGCTTGTAAACGGTCATGTAACGTACCTACAGAGTATAAGAAATCCGCGCCGATTTTATCCATTTTGTTAACGAATACTACACGTGGAACTCCGTAAGTAGTTGCTTGGCGCCAAACTGTTTCAGTTTGAGGCTCAACACCTGATTGAGCATCAAGTACTGCTACTGCGCCATCAAGTACACGTAGTGAACGTTCAACTTCTACAGTGAAGTCTACGTGACCTGGAGTATCAATGATATTTACACGGTGGTTATTCCACTGAGCTGTTGTAGCAGCAGATGTGATTGTGATACCACGCTCTTGCTCTTGCTCCATCCAGTCCATTTGTGAAGCTCCTTCATGAGTTTCACCAATTTTGTGAATACGACCTGTGTAATAAAGGATACGCTCTGTTGTTGTTGTTTTACCAGCATCAATGTGAGCCATGATCCCGATATTACGAGTGTTATTTAAGGAGAACTCTCTAGTCATCAGGGTTCTTTCTCCCTTCCAGTATTAGTTAGGATTTTTTAGTACAAGAAAAAGTTATTCCTATACATACTTCATGTTATTAAGTTAAGCAAGCACTACAAGCAAGGAACTATTATGTCATCCTAAATTATGTAATCCGACGTTCACCTATTTAATCTAGCAAGCTAAATTAGAAATAGGTGAACGACTTAACCAACATTCATTATGTGCAGAAATAACTAAATTGCTTTTAATCTTACCAACGGTAGTGAGCAAACGCTTTGTTCGCTTCTGCCATTTTGTGTGTATCTTCACGTTTCTTAACTGCAGAACCTGAGTTGTTAGCTGCATCAAGAATTTCATTAGCTAAACGCTCTTCCATCGTTTTTTCTCCACGAAGACGAGCATAGTTAACTAACCAGCGAAGACCTAAAGTTGTACGGCGCTCAGGGCGAACCTCAACTGGTACTTGGTAGTTTGAACCACCAACACGACGAGCTCTAACTTCTAGAACTGGCATGATATTTTTAAGAGCTGCTTCGAATACTTCCATTGGTTCTTTACCAGAACGTTCTTGGATTAATTCAAATGCTCCGTATAAGATAGCTTGAGACTTTCCTCTTTTTCCGTCAATCATCATTTTGTTGATTAAACGAGAAACTAATTTTGAATTATAAAGTGGATCTGGCAATACATCTCTTTTTGCAACAGGACCTTTACGTGGCATGTTATTTCCTCCTTTCGGCTAGTTGTTATTTATTACTTCTTAGCTGCTTTTGGTCTCTTAGTTCCATATTTAGAACGACCTTGCATACGTTTGTCAACACCTGCAGTATCTAATGCACCACGAACGATATGGTAACGTACCCCCGGTAAATCTTTTACACGTCCACCACGGATAAGAACAACACTGTGCTCTTGTAAGTTGTGTCCGATACCTGGGATATAAGCAGTTACCTCGATTTGGTTAGTTAAACGCACACGAGCATATTTACGTAAAGCTGAGTTTGGTTTCTTTGGAGTCATTGTACCAACACGAGTACAAACACCACGTTTTTGTGGAGCTGATAAATCAGTTGATTTTTTCTTTAATGAGTTGAAACCTTTATTTAATGCTGGTGATTTTGATTTCCATACTTTAGAAGTACGTCCATTACGCACTAACTGGTTAATAGTAGGCATGAGTTTTCCTCCCTTCAAATATTTATAAGACCACACATCCAGGTGGTTCATAATAAGTTGAAAACAAAGTTTTTGCAAGAAGAAGGAAGCCCTCCTTCTCACAAAAACAGTTTTAACTACTGTATATTCCTAAATTAGCCCCGGATCTAACCTGCTTAGATTAGCAGTGCTATTGTCTAGGAGCAACCTTGAATATCTTATCATTTTTCATCAAATGATGTCAACTCAAGTTTGAAAATATTTTAAGTTTATTTTTCAACTAATACTTCTTCGTTCATTTCAACTGATTCAGTTAAATCTTTAACAAGATCTACTTTACGGTATCTGTTCATACCTGTACCAGCTGGAACCAACTTACCTATAATAACATTCTCTTTTAATCCTAGCAACTCATCACGTTTTCCTTTAATCGCAGCGTCTGTTAATACACGCGTTGTTTCTTGGAATGATGCAGCAGATAGGAATGAGTCTGTTTCTAATGATGCTTTTGTAATACCTAGTAATAATGGGCGCGCAGTAGCTGGTTGTTTACCTGCAAATAAAGCTTCTTTATTCGCTTCAGTAAACTGGTGTAGTTCTAATAATGTACCAGGTAGTAAAGTTGTCTCACCTGCATCCATTACACGAACTTTCTTCAGCATTTGACGTACCATTACCTCTACGTGCTTATCGCCAATTTCTACCCCTTGCATACGGTATACTTTTTGCACTTCACGTAGTAAGTATTCTTGAACAGCATTTGTACCTTTTACTTTTAACAGTTCTTTCGGATCGATTGAACCTTCTGTCATTACTTGACCACGTTCAATTGATTCACCTTCTTGAACTTTTAGTCTAGCGCCATAAGGAACTGGGTAGTTTCTAGATTCAACTGAGCCTTGAACAATAATTTCTTGTTTATCTTTAGCGTCAGTAGAAATTGAGATAATACCATCAATTTCAGAAATAACTGCTTGACCTTTAGGATTACGTGCTTCAAATAGTTCTTGAATACGAGGTAAACCTTGAGTAATATCGTCTCCTGCTACCCCACCTGTATGGAATGTACGCATCGTTAACTGTGTACCTGGTTCACCGATTGATTGTGCAGCAATAATACCTACTGCTTCACCAACTTCAACCTCAGCACCTGTAGCTAAGTTACGGCCATAACATTTTTTACATACTCCATGGTTAGTATTACATGTGAACGCAGAACGAATATTAACTTCTTCAATACCAGCATCGATAATTTCACGAGCTAAGTCTTCTGTAATTAAATCGTTCTCTTGAGCAAGTAATACACCTGTTTCTGGGTGGCGTATAGTTGAACGTAAATGACGACCAACTAAACGATCGTATAATCCTTCAATAATTTCGTTACCTTCTTTAATTGCCTTAACATGTAATCCACGGTCAGTACCACAATCATCTTGGCGAACGATTACATCTTGTGCAACGTCAACTAGACGACGAGTTAAGTAACCTGAATCGGCTGTTTTTAGTGCTGTATCGGCAAGACCTTTACGTGCACCGTGTGTAGAGATGAAGTATTCAAGTACCGTTAGACCTTCACGGAATGAAGATTTGATTGGTAACTCGATAATACGACCAGCCGGGTTGGCCATCAGACCACGCATACCTGCAAGCTGAGTAAAGTTTGATGCGTTACCACGGGCACCAGAGTCACTCATCATAAAGATAGGGTTACGTTTATTTAGGGAAGCCATCAGTTTTCCTTGAATTACATCCTTCGCATCACTCCAAATAGCGATTACACGATCATAACGCTCATCTTCTGTGATTAAACCACGACGGAATTGTTTTAGTACTTTATCTACTTTTTCTTGAGCTTCAGCAATAATTAACTGCTTCTCCGGTAATACGATGATATCGGATACACCAACTGTAATACCAGCTTTAGTAGAGTGTCTAAATCCAAGATCCTTCATGCGGTCTAGCATTTTTGATGTTTCAGTAATTTTGAAACGTTTAAATACTTCTGCGATGATATTTCCAAGTATTTTCTTTTTGAAAGGAGCAATTTCTTCTCTGCTTTCAATGATTTCTTTAATATTCGAACCTTTAGATACAAAATACATCTGAGGAGTTTCCTTCTCAAGATTACTCTGAGTAGGTTCATTAATATATGGGAACGAAGTAGGTAAGATTTCATTGAAGATTAACTTACCAACCGTTGTAATTAATAATGAATTTTTTTGTTCTTCAGTAAATGTTTCGTTATTTAATGAATTTGCTGCAACAGCAACACGAGAATGTAAATGTACATAACCATTTTGGTATGCAATTAACGCCTCATTGATATCTTTAAATACCATACCTTCACCGACAGCGCCTGCACGCTCAAGAGTTAAGTAATAGTTACCTAATACCATATCTTGAGATGGTGTAACTACTGGCTTACCATCTTTCGGGTTAAGGATGTTTTGTGCTGCAAGCATTAGGATACGAGCTTCTGCTTGTGCTTCACTTGATAACGGTACGTGAACAGCCATTTGGTCACCATCAAAATCGGCATTGTATGCAGTACATACAAGTGGATGAAGACGGATTGCACGGCCTTCTACTAATGTAGGTTCGAACGCTTGGATACCAAGTCTGTGTAGAGTTGGGGCACGGTTTAGTAACACCGGATGCTCACGAATAACTGATTCTAATACATCCCAAATCTCAGGGTGTAAACGCTCAATTTTACGTTTCGCAGACTTAATGTTATGTGCTAATCCACGCTCTACTAATTCTTTCATCACGAATGGCTTGAATAATTCAATTGCCATTTCTTTTGGTAATCCACATTGATACATTTGTAAGTTTGGTCCTACAACGATAACCGAACGGCCAGAGTAGTCAACACGTTTACCAAGTAAGTTTTGACGGAAACGCCCTTGCTTACCTTTAAGCATGTGAGAAAGAGATTTTAATGGACGGTTACCTGGTCCAGTAACTGGACGGCCACGGCGACCATTGTCAATTAACGCATCAACTGCTTCTTGAAGCATACGTTTTTCGTTTTGTACGATGATGCTTGGTGCACCAAGGTCTAATAAACGTTTTAAACGGTTGTTACGGTTAATTACTCGACGATATAAATCGTTTAGATCTGAAGTTGCAAAACGTCCACCATCTAATTGAACCATAGGTCGTAATTCAGGTGGGATTACTGGTAGCACATCTAAGATCATCCAAGAAGGCTCATTACCAGAGTTACGGAATGCTTCTAAAACTTCTAAACGTTTAATTGCTCTTGTACGACGTTGACCTTGAGCAGTTTTCAACTCCTCTTTTAATGAATCAACATCTTTTTCAAGATTAATATCGCTTAATAGTTTTTTAATTGCTTCAGCACCCATAGATGCTTGGAAAGTTTGACCATAACGCTCACGATAAGCACGGAACTCCTTCTCAGAAAGCAATTGTTTCTTTTCTAAAGGAGTATCTCCAGCTTCTGTTACTACGTAAGAAGCAAAGTAGATTACTTCTTCCAGAGCACGAGGGGACATGTCTAAAACAAGTCCCATTCGGCTTGGAATACCTTTGAAATACCAAATATGTGATACTGGTGCAGCTAATTCAATGTGACCCATACGCTCACGACGTACTTTTGCACGAGTTACTTCAACTCCACAACGATCACAAACTACACCTTTATAACGTACACGTTTATATTTTCCGCAATGACATTCCCAATCTTTCGTAGGACCGAAAATGCGTTCACAGAAAAGACCATCTTTTTCAGGTTTTAATGTACGGTAGTTAATTGTTTCAGGTTTTTTAATTTCCCCGTATGACCACGAGCGAATTTTGTCAGGCGATGCAAGTCCGATCTTCATATACTCGAAATTATTTACATCTATCAAGGGGCCTACCTCCCTTTCTGTCCTAAGGTTTTACCCTAATATAATACTTATTCTTTTACGTATTCCATATCCATCGCTAAATGTTCTGAAGCTTGATCATCATCATCTTCAGTATCACGCATTTCGATTTCTTGATCTGTTGCAGACATCATTTTAACATCCATACCTAGAGATTGTAATTCCTTAATCAATACTTTGAATGATTCTGGAACACCTGGTTCTGGTACATTTTCACCTTTAACGATTGCTTCATATGTTTTCACACGGCCAACAACGTCATCAGATTTAACTGTTAAGATCTCTTGTAATGTATAAGCAGCACCGTATGCTTCAAGTGCCCAAACCTCCATCTCACCAAAACGCTGTCCACCAAATTGTGCTTTACCACCAAGTGGTTGTTGCGTAACAAGTGAGTATGGTCCCGTTGAACGAGCATGTAACTTATCGTCAACCATGTGTGCAAGTTTGATCATATACATGACACCTACAGAAACACGGTTATCGAAAGGCTCACCACTACGTCCATCATATAATACAGTTTTAGCATCACGTGCCATACCAGCTTCTTCAATTGTTCCCCAAACATCTTCCTCACGCGCTCCGTCAAATACTGGAGAAGCAACATGAATGCCAAGATATCTTGCAGCCATACCTAAGTGCAGCTCTAATACCTGACCGATGTTCATACGAGAAGGTACCCCTAATGGGTTTAACATGATATCAACTGGCGTTCCATCAGGTAAGAATGGCATATCTTCTTCTGGTAAAATACGAGAGATAACCCCTTTATTACCATGTCGTCCAGCCATTTTATCCCCTTCAGAGATTTTACGTTTCTGAACGATATAAACACGAACAAGTTGGTTTACTCCTGGTGGTAATTCATCACCGTTTTCACGAGTGAATACTTTCACATCAAGAATAATTCCGCCTCCACCGTGTGGAACACGTAAAGATGTATCACGAACTTCACGAGCTTTTTCACCGAAGATTGCATGTAGAAGACGTTCTTCAGCAGTTAATTCAGTTACACCTTTAGGCGTTACTTTACCAACTAATAAATCTCCATCTTTAACTTCCGCACCAATTCGGATAATTCCACGCTCATCAAGATTTTTAAGTGCATCTTCACCAACGTTTGGAATATCACGAGTGATTTCTTCAGGTCCTAATTTTGTATCACGAGCTTCTGATTCATATTCTTCAATATGAACTGAAGTGTAAACATCTTCTTTAACAAGACGGCGACTCATAATAATCGCATCCTCGTAGTTGTAACCATCCCATGTCATGAATGCTACTAATACGTTACGTCCTAGAGCTAATTCACCTTTTTCCATTGAAGGTCCATCTGCAAGAATTTCGCCTCTTACTACTTCGTCACCAACACTTACGATTGGGCGTTGGTTATAACAAGTACCTTGGTTAGAACGTACGAATTTTAACATACGATATTTATCAAGGTCACCTTTAACTTTTTGTCCATCTACTTCTAAGTAGCGACGTACCCAAACTTCTTTCGCTTCAACACGTTCAACGATACCTGGGTGTTTACAAATTACTGCAGCACCAGAGTCTTTTGCTGAAACGTATTCCATACCTGTACCTACGATTGGTGATTCAGGGTTTAATAATGGTACTGCTTGACGTTGCATGTTCGCTCCCATTAGGGCACGGTTTGAGTCATCGTTCTCTAAGAAAGGAATACATGCTGTCGCAGCTGATACTACTTGTTTTGGAGATACATCCATGTAGTCAATACGTTCACGTTTAACAACTGTGTTGTCTCCACGGAAACGAGCTACTACATCTTCATCTAAGAAGCTTCCGTCTTCACCTAAACGTGCATTCGCTTGGGCTACAACGTATAGATCCTCTTCATCAGCAGTTAAATAGTCAATTTTATCAGTTAGACGACCTGTTTCAGGGTCTACACGACGATATGGAGTTTCAATGAAACCAAATTGATTTACTTTTGCATAAGAAGAAAGTGAGTTAATTAATCCGATGTTTGGTCCCTCAGGCGTTTCAATCGGACACATACGACCATAGTGAGAGTAATGAACGTCACGTACTTCAAATCCTGCACGTTCACGTGTTAAACCACCTGGTCCAAGTGCTGATAGTCTTCGTTTATGAGTTAATTCAGCAAGAGGATTTGTTTGATCCATGAATTGAGATAACTGTGAACTACCAAAGAATTCTTTAATTGAAGCAATTACAGGGCGAATATTAATTAACGCCTGTGGAGTAACTGCGTTTGTATCTTGAATTGACATACGTTCACGTACTACACGTTCCATACGAGATAAACCGATACGGAATTGGTTTTGAAGTAATTCACCAACTGAACGTAAACGACGATTTCCTAAATGGTCAATATCGTCAGTGTCACCTACGTTATGTAGCAGGTTAAAGAAGTAAGAAATTGAAGAAATAATGTCCGCAGGTGAAATGTTTTTCACACTTTTGCTTACATTCGCATTTCCAATAACTTGAATAACTTGTTCACCATCTTCTACAGGAGCGTAAATTTTAATAGATTGTAAAGTAATCTCATCTTCTAATACGCCACCAGCAGGGTGAGCAACTTTTTCACCGATATTCTTTTCTAAGAATGGAAGAATACGGTCTAACGTACGGCGATCAAGAGTTGTCCCTTTTTCTACAATAATTTCACCAGTTTCTGGGTCCACTAGAGTTTCTGCAATACGTTGGTTAAACAGTCTATTTTTAATGTGTAATTTTTTATTTATTTTGTAGCGTCCAACGCTAGCTAAGTCATAACGCTTCGGATCAAAGAAGCGAGTAATTAATAGGTTTTTAGCGTTTTCTACTGTAGGTGGTTCACCTGGACGTAATCTTTCATAGATTTCAAGAAGCGCTTTTTCAGTGCTATCTGTGTTATCTTTTTCAAGAGTATTACGTAGGTATTCATTTTCGCCTAATAAGTCTAGAATCTCTTGGTCTGTACCAAACCCAAGCGAACGTAGTAGTACCGTTACAGGTAATTTTCTTGTACGGTCAATACGTACATAAACTACATCCTTCGCGTCCGTTTCGTACTCTAACCAAGCACCACGGTTCGGAATAACTGTAGCCGTAAAACCTTTTTTACCATTTTTGTCTATCTTTCCACTATAGTACACACTTGGAGAACGTACTAATTGTGAAACGATTACACGTTCAGCACCATTAATAATGAATGTGCCTGTGTCCGTCATCAATGGGAAATCACCCATGAAAACGTCTTGCTCTTTAACTTCGCCAGTTTCCTTATTTAATAGGCGAACTTTTACTCGAAGCGGAGCAGCGTAGTTTACGTCACGCTCTTTTGATTCTTCTACAACATACTTCGGCTCACCTAAACTGTAATCAATGAATTCTAATGATAGATTACCTGTGAAATCCTCAATTGGTGAAATGTCTTGGAACATTTCTCTCAAACCTTCATCTAAAAACCATTGGTAAGATGCTGTTTGAATTTCAATTAAGTTAGGTAACTCTAAAACTTCACTGATACGAGCATAACTTCTGCGTTGGCGGTGTCGTCCATATTGAACTAGTTGACCTGTCAACATATTCACCCCTTAAATTAAGAGTATTTATAACAAAAAAATAGTAACAAATAAGCAGAAAAATGCCACTTACTTGTTAGACAAAAAATAAAATGGTTTCAAAATGAAAACCATTTATTAAACTCAACGACAGTCATTTTACTATCATTTCCAAAGAATATAGAAATATACCCACTTTCAAAAAATCATTTTTGAAAATAAATATATATTGGCATTTAATAATACTATCACAAGCAAAAATTACAGTCAATCTTTTTTACTTTTTATGATATAATATCCTTTATCTTTTTTCACTACCTCAACCTCGTCGAACGTTTCTTTTAATAATTCAAGAGCAGATGGCGCTCCTTGCTTCTTTTGTATAACTACCCAAAGCTCTCCACCAGGGAGTAATTTATCATGAGCACCTTTCAAAATTTCATGAACAACACTTTTCCCAGCACGAATTGGCGGATTTGTTAAAATAGCAGCATATTGTCCAGTTACATTTTCATAGATGCTACTTTCATAGATTTTCACATTATCAATCTTATTTACATTCGCATTTTCTTTCGCTAATTCTATCGCTCTTAAATTCACATCGACCATTTCCACTGTTCGACTAATACCATCTTTTGCGATTGATAATCCTATTGGACCGTATCCACATCCAACATCTAAAATATTACCTTCAATTTCTGGAAACGTGAAAATGTTAATTAAAACACGGGATCCAAAATCAACTTCATTCCTAGAAAAAACCCCTGAATCAGATTGGAATTTTAAATCATTACCTCTCAGAGTAAACGAAAATACCTTTTTATCAGTTTTACTATTCGGTTGATTTGTAAAATAATGATCTGCCATAAAAAAATCCTTCTTCCATAAATATACTTATCAACAGTCTTCCCAAAAGCAATCCCATATGTACAAAAAAAGCTCGCATAAATGCGAGCTTTTCTAAAAACTTTTAGAAATTACTTAACTTCTACGTTAGCGCCAACTTCTTCAAGTTTAGCTTTCATTTCTTCAGCTTCTTCTTTGCTGATTCCTTCTTTAATTGCTTTAGGAGTGTTGTCAACTAATTCTTTAGCTTCTTTTAATCCTAAACCAGTTAATTCACGAACTACTTTGATTACTTTGATTTTTTGGTCGCCAGGGCTAGCTAATACTAAATCAAATTCAGTTTGCTCAGCAGCAGCTTCTACAGCGCCACCCATCATAGCTACAGGAGCAGCAGCAGTTACGCCGAACTCTTCTTCGATTGCTTTTACTAAGTCATTTAATTCTAATACAGTCATGTTTTTAACTGCTTCAATGATTTGTTCTTTAGTCATTGTTAATTTCCTCCTTGTTTATACCTTTAAATTATATATTTTAAGCGATCTTGGCATTAAGCGCCTTGTTCTTCTTTTTGTTCTGCAACTGCTTTAGTTGCAAGAGCGAAGTTGCGGATTGGTGCTTGTAGCACGCTAAGCAACATAGAAAGTAAACCTTCGCGAGATGGAAGTTCAGCAAGAGCTTTAACTTCTTCAACAGTAGCAACGTTTCCTTCGATTACACCAGCTTTAATTTCTAAAGCTTCATGTTTTTTAGCGAAATCGTTGATTACTTTAGCAGGAGCAATTACATCCTCCGTACTAAACGCGATTGCGTTTGGACCAGTTAATGATTCGTTTAAACCAGCTAAGCCAGCCTCTTCAGCAGCACGACGAGTTAAAGTGTTTTTGTAAACTTTGAACTCAACGCCAGCTTCACGTAATTGCTTACGTAATTCAGTTACTTCAGCAACATTTAAACCACGGTAGTCAACAACAATTGTTGATTTACTATCACGTAATTTAGCAGCTACTTCAGATACAACTTGTTTTTTAGCTTCTAATACTGCGCTCATTTATTACACCTCCTGTGGATTTTAGTGTGTATACCGCAAAAGTGTAACCATAGCAAAACCTCCACGAACTTTTTTTAAAAAAAGACATGGAGGTTGTATATGCACGAATTTATCAGTTATACACCTCGGTAGGATATTAAGCATAAGCACCTACTGTCTACGGTAGTCTATTTAATTAGCAAGACAAACTCCATTATAGAGAGTTCTTGTCGAATTGTCAACTTTGTTTTTTATCTTAGAAACTAGCTGGATCTACTTTGATACCAGGGCCCATAGTTGAAGTGATTGCTACGTTCTTCATGTATGTTCCTTTAGCAGCAGCAGGTTTAACTTTTACCATAGTTTCAAAGATTGTTGTAAAGTTTTCTACTAACTTTTCGTTTTCGAAAGATACTTTACCGATTGGTACGTGAATGTTACCAGCTTTATCAACACGGTATTCAACTTTACCAGCTTTGATTTCGTTAACAGCTTTAGTTACGTCAAATGTAACTGTACCTGTTTTCGGGTTTGGCATTAAACCTTTAGGTCCTAATACACGTCCTAATTTACCAACTTCAGCCATCATGTCTGGAGTTGCTACTACTACATCAAAATCGAACCAACCTTGTTGGATTTTGTTAATCATGTCAGCATCGCCTACGAAATCAGCACCAGCAGCTTCAGCTTCTTTAGCTTTTTCACCTTTAGCGAATACTAATACACGTTGTACTTTACCAGTACCGTGTGGAAGAACTACTGCACCACGAATTTGTTGGTCAGCTTTCTTTGGATCTACTCCTAAACGGAATGCTACTTCAACTGTTGCATCAAAGTTAACAGTTGTAGTCTTTTTAACAAGTTCAACAGCTTCGTTTACTGCGTAAACAGCTGTACGATCTACTAATTTAATAGCTTCTTGGTATTTTTTACCTTTGTTAGCCATGTTTTATTCCTCCTAATGTGGTTTTAACGGATTTTCCTCCCACGAATAAAGGTTGCGATAAAACACATCAAATGATGTTCGCAACCTCCTCAATCACACCTTATTGAAGATGGGATTAGTCTTCAATAACGATACCCATACTACGTGCAGTACCTTCTACCATACGCATAGCAGCTTCAACAGAAGCAGCATTTAAGTCAGGCATTTTTTGTTCAGCAATCTCACGCACTTTATCGCGTTTAACTGTTGCTACTTTTTTACGATTTGGTTCACCAGAACCAGACTCGATACCAGCCGCTACTTTAAGAAGTACAGCAGCAGGAGGAGTTTTCGTAATAAATGTAAACGAACGATCTTCGAATACAGTGATTTCAACAGGAATAATTAGACCAGCTTGGTCAGCTGTACGAGCGTTGAACTCTTTACAGAATCCCATGATGTTAACACCTGCTTGTCCTAATGCAGGACCAACTGGTGGTGCTGGGTTTGCTTTTCCTGCAGGAATTTGCAATTTTACCATTTTAATTACTTTTTTAGCCACGAGACACACCTCCTTAAGTCCGTGATGTGGTAATGGGGTTTTACACCCTCCCACTCATATCGTGTTGCATTTTCATGCATATTCTTATACAGAAGTTAATACCATCTTTTCGATGCATATTGACCTTTAAAAGTCTAACATTTTCAAATTAAAAATGCAAGGTCTTGTATTATAATTTTTCAACAAGATGTAAATCCAGTTCTACTGGCGTTTCTTTATTAAAGAATTCTACTAACACAGTCACTTTTTTCTTTTCGAAGTCAATTTCCTTAATTGATCCAGTATAATTCGCAAATGGTCCTTCTTTTAATCGAACAACTTCATTTACATCTAAATCAATATCGATTGTTTGTTCATCTAGACCCATATGTTTTAGAATATGCGTAATCTCTTCTTCTAAAAGTGGGGTTGGTTTTGAACCAGAGCCAGCTGAGCCAACGAAACCAGTTACTCCCGGTGTATTTCGAACTACATACCAAGAATCGTCAGTCATTACTAGTTCAACTAACACATAACCTGGAAACACTTTACGTTTCGTTACTTTCTCTTTACCGTTCTTCATTTCTACTTCTGATTCTTCTGGAACTATTACACGGAAAATTTTATCCTGCATTCCCATTGTTTCTACACGTTTTTCTAAATTTGCTTTTACTTTATTCTCATATCCTGAGTAAGTATGAACTACATACCATCTTTTTTCCATGTTAGAGGACTACTTGTCCTTCCCTCCCCGGTCAACTTTCTTTGCAAATTAAAAAACCCGTTACCGGGCTTTTTTTTAAACATTATCACTCATTATAGCACAATTAGTTTTAACTTATTCAAGAATAAGTCGAATTAGTTTAGAAAGTCCTGTGTCAATTACAGCGAAGAATACTACAAAGAATAAAACTGTAGCTAATACTGTAACTGTTGAATTAACTAATTCTTTACGTTTAGGCCATGAAACTTTTTTCATTTCACTTTTTACTTCGCGAAAAAACTTACCGATACGACCCACAGATGCAACCCCCATATATACTAGTTTAGAGATTTACGAAACGTCCGCCTTGTCCAAAAAGTAGTGCTGAATCTAGTTTATATAATGAATAAGGACATTCGCAATTATCATTTATCTTACTTCATTTATTTTGTTTCTTTATGTGTAGTATGCTCATTGCATGTTTTACAAAACTTTTTCATCTCCAAACGTTCTACAGAAGAGGAATTCTTCATCGTGGAGTAATTTCTATTATTGCAATTAGCGCACGACAGGACAACTTTTTTTCTCATGGTGACACCAACCTAATTCATCTATAATTATCCATTTAGAATGTACCATGTGAATTATAAACTGTCAAACTCAATGGTATACCCTTGTATTCCTATACATTATCACGAATTACAAGGGAGTTTTTTTGATCCGATTAAACCGACAGTTCTCTAATTTCCATATATCTTTCAAGCTTTCTTTTTACTCGTTGAAGAGCATTATCAATCGATTTTACATGTCTGTTTAATTCTTCTGATATTTCTTGGTAAGATCGACCATCTAAATAGAGTGATAATACTTTCCTTTCTAAATCGCTTAATAATTCAGACATTTTAAGCTCTATGTCCACATTTTCTTCTTGATTGATCACAAGTTCCTCTGGGTCCATGTTTTTTGTTTCTGTTAAAACATCCAGTAAAGTACGATCAGATTCCTCATCGTAAATAGGCTTGTCCAATGAAACATAAGAATTTAATGGAATATGCTTTTGCCTAGTAGCTGTTTTAATTGCTGTAATAATTTGTCTTGTAATGCATAATTCTGCAAACGCCTTGAAAGACGAAAGTTTGTCTTCTTTGTAATCACGAATTGCTTTGTATAATCCAATCATACCTTCTTGAATGATGTCTTCACGGTCAGCTCCTATTAGGAAATAAGACCTAGACTTTGCTTTAACGAAATTTCGGTATTTTTGAATTAAAAATGTTAGTGCCTCTTGATCACCCTCTCGAACATATTCGAGAATTACCTCATCTTCTAAAGGGCCATACTCTATCATTAGCTTCAATTCCTGTTCAACGTTCACAATTAGCACCTCCGACCAAACAATTTAATTAAATTATACAGCACAAAGAAGAAGGAAACAATAAGTCATCGTTCCCCTCTTCGCCATTTTTCTAAAATTTCTGTTTGTTTCGAATTCAAAGTCTTACTAATTGTCAGTCTTTGATCAGGTATTTCACTAATTTGACTACTTATCATTTTTTTATTTTGAGTAACCGATCGATATAGTTCCATTGCAGGTATACGAAGTGCACCTTGTCCAAATATTTGCCATTGCTCAGTAAAGTCAGATGTCGCAACATAAATATGATGGTTAACATGACGAAGCTCAATTGCCAGTTTTTCAATTTTTTCATCAGCCGTCTGGTTTTTTCGAGTAAAAATCACTTCGACCTTTGAATTCTTGTCGACCTTTTCGATTCCATTTACAAAATGAGCATCAAATACAACAATTATAGACATCCCTGTGTATGCCTTATACTCAGCAAGCTGAGTAATTAGATAATCTCGTGATTTATCAAAGTCAATTTCTCGAAGTTTTCTAAGATTCGGCCAAGCTCCAATCATGTTATAACCATCTACAATAAGAATCTCTTTCTTTTTATGATCCAAGTGGATGTCTCTTACGATGTATTTCATACATTAATAAACTAGCCGCAACAGACGCATTTAAAGATGTAACTTTACCGACCATTGGTAACTTAATTAGGAAATCACATTTTTCCTTTAAGATCCTGCTCATGCCTTTACCTTCGCTACCAATAATTAAACCCAGAGAAATTTGGCCATCCATGTTTCGATAGTCATCAGCACCTTTTGCATCTGTACCAAAAATCCAAACTCCTCTTTCTTTTAATTCATCTACCGTTCTCGCTAAGTTCGTTACTCGAGCTACTGGAATGTATTCAATTGCTCCAGTAGAAGACTTAGCAACCGCTGATGTTAAACCTACCGCTCTTCTCTTTGGAATAATGATCCCATGAGCACCAACTGCATCTGCAGTTCTCATAATTGAGCCTAAATTATGAGGGTCTTCAATTTCATCAAGAATTAAGAAGAATGGCTGTTCATTTCGACTACTAGCAACTTCAAATAAATCATCAATTTCCACATATTCATATGCAGCTACTTGTGCTACTACACCTTGGTGGTTTCCTTTAACCATTCCATCTAATTTCTTGTTTGGTGCTGTTTGAACTATCACTTTGTTTTGGTTAGCTAATTCTAAAAGTTTATGGATTTGACCTTTATTTGCTCCTTCGCTAACCCAAATTTTATTTATATCACGACCTGAACGTATTGCTTCCATAACTGGATTACGTCCAATAATAAATTCTTCAGACATATTATGCTCCTTTATCATTCTCAATAAATTGAATCGCAAAATGTACAATTGTATTGAGTCTATCTTCATTTTTTAATAAATAATGGTATCCAATTAACGCTTCCATTGCGGTTGCGTACCGATATGTTTGTACATCAGTATTTTTTGGCACAGTTCCTGACTTTGCATTACGGCCCCTTTTAACGACCGCAACTTCTTCATCTGACAATATCTCAGTAAAAAGCATTTCTCTAATTACTTTAGCTTGTCCTTTCGCAGAAACAAATCTTGTTGCTGCTCGGTGAAGTTGATTAGGTCTCACTGTTCCTTTTTCAAGGAGGTGATGACGTACATAAATTTCATATACAGCATCACCTATATAAGCAAGTGCTAAACTGTTTAGTTGTTTAGCATCAACATTTTGGTTACTTTCAATCATGAAGTTATCCTCTTTTCCAGCGAATACCTTGCGGAGTATCTTCAATGATTATATTCATTTCTTTTAATTGATCACGAATTTGGTCCGCTAATGCAAAATCACGATTTTTACGTGCGTCGGTACGTTTTTGAATTAATGCTTCGATTTCATCATCTAACATTGCTTCTTCTTTAACTAGTGTAATGCCTAGTACATTTGATAATTCATCAAAAGTTGCTACTAATTGGTTTAATACATTCGTAGAAGTATGTGTCTCTAGTAAATATTGATTTGCCAATTTAGCTAATTGATATAAAACAGAAATCGCATTAGCTGTATTAAAATCATCATCCATTACTTTTGTGAAGACAGCTTTTTCATCTGCTATTTCTTTTAACCACTTATTGTCATCTTCAGTTAAGTTAGTACTACTTTCTAGACGGTGCTTACTATTTTGGTAAGCCGTTTTAATACGTTCAAAACCATTTCTAGCTTCTTGTAAAAGTTCATCGCTATAGTTAATTGGATGACGATAATGCACTGATAACATGAAGAAACGTAATAACATAGGATCAACAATTTTAATAATGTCATGGACTAATACAAAGTTACCCAATGATTTAGACATTTTTTCGTTGTCAATATTGATGTATCCATTATGCATCCAATAATTTGAAAAAGTTTTCCCGCTTAAAGCTTCTGACTGAGCAATTTCATTCTCATGGTGTGGGAATGATAAGTCTTGACCGCCTGCATGAATATCAATTGTGTCACCAAGGTATTTCTTTGCCATTGCTGAGCACTCAATATGCCATCCTGGTCTACCTTTCCCCCATGGACTTTCCCAGAATATTTCGCCTGGTTTTGCTGCTTTCCATAGAGCAAAATCTAGTGGGTCTTCTTTCTTTTCGCCAACTTCAATTCTTTCACCAATTCGAAGGTCTTCAATTGATTGGTGTGAAAGTTTACCGTAACCTTCAAATTCCTTTGTTTTGAAGTAAACATCACCTTCAGATTCATATGCATAACCTTTTTTTACTAGCTCATCGATAAACTCAATAATAATATCCATATTATCCATTACACGAGGATGATTCGTTGCTGTTTTGCAACCTAGCTCTTGAACATCTTCAAAATATGCATTAATAAAACGATCTGCTATAGTTGGGACATCTGAACCTAATTCATTTGCTGCTTTAATTAACTTATCATCAACATCAGTGAAATTTGAAACATAGTTTACTTCGTATCCACGATATTCAAAATAGCGTCTTACTGTATCAAAAACAATAGCAGGTCTTGCATTACCAATATGAATATAGTTATATACAGTAGGTCCACATACATACATTTTGACCTTGCCTTCTTCTATAGGCTTAAAATCTTCTTTATTTCTTGTTAAGGTATTATAAATTTGAATTGCCATAGTGTTACTTCCTTTCAGATATTCTCATTAAACTTCTTAGCTCTTCTAATTCCGCTTCTAGTTGTAGTAATCGATCTGCTACTGGGTCAGGTAGATCACAGTGATCAAATTGATTATTTACTCTAATTCCATCTTGAACAACTATCTTCCCAGGTATACCAACAACCGTAGTATTCTTTGGAACATCCTTTAGCACAACTGAATTTGCACCGATTTTTGCATTTTCTCCGATTGTGATTGATCCTAGAACTTTTGCTCCCGTAGCTACTAATACTCCACTCAATAAGGTCGGGTGTCGCTTACCTTTTTCCTTACCGGTTCCACCTAATGTTACTCCTTGATAAATCGTAACATCATCACCTATTTCACATGTTTCTCCAATTACAACTCCTGCACCATGATCGATAAAAAATCGTCTACCAATTTTCGCCCCTGGGTGAATCTCGATTCCTGTTAAAAAACGAGCAAACTGTGAAATACTCCTTGCAATAAAGTGCCATTTTTTCCGATAGAAATAATGAGCAAATCGATAAAGCCATAATGCATGTAAACCAGCATACGTAAGAATAACTTCTAAATAGCTAGTAGCGGCTGGATCGCGTTCAAATATCGTCGCTACATCTTCCTTCATGTACTTTAGCATCTTCATTTCCCCTTAAAGAATTTATTAAGAATTTGATTTTTTTCTCTATAAAAAATAAAAAGCGTCCCAGTGTACATAAAATACACAGAGACGCTTAATGCGCGGTTCCACTCTGTTTAGATAAAATAAATTTATCTCAACTCATGTAATGTAACGGTTTCCACCGCCTTAGCCTACTAAAACGTATTTTTCGGCTAAGGACTCAAGGGGGCACTTCAATGACTACTGTTAAAATCACTTTCACCAGTGTGATTCTCTCTGGGTAACGAGTAAGCATCTACTTTTCCCTATCAACATTTTACCTATATGAATATTACTTATATATATTACAAATTAATCAAAATGTTAACCAATTATTTGTTGTAAACGAGCAATAACTTTTTCTTTTCCTAATAAAGTCATCGCTGCTGGTAATTCAGGACCATGACATTGACCAGTTGTTGCCACACGAATTGGCATAAATAACTTTTTGCCTTTTTGTCCAGTTGACTTTTGAACTGATTTCATTGCAGCTTTAATTGAATCAACTGTAAATTCTTCAGAAGCATTAAGTTCTTCAACTAATGCTGAAAGTACTTCTTTCACTTGCTCTTCAGAAATAACAGCTTGCTCTTCTTCACCGAATGTTAATACATCTTTGAAGAATAAGCTTGATAATTCTACAATTTCAGCACCAAAGCTCATTTGGTCTTGATATAAAGCTACTAGATTTGTAACCCACAGATTTTCATCTGCAGTGCGTTCTTCATTTACAAAACCAGCTTTAATTAGATGTGGTAATGAAATTTCTACCACTTTTTCTAATGGTTGCTCTTTAATATATCGGTTGTTAATCCAAGTTAATTTTTGCTTATCAAACATAGCAGGAGCAGAACTTAAACGGCTAGGATCAAAAATCTTAATAAATTCATCCTTGCTGAAAATCTCTTCTTCACCAACTGGTGACCAACCAAGAAGAGCAATAAAGTTAAATAACGCTTCTGGTAAGTAACCAAGATTTTGATATTGTTCAATAAAT
The DNA here is from genome assembly GCF_900112535.1 of Bacillus sp. UNCCL81. Taxonomy (NCBI): domain Bacteria; kingdom Bacillati; phylum Bacillota; class Bacilli; order Caryophanales; family Bacillaceae; genus Bacillus; species Bacillus sp. UNCCL81. The sequence continues at coordinate 11,065 of NZ_FOMF01000020.1, read as the reverse complement.
TGTAATACAGATTCGTCACGTTTTGAAAGCTTTTTACGGTTTTCGTTCACAATTACTGCCATATGACCAAAACCTGGAGCATCCCAATTTAATGCACGATATACCATTATTTGTTTAGGTGTATTAGAAATATGCTCTTCACCGCGAAGTACGTGACTAATCTTCATTAATGCATCGTCAACTACTACAGCGTAGTTATAAGTAGCGATTCCGTTCTTTTTAACAAGAACCCAGTCGCCGATATCTTTTGATTCAAATTTAATATTTCCACGAACGATATCTTCCCACTCATACGTATCGTTTGCTGGTACTGCAAAACGAATAGTGTGCTCTGCACCTGCTGCTTCTTTTACAGCTCTTTCTTCAGCTGTTAAGTGACGGCATTTTCCGCTATAACGTGTAGTTGGATGACCAGCAGCTAATTGTGCTTCACGTTCCGCTGCAAGCTCTTCCTCTGTACAATAGCACTTGTATGCATGACCATTCTCAATTAATTCATTAGCATATTGTTTGTATAAGTCTAGTCTTTCTAGCTGGCGATAAGGACCGTACTCGCCACCTTTATCTGGACCTTCATCCCAATCAATACCTAACCAGTGTAAATATTTCGCTTGGCTTTCTTCGCCACCTTCAACATTACGTTCAATATCAGTATCTTCAATACGTAATACCATATCACCGTTAAAATGCTTAGCAAATAAATATACGTATAATGCTGTACGTGCATTTCCAATATGTAAATGACCTGTCGGACTAGGTGCATAACGAACTCTTACTCTATTTGACATTTATAGACACTCTCCACTAATTAATTAATATACTTTATTAGTTTAAGCCTTCTTTTGTAACAATACAACCGCTTGGGATGCAATTCCTTCTTTTCTTCCTGTAAAACCTAATTTTTCAGTTGTTGTTGCTTTAACATTAATACAATCAGATGTCGTTTCAAGCAGTTCGGCAATTCGCTCTCTCATTAATTGGATATATGGTGCCATTTTAGGCGTTTGAGCAATAATCGTACAATCTGCGTTAACTACCTCATAGCCTTTATCCTTAACAATATGAAATACGTGTTGAAGTAGTTTTGCTGAATCAGCATCTTTAAAAGCTGGATCTGTATCCGGGAAATGTCTACCTATATCTCCTTCACCAATAGCCCCTAGCAATGCATCCGATATTGTATGAAGAAGAACATCGGCATCAGAATGACCTAATAAACCTAACTCGTACGGGATCTCAATTCCACCAATAATTAATGGGCGATTTTCTGCAAAAGCGTGAACATCAAACCCTTGTCCAATTCTAAACATGTAAACACCTTCTAACCTCTATATTGTTCATAGATTGTTTCTGCAAAAAACAAATCTTCTTTAGTTGTTACTTTAATATTGTTATAATCTCCATTTACTACAAAAACTTTACTTCCGTTCCATTCAACTAAGCTAGCATCATCAGTTCCTAAATAACCATTTTCAATTGCTTTTTGATGCGCTTCTATTAAGCATTTGTATGTAAAAGCTTGGGGAGTTTGTACTCCCCAAAGTGTAGAACGATCGATTGTTTCAACGACTTCTTGATCAATAACTTTCTTTATTGTATCTTTCATCGGAACTGCACAGATGACTGCCTCATGTTCATTCATCTTTTCAAGAATCCGCTCAATCACTGCATTTGTTACAAAAGGTCTCGCCCCGTCATGTACTAAAATAAAACTTTCAGTATCCTTAATTGAAACTAAACCATTATAAACACTTTCTTGCCTCTCTGCTCCACCTTTTACATAGGTTATTTTATTTTGAATAAAGCTTGGCAAATTTAAAGTTTCAAAGAACTCTTTTTCAGATTCTTTAATTGGTAAGATAATCTCATTACAGCGATGATCTTCGCCAAATACTTTTAAGGTTAATTCAATAATTGGCGAGCTAATTATTTTTAGAAATAATTTATTATAGCCTGCACCCATTCGAGAGCCAGAACCCGCTGCTGGAATGATGACCTTATATTGCATTTTACGTATACCCCTCTAACTTACTTTACTTTTGCAAAAATCATGCGACCAGCAGAAGTTTGTAGTACGCTCGTAACGACTGTCTCTACTCGTTTACCAATTGATTCTTTACCGTCTTCTACAACGATCATTGTACCATCGTCTAAATATGCAACACCTTGTAATTTTTCTTTACCTTCTTTTACTACAAAAGCAGTTAATACTTCCCCTGGTAATACTACTGGTTTAATTGCATTTGCTAGATCGTTAATATTCCAAACTTTAATTTGCTGAAGTTCACTTACTTTATTTAAATTAAAGTCATTTGTCACTAAAATACCATTTTTTAATTTAGTAAGCTTTACTAATTTGGCATCTACTTCAGGAACATCTTCAAAATCACCTTCGTAGATTTCAACTTTCATAGCTAGCTCTTTTTGGATTCTATTTAGAATATCTAATCCTCTTCGCCCTCTATTTCGTTTTAACGTATCTGAGGAATCAGCTATATATTGTAACTCTGCTAATACAAATTGTGGAATCACAATTGTTCCTTCTATGAATCCAGTTTGGCATATATCAGCAATACGACCATCAATGATTACACTAGTGTCTAAAATTTTAACTGGAATATCGAATGCTGCATCTTGCTCTTCAGCAACCTTTTTCTTGGCCTTAGAAGATAAAGTAAATAAACTCAATAATTCTTCTCTTTTTTTAATCCCAACTTGAAAACCTAAATATCCTAATAAAATCGTAACAACTATTTGAATAATTGATGAAACATACTGTAATCTAATTGAGTCAATTGGCAATGAAATAAGAAATGCCAGAATAAGTCCAAAAACAAGTCCTAAACTACCAAACAAAATCATTGAAATAGGAGCCTTTAATAATTTCTCCTCAATATACTTAATAAACGTTACTGTTGGATCAACTAACCAAAGCGATAAAATAAAAAAGATCACTGCTCCACTTAAAGCTTGCACATAAGAATTATGCAAAATATTAGGTAACTCAGTTTTTAAGAGTTTATCTAATAGTGGAAAAAGTACTAAACCTAAAGTACTTCCGACAAAAATATAAATAACTTGAACGATCCTCTTTATCAATTCGCCACCTCCTTTAAATAAATAATAACTCTATCTTAGACGAAATAACTTAGTTATGTCTATTGATATACAGTTGCTCCTGAATTCGTTTTAATCCTTCTTTGATTTTTTTTGCACGAATTTCACCAATTCCATCAACATCATCCAACTCAGCAAGAGTAGCTTTGTAGATCCCTTTAAGGTGCTTAAATCGCTGTGTTAAATTTTCAATCACTAGCGGCGGCAGTCTAGAAATTTTCATCAACATACGATACCCTCTAGGCTCTACCATTTCCTCAAGATTTGTGTTATTCGGATAACCTAGTAATTTAATAATGGCATGATCCTCTAACAATTCTTCGTTTGCCAGTTCTTGGAGCTTTTGCAAAATACTTTTAGGATCTTGTTCCTTACTATAATGATAATCCTTTATTAAAAGTAATGCCTCCTCCTCAAGGTCCGAAATGATCTCAATTAACTGTAATTCAATCAGTCTTCCTTCATCACCAAGCTCAATTACATAATTATTAATTTCATTTTTAATTCGAAGAACCATTTCAACACTATGTAAAACATTTACAACTTCAAATAATGTCACTAGCTCTTCAAATTCTAAAATACTAAGTGAGGTAATTCCTTGATTCCATACAATTTTATATTTTTCAAGAGTCTGAATCGCCTGATTAGCTTTTGTTAAAATTACACCAATATCTCGCAGTGTATAGCGCAAATTACCTTTATATAAGGTAATAACATTACGTCTTTGCGAAATAGCAATTACTAAGTTTCCAGTCTGTCTTGATACTCGTTCTGCAGTTCGATGACGCATACCAGTTTCTTTTGTAAAGATTGATTGATCTGGTATCAATTGTGCATTTGCTAACAGGATTTTTGACCCTGTTTCATTTAAAATGAGCGCTCCATCCATTTTTGCTAATTCATATAAGCTAGCTGGAGAGAAAGGGTCATTAATATGAAAACCACCGTCGACCATTTCTTTTGTTTCATCATTAAAGCCAAGTACAATTAGTCCACCAGTCTGTGCTCTAAGTACATTATCAATGCCATCACGCAATGGTGTACCTGGAGCGATCATTTCTAAAACTGGCAACATTGATTTAGCTTTTTGTTTTTGATCCTCCATCTCTACCCTCCTAACACGTATTTTAATGCTTCATGTACTGTATTAATACCTATTATTTCCATTCCTTCGGGAAAACTCCATCCTCCAATATTTTTTGATGGAATTATTGCTCTTTTAAATCCAAGTTTAGCTGCTTCTTGTACTCTTTGCTCTATTCTAGATACCCTGCGAACTTCTCCTGTTAAACCGATCTCACCAATTACTACATCTGTTGGATTAGTAGGTTTATCTTGAAAGCTTGATGCTATACTTACCGCAACAGCTAAGTCTACAGCTGGCTCATCTAACTTCAGTCCTCCGGCAACCTTTAAATAAGCATCTTGATTTTGTAATAAAAGGCCCATTCTCTTTTCTAATACAGCCATAATTAACGATACTCTATTATGATCTATACCAGTTGCCATTCGTCTTGCATTTCCAAAGCTCGTTGGAGAGACAAGTGCTTGTAGTTCAACTAATACAGGTCTAGTACCTTCCATAGAAGCAACAACAGTTGAACCTGCTACTCCAAAAGGTCTCTCTTCTAAAAATATTTCCGATGGATTCAGTACTTCCACTAATCCTAACTCTTTCATCTCAAAAATACCAGTTTCATTAGTAGATCCAAAACGATTTTTAACTGCCCTTAATATTCGATATGTATGATGTCGTTCACCCTCAAAATATAATACTGCATCTACCATATGTTCCAGTAAACGTGGGCCTGCAATTGATCCTTCTTTTGTTACATGTCCTACTATAAAGATCGGGATCCCTTTAGTTTTCGCGAATTTCATTAATTCTGAAGTACACTCTCGTACTTGTGATACACTACCAGGAGCAGATGTTACTTCTTGTAAATAGATTGTTTGAATCGAATCAATTACAACAAAATCAGGAGCCATCTCATCCATATATCGAGCAATATGAGACAAATCTGTCTCGGATAAGACATATAAGTTTTGTGTAGCGACACCTAGTCGTTCTGCTCTTAATTTTATTTGCTTCTGAGATTCTTCACCTGAAACATATAAAACTTTATGGTCCTTTTTAGCCAATTGTGAGGAAACCTGTAATAGCATTGTCGACTTACCAATTCCCGGGTCACCACCAATTAATACTAATGAACCTAAAACGATACCTCCACCTAAAACCCGATTAAACTCATCAAATGAGGTTTCGATACGAGTTTCAGTGCCTATTTCAACTTCCATGATTGAAATTGGTTTCGTTCCTTCTACTGTAGCATTTGTATTAAATGTTAGCCTTCTTGAACTAGCAGGCTGTTCTATAAACTCAACCATTGTATTCCACTCGTTACATGCAGGACACTTTCCAATCCACTTAACCGATTCATATCCACAAGATTGACAAACGAATTTAGTTTTACTTTTTTTAGCCATATGTATAGTACCTCTTTTGTTACTATGATTTTCTATATTAATAGAGTATGTATTCTAAGTCTATCCTAACGCTTTTTTGATATAAGAAAAAGGGCTTCACGCCCTTTTTCACAAATTAGATAACTTTACAATTAATTTGTTCAATTATCCTTCATAAAAGGTATGAACTTTGTAATTGCTTATTGATTTACAGTTTCAGCCGCTGATCTAATCAAATATTCATTATCCTTTACATCAAGAATAACTTTTCGGCCTTTTTCAACATTACCTTTTAATAATTCTTCGGATAAACGATCCTCTACTTGTTTTTGAATTGCTCTTCTTAATGGACGAGCTCCGTATTCAGCATCGAATCCTTCATCTGAAATTTTATCAATTGCTGCATCTGATAATTCTAGTTCAATTTCTTGTTCTTTTAAACGCTTCGTTAAGCTATTAACCATTAAGTGAACAATTTCTTTAATATGTTTCTTCTCTAATGAATGGAAGACGATTGTTTCATCGATACGGTTTAGGAATTCAGGACGGAATGCTTTTTTCAGTTCCTCTAATACTTTTCCTTTCATATCTTTGTAATCTTTTTCTCCATCGTTAATATTGAATCCAACATATTTATTTGTTTTTAAAGCACTTGCTCCGACGTTTGATGTCATAATAACAAGTGTATTTCTAAAGTCAACTGTGCGACCTTTTGAATCGGTTAATCGACCGTCTTCTAATACTTGAAGTAGGATATTAAATACGTCTGGGTGAGCTTTCTCAATTTCATCTAATAGAATTACTGAGTAAGGTTTACGTCTAACTTTCTCAGTTAATTGACCACCTTCATCATAACCTACATATCCTGGAGGTGCTCCTACTAAACGAGATGTTGCGTGTTTTTCCATATACTCTGACATATCAATACGAATCATCGCATCTTCATCGCCGAAAATTGTTTCAGCTAATGCTCTAGCCAACTCTGTTTTACCTACCCCTGTAGGACCTAAGAAAATAAATGAACCAATTGGGCGTTTTGGATCTTTTAATCCAGCTCTTGCACGTCTTACAGCTTTAGAAACTGCTACTACTGCTTCTTCTTGACCAATTACTCGTTTATGAAGAACGCTTTCCATATTTAACAGTTTATCTGCCTCTGTTTGAGCAAGTTTTGTAACTGGAATATTCGTCCAAGATGATACAACATTCGCTATATCCTCTACAGTTACTTCGGAATTTTCTTTACCTTGTTTCTCTTTCCATTGACGTTTCGTATCTTCTAATTGTTCACGTAATCTTTGTTCTGAATCTCTTAATGATGCTGCTTTTTCAAATTCTTGACTTTGAACAGCTGCATCTTTCTCTTTACGAACTTCCTCTAATTTTAATTCTAATTCTTTTAAATTTGGCGGTGTTGTAAAGCTACGTAGTCGTACTTTAGAACCAGCCTCATCAATAACATCAATTGCTTTATCCGGTAAGAAACGGTCTGTAATGTATCGATCAGATAGTTTTACAGCTTCAATAATTGACTGATCAGAAATTGATACTCTATGATGTGCCTCATAACGGTCACGTAAGCCTTGAAGAATTTGAATTGACTCCTCTACACTCGGCTGATCAACTTGAATTGGTTGGAAACGACGCTCTAACGCAGCATCTTTTTCGATATATTTACGGTATTCATCAATTGTTGTTGCACCGATGCATTGTAGTTCACCACGTGCTAATGATGGCTTTAAGATGTTAGATGCATCAATTGCACCTTCCGCTCCACCTGCACCAATTAATGTATGAAGTTCATCAATGAAAAGAATAATATTACCAGCTTGACGAATTTCGTCCATTACTTTTTTCAGACGATCTTCAAATTCACCACGGTACTTAGTTCCAGCTACGACAGTACCCATATCAAGTGTCATAACTCGTTTATCTCTTAAAATTTCTGGTACTTCATTATTTACAATTTGTTGAGCTAAACCTTCTGCAATAGCTGTTTTACCAACACCAGGCTCACCAATTAATACTGGATTATTCTTAGTGCGTCGGCTTAACACTTCAATTACTCGCTGAATTTCTTTACCACGCCCGATTACAGGATCTAAGCGACCCTCTCTAGCTGATACTGTTAAATCACGAGCTAAGCTGTCTAATGTCGGTGTGTTTGCTTGATTAGCAGATCCATTTTGATGATTAGACGAGCTTTCATTACTGCCTAATAATTGAAGAACTTGTTGACGAGCTTTATTTAAGCTAACACCAAGATTATTTAATACTCTTGCTGCTACGCCTTCTCCTTCTCGAATTAATCCTAAAAGGATATGCTCTGTTCCTACATATGAATGACCTAATTTACGAGCCTCATCCATTGATAATTCAATCACTTTTTTAGCTCTAGGAGTGTAGTGTACAGTTTGAGCAACTCCTTGGCCACGTCCTATTAATGTTTCCACTTCTTGTTGTACTTTCTCTGGGCTTAATCCAAGTGCAAGTAATGCCTTAGCAGCAATCCCTTCTCCCTCTCGAACAAGTCCTAGTAAAATATGTTCTGTACCTATATTTGAGTGTCCAATTCGGATTGCCTCTTCTTGAGAAAGAGCTAATACTTTTTGAGCACGTTCTGTAAATCGACCAAACATCATAATTGGTTCCTCCCATATAATTAGTTATTTTTGTTAGATAGTCTTTCGCGTATTAGTGAAGCTCTTTTAATATCCCTTTCTTCGGGAGTAAGCTGATCACCGACATACTGTTGTAAGATACCTGGTTGGGTTAATATCATTAATTCATGTAAAAAGTTTTTAGATAACCCATCAATTAAACCTAGATCAATCCCTAATTGTACATCCGATAAACACTTAGCACTTTCCTTTGTTTCTATTATTCTTCCGTATTTCAATGTACCTAAAGAACGAAAGACTCGATCTTCTAAAAGAATTAAAGAAGTTCTTGCAAGTGCATCTCTTGCTGATTTCTCGTGTTTAATCAGTTGTTGAACAATTGTCGTTAAATCTTCTATTATTTCTTCTTCCGATTTCCCTAATGTTATTTGATTCGAAATCTGAAAGATATTACCTAATGCTTCGCTACCTTCACCATAAATTCCTCTTACTACTAAACCAAGTTGATTAATAGTAGGGATTAAACGGTTAAATTGTTTCGTGATGACTAGTGCTGGTAGATGCATCATCACTGAGGCCCTTAATCCGGTACCAACGTTAGTAGGACAACTAGTTAAATAACCAATTGTTTCATCAAAAGCATATTCAAGCTGACTCTCTATATAATTATCAATATGATTCGCTTGAGTAAGTGCCTCTCTAAGTTGTAAACCTGGAAATAGAGCTTGAATTCTTAAATGATCTTCTTCATTGATCATAATGCTAATTTGTTCATCCTGAGATAGTATACATGCTCCATGTACCGACTCTTGAACTAAATTAGGACTTATTAAGTGTTTTTCAATTAATACTCTTTTTTCTACTGGTTCTAACTTATTAATTTCAATATATTCAAAAGGTCCGTTTGGTAAAGCTGTACTACCTTCAAAATAATGTTTAACTAAATGACAAATTTCTTTAGCCTTGTCTTGACTAAGTAAAGTTGGATACAAATATGCACTGAAATTTCTAGCTAACCTAATACGACTACTTAAAACGATATCATCATCTGGGCCTTCTTGTTTCATCCATGGACTGATGGCCTCATTAATAATTCGATTAATAGACATGTAACTTACTCCACCTCCTTTTGAAGGGCTTGTAAATCTTTTTCAATTTCACGAATTTCATCCCGAATCTTAATTGCTTGCTCAAAATCTTCGTTATCAATAAAATTTTTCATTTGAGATTTCAAGTCTTGTAACTTCCTTTTCAAGGAGATTGCCCCATTAATCTTTTGAGGGATTTTCCCTGTATGCGATACATTACCGCTATGAATTCTTTTAACAATTGGTTTCATCTGATCCATAAATGTTTCATAACAAGTAGAACAACCTAACCGTCCAATTTTAGTAAACTTTTGAAAAGTCATCTTACATCTAGGACATTCAATTTGGGAATCTTGATGAAATTTATTTTTCTTCATTTCATAAATACCAGTATTACCTTTAAACAATCCAGCTAACAAATCATTTACAGAATAACCACCTATTTCAGAAAAAATATGTTTATTGTTCGATTCATTTGCGCATTTCTCACATAAGTGAATATCTGTTTTCTCACCATTAATAATTTTAGAATAGTGTAATGTTGCCGGACGTTCTTGACATTCTTGACAAATCATTATGGGCAACCTCCATATTCTATTTATACTTTAAGCTTCTTAGCATTGCCTTGAACATTCTTGCTCTTAACTCGTCTCTATAAGGTAAATTAACCATTATTACTGAACGATCTAATACACTTAACATCATTTTTGCTTCTCGCCCAGTAATTACATTTTTTTCAAGTAGTAGACGAATATAGTCCTCTGAGCTAGACTGTGCAATATTATTAGTAAAGCTACTTAATATTTGATCTATCACGCTCGCTTTATCATGAAATTGTACTTTAATAATTCGAATATACCCGCCGCCGCCGCGTTTACTTTCTACTACATATCCTCTTTCTAATGTGAATCTAGTATTTATTACATAATTTATTTGAGAAGGTACACAATCAAATTTATTCGCTATTTCACTTCTTTTTATCTCGACATAATCTTTATCGGATATGTCAAAGTAGTGCATTAGATATTGTTCAATAATATCTGATATATTCTTCATCTATTTACCACCTTTACTGACTTTGACTATCTTTGACTATTATTATATTCCTTTCATGAAAAATTTCAACTATTATCTCTTTACCATTTTTTCCAAACGATACAGCTCTTAATCTTTTTTATACATTAAGAATTGTATAAATTGGTAGCCTAGAAGAAAAATTGACGTATTTTTCAATATTGGATATTAAATATAAGTGCTATATCCTCTCTGTCATTACCTAAAGGCTCGCCAATTGGCGATTTTTCTTTATCAGTATATATATATATATGTTATACAATTCTTTTAAGAAGCTTTTTTTCCTTTTTACTTTTATTAAAAAAATTATTATTTTGATCAATCTCGTTTGATCATTTGAGCATTTTTAGATAACAAAAAAAACATCAGCCTAATTGCTGATGTTTTTGGTTACCAGGCGACGTTCTACTCTCACAGGGGGAAACCCCCAACTACCATCGACGCTGAAGAGCTTAACTGCCGTGTTCGGTATGGGAACGGGTGTGACCTCTTCGCAATAATCACCTGATTTGTATTGAGTTGTACTTCGTACCCTCAAAACTAGATAATGTCATTATCAAACTTGTTAGTTAAGTCCTCGACCGATTAGTATCAGTCAGCTCCACGTGTCACCACGCTTCCACCTCTGACCTATCAACCTGATCGTCTCTCAGGGGTCTTACTAGCTTAACGCTATGGGAAATCTCATCTTGAGGGGGG
>NZ_FOMF01000014.1:0-91833 GCF_900112535.1 Bacillus sp. UNCCL81 | reverse complement strand
CAATTCTGCAACATGTACTTATCAATTTCAATATGAAGGATATTTGAAAGGAAACTTTGTATCCGGTCATGGTAGAGCTACCAATGTATTTATAAAAAATGACCATGGTGTTTGGCTGGTTATTCATGAGCATTTGAGCGGTATTTCCTAAGCCTTTATTCTTTCATGGGATTAGTTAAAAAACAACCTTGTCAGTTAAATTACCAAATTTTCGTAAAAGGAGTAGAGTGATGTTGATTTCCACTACAGGATGCTCGCTTTCCATGGGGCGAGATTCTTTAGCCTCCTCGGCAAGCCTGCGGGGTCTCAGCCTTCCCGCTTATCCCATAGGAGTCGAGCACTATCCGCTCCAATCAACTTAATCATCCAAAAAAGTCTGAAATAAACCCTAATCAAATAGCCTTTACTTAGAGTAACCTAACTGTTATGTAGAAAAACTAATCAACTGAATTTGTTTTTCTAAACATTAGGTCATAATATTTTCAACTTCTGAAAAAAATCATTACTAGTGATTATTGGAGTCAATGAAATTACTCAAACATATTAACATTTAAAACTATTAATTGATCATCCAAAAAATGATAATTTCATCATTAAATAAATGTTCATTTAATGTCTGTTTTCCCTATTGACCATTTTATTTTTCAACACTCTGAAAACACTCAGATTATTAATCTGAGTGTTTTTCATTACCATTTTGCCAGCCATTATTTTTCTCGTTTTTATAACGGTTATTACAGTCATGGCAGCCTTCTTTATTTTCATTTCTTCCTTGATCATTATTACTTCTTCTTAATTCGTGGTCATCTTTATAGTCATTTTTTTTTTTGTCTTGCTGGTTTTCATAGTTATTATGTTGTTTCTTTTGATTTTGCTTCGATGATTCATGGTGTTCGCCTTGATTTTTATGATTCCATTGACGCTGCTTATTTCCCCAGTGCTCATCTTGATGTCTAACATTCTTAACTTCTTCTTTTGAATGACTATTATTAGTATTTTTTTCTTTTTCGATTATAGGTGACTTTAAACTAGAATTATTCTTGTAATTGGTTTCACCTTTTGTCACTTTTGTTGAATTAGAATTTATACTTTTTTCTTGTTTATTTTGATTTAGACTTTGATTTTGAGTTTTAACCTTTGGTTGATTTAATTCCTTAGAGTTTTGGATATTAAAATGATTATTACTATCCTGAATATCCTTCAATTCATGATTTAGCTCACTTTGTTTATTTCCAAATTCTTTTCTCATCTCACCAGTTAATTTAATTGTTTCATCTGGTTCAATTACTTTAGATTTCTCCATTTCATCAACTAAATCATCCATAACTAAATGTAGTGGCTCATTTTTCCAGTTATCCATTTTATCGATCAATTGTTTACCTTGGTTATTGTGACCTTTTAATGCAATAACCTTTAACTGTTTGTCCAATATTAAAGATACCTTTGCTTCTGAATCAATTGTAACCTTTCCTGCTGCCAATGCTTCATTGTTGTTCAAATTTACAAATATAAAAGAAAAAAGAATTAATCCACTCGCAATTACGACAGGTATCAATTTAGGGATGCTCAATTTCATTTTTTTATTTAAAATGATTGCATTGTTGGGGAACTGAATTTCTTCACCGATCGAATAAGATGACAATAATTTTTTACATTTTAAGTATTCTCCGTTAGCTGTTAGTACAACCACGGAAGAATGATTCACTTTTAATACAATACCATTGTTCATCTTCAGTTCCCCCTTTTTAAATAGTTTTTTAAATAAATATACTCATTGACGATAATGATACTCATGGCAATTATATATTTTCTATGTTTTTCTAGCGATTTTCGACTTATATTAACTTTAGTTTCAAGTTTTTTCATCGGTAATTTTTTCTTTTTATATAGAAAAGTTAACATTTCTTCATCAGATGTAACAAGGTCTACAACTGAAAAAATATGCTCCCTTGTATCTTCATGTTTAGGCGAAACCTCTACTAAAGTTTCTAATGAAATTCCAAATTGTTTTAGCATCTCACTGAAATGAATAATTTCTTCTTTACGGTTTACTTCATCAAAGTTTTTTATATAAGAGCTATACACATGGTCATCATATTGTTTATGTATATCATCTGAACCGTTTTGTTCTGAGGTCAACGATTGGTATTTAGATTCCTTCCTAAAGAAATCGATTAATTCTCGTTTTATGATCAATTTAGCAAAAGATAGAAATGAAGCACCTTTTTTATATGAATATAGTTTAATGGCTTCATGAAATGCATTTAAACCGATACTAAATTCATCTTCTTGATTAGTAATATATCTTCCACAAATAGTGGAAACAGTTTTGTTAATAAAAGGAGTATATTGAACTATAAAATCATCTAGTTCTTTTGATGAAGACTGTTGTATTGTTAATACAATATCTTCAATTTTTTCTTTTCTTTTATAAAGCGTCTGAAAAATTGTAAGTAACAAGACCCGATCTCCTTTCAAAAGAGGATTGCTTAGCCATTAAAACTTAATGGCGCCTCCACTCATTATATAATCAAATGAATGTATGAGGCACCATTTTAATTTAATCAGTTAAACTTAAGCATATCGCATCTTATGAAATGTTTCATATGATTTTATTGAAAGGTCAATGGAAATAATTACTTATTAATGTTTACCATGTCCATTTCCATGGTTTTCACCTTGGTTATTTGAATTATCATTTTTTTTCCACTCTTGCTTTTCATTTCCCTTATGGTTTCCACGATTTTCATGTTCACCTTGATTTCTATGGCTTGTACCATTTTCGTGTTTTACTTCATGTCTTACTTCATGTTTTACTACATGTTTTTCTTCATGTTTTTCTTCTTTTTCAACTTTTACCTTTTTTACTTTAACTGGTTTTACTTCTTTTGACTTATGTTGATGTTCTTCCTTATGCTCTACTGTTACAGGTTTTGTAGCAACTTTTGCTGCATCATCTTTATCATCATTTTCACCTTGAACATCTTCATTAACATTTTTCACGTCTGTGTCATTTACGTCTTCAATTTTAGTCACTGTTGTAATAACTTCTGGTGTAGTTGACTGATCTGTAGTTGAATCAGGGTATTGAACTGTAATAACTGGTTTTAGAGCAGTTGAATCCTGTTCTGTATGCTTTAAGACTTTCTCTAATCTTTCAGAAATTTTGTTAAAGCTCTTTTCTATATTTTTAGCAATCGCAGCTTTTGCTTTTGGATTTTTAACTTGATCTAAAACATTTGCTAAAACAAGTAAATTGTTATTTAAATGGTGTTGAATTTTTGCAATTTCTTTTTGCTCTTTTGTTAATTTTTGTTTTTCATGTTTTTCAACATGTTCTTTTTCTGTTTCAGCTTTTTCTTGATCTTCTTTATCTGAATCTTGTTTGTCTGTCTCAGCTTTTTCTTGATCTTCTTTTTCTACTTCTTGTTTGTCAGTATCTTGTTTGTCTGTCTCAACTTTTTCTGTGTCTTCTTTTTCTACTTCTTGTTTGTCAGTATCTTGTTTGTCAGTCTCAACTTTTTCTGTATCTTCTTTTTCTACTTCAGTTGAATCTACTGCCGGGTTCGTAGTAACAGTACCTTCTGTTGTTGTTTCTGAAGTCGTTGGCTCAGAAACAGCTGGAAGTTTACCATCAAGTTGACCTTGAGCAGTATCCATTTGACTTAAAGCTTCTTTTAATGTTTCTTTTGCTAAATCTTCTTTGCCTTCTTTAATTAGTTCTCTTGCTTCATGAATGCGCTCTTGAGCAAATTGTGCTAAAAGTTCTGCTTCTTTCACTTTGTCTGTTGTTAGTAACAGTTGAATTTTTTCTACTGTTGTTTTTACAAAATAGAAGAAATCGCCCTTAACTAATGCAGGTGCTTCTTCCTTTTGGTCAGTAGGTGAAACTGTATCATTTTCTGCAGCAAGTACAGAACTAGAGAATCCTAACTGAGATAATAATAATGCTGTTGCTGTTGTATGTACTAATAATTTTTTCATGAATTTTTTCCCCTTTGTAAAAGTTTCTTTATTTATTCTCACTATAACTATTCGCAGAGAATTTCATTTTTTAGGGGGTTCATTTTAAAAAAATTTTAAAAAATTTATAAAAAAATGGTGAAACTTGTTTTCTTTCCCTATTTACCGACAAAGTTGTGCAAAATAACTTACTAAAAAAATACAAAATAATACTTTAGAAATTTGATTAAGTTTTAAAAAAAGTACCATACCCTAAATTAGGGCATGGTACTTTTAATTTACTATTTACATTTTTTCTGGAGCAGAAACTCCAACTAAAGCTAATGCATTTTGTAGAGTAACTTGCACCGCCTTCATTAAAGCTAGTCTAGCTTTTGTCTTTTCAACATTTTCAGCATCTAAAACTTTTTCTGCATTATAGAAGCTGTGGAATGTACCCGCTAATTCAAATACATAGTTTGTAATATGATGAGGAGTACGTTTTGAAGCAGCTAATGAAACCGCTGCTGGGAATTCTCCTAATTTCTTTAATAACTCATATTCTTTTTCAGACGAAACAAGGCTGTAATCTGCTTCTCCATTGTAAACAATACCCATTTCTTCTCCTTGACGAAGAATACTACAAACACGAGCGTGAGCGTATTGTGAATAATACACAGGGTTTTCATTTGATTTAGAAACAGCTAAGTCCATATCAAAGTCTAAATGTGAGTCACAACCGCGCATTGCAAAGAAGTAACGAGTTGCATCAGTACCTACTTCTTCCATTAAATCACGTAATGTTACAGCTTTACCTGTACGTTTACTCATTTTAACTTTTTCACCATCTTGATATAACTGAACCATTTGGATAATTTCTACTTCAAGCGTATCAGCATTATATCCTAAAGCTTGAATTGCTGCTTTCATTCGAGGAATGTATCCGTGATGGTCAGCCCCAAGAATATCAATTAATTTATCAGCACCACGACTAAGCTTGTCTCGGTGGTAAGCGATATCCGGAGTTAAATAAGTATAAGAACCATCGCTTTTAATTAGTACACGGTTTTTGTCGTCACCATATGTTGTAGAACGGAACCAAGTCGCTCCTTCTTCTTCATATGTTTCACCACGTTGTTTTAAATCATCAAGAGCCTCTAAAACTTTGCCATTTTGATATAATGAAGTTTCTGAATACCATACATCAAAATCTACTCTGAAATTACGTAGATCTCGTTGTAGTTTTTCCATTTCTAATTTTAAACCGTACTCGCGGAAGAACTTGTAACGAGCCTCTTCTGGTTCATTCACATAACGGTCACCGAATTCAGCAGCTAAAGTTTTACCGATCTCAATAATGTCTGAGCCATGATAGCCATCTGCTGGCATTTCTTTATCCATTCCAAGTGCTTGCATATAACGAGCTTCAACCGAAAATGTTAAATTATTAATTTGGTTTCCAGCATCATTAATATAATATTCACGAGTTACTTCATAACCTGCTTTATCTAAAATATTGCATAATGAATCTCCAAATGCAGCCCCACGAGCATGACCTAAATGTAAATCTCCAGTCGGATTTGCTGAAACAAACTCAACTAAAATCTTTTCACCGTTACCAAAGTTTGTTTGGCCATATTCATTTCCCGATTTAATAATCGTTGGAATTAAATCAGTAAGATAACTATTATCCATATAAAAATTAATGAACCCTGGTCCAGCAATTTCTACTTTTTTAATGCTTGCTTTACTTTGGTCAAAAGAATTAATTAACTCCTCTGCAATCATTCTAGGAGCCTTTTTAGCAACACGTGCTAATTGCATTGCCATATTTGTTGAAAAATCTCCGTGGGCTTTATCTTTTGGTGATTCTAATACGACTTGTGGTAATTGTTCCTCCGTTGCTAATCCTGCTTTTAATACCGCAGCTTCGATTTCATTTTTCAAACGACTTTTCACTTGTTCTAATGTATTCATATCGTTGCCTCCTTAATTGATACTGTAATGTTATATGACCCAGCATTTTCATCTCCTACAAACAACTTATATCCTAATTGAAGTACCCCTTTTAAAGGTCCTTCAGATACTAGAAATTGCAGTTTTTTTGTATATGCCTTAGTTTGAAATACTCCTAATTCATTTGAGAAAGTACCTTCAGTGGTTTCATTTACTCTGTATTGATGACGCATCATAACTCCACCATTTCGAATAATTGTTACTTCCCCTTTACCTATTTTCATAGTAGCCTTTACTTTTCGGTCCTCGTGATTTTCATCAAATAATAAATATGAAACATCATCTTTTTTATAATATAGGCCATTAGCTTGAAAACTGATTTTATCACGCCCGTGCGGATCTTTTATCAAAGTCTCAAAGTCAATTGAGACAGGTATGCCTTGTTGTCCTTTCACTTTTACACGTCCTTTTCTCCCCATGAACGTAACGAATCACATCCAAAAATCATCTTTTCCCATTTTAGCATAATCTAATAAAAAAAATAAAATAGGTAACAAAAAAAATGTGAAAAATATTCATTAAAATGAACGAAATAATAAGATTATCTCAAAAGGCGATATACTTTAACAAAACATTCTATATACGAAAATGAAGAGGATTTTTGTTTTCAATTGAAAACCATTTGTGAGACAATTAAGAACATACAATCAATAGAAGGAGACTTTATGAAAACAATCGCTCAAAAATCATCAAGTAAATTATTTTTCATCGGACTAGGCATTGGAATCATTTCGTTATCGAGCATTTTTCTCGTTTATTTGTACGCCTTTTTTGTGCCAATCGTAGTGGGACTCATATTATGGTTCATTTTCAAACGAAAAGCGATCATGTTCGGTAGTTTTACATCAGTAATAATTGGATTACTTGCACTCATCGGTTTCATCGTTTATTTAGCAATGTTCGGTCATTTCGGACCATGACAAACAGCTTGTATAGGCTGTTTTTTTGTATTCTCCATAAAACTGATCAATTACATACCACAATTTAAAAAAGCAAAAAACCCGCCAAGAATACATATTCCTAGCGGGCTTTCGCCATATTTCGAGACAACCTCAAAATAATTAATGTGCAGATTCTGCTTTATCAATATGAATTAAATGCTTTTTATTAATAAATAAGAAAAGAACCGATAGTAATACAAAACATCCACCTACATAGAAAGGTACATGTGGATTATACCATTCAGCAAGTTTACCTGCTAAATATGGTGCAATTGCTCCACCAAGGAAACGTAAAAAGCTATATGCAGCTGATGCTGTTGAACGTTCAACTGGAGCTGCTTGCATTACTGCTGTTGTAATTAATGTATTGTTATTTCCTAAAAATGCACCAGCAATTATTACACAAACAATAATTACACTATTCGTATCTGTTCCAATTCCCATAACGATAAGTGTTATAGCAAAAAGTGTTAACATAGCATACATCGATTTAAGTGTACCGAATTTTTTTTGTAATTTTGGCGCCATAAATACAGATGTAATTGCTAATAAAAGTCCCCATCCTAAGAATACAAATCCTAAACCATGTTCCTTTAATCCCATAAAGAATGGTGAGAATGCTAATAATGTAAAGAATCCAAAGTTATATAAAAATGCTGTAATACCTAATGTTAATAATGATCTATGTTTAAGCGCACGGAATGGATCAAGGAACGATGTTTTTTTCGTATTTTGTGTAATAGGTGTTTTTGGCATCATAAAGGATAGAGATAAAAATGCAATTACCATTAAGCAAGCCACACCAAAAAATGGACCTCTCCAAGAAATCGAACCTAATTCTCCACCTAAAAGTGGACCAACTGATATACCTAGACCAATCGCAGTTTCGTATAAAATAATTGATTGCGCAACACCTGATCTAGATAATGAAACAATTGCAGATAATGCAGTCGCAACGAATAACGCGTTACCTAGACCCCAACCTCCACGTAACCATACTAATTCCCATATACTGCTTGAATTTCCTCCAAGACCAGAGAAGACTGCAATAATTAGAATACCTAAAAGTAGTGTCCACTTAATTCCAATACGTGAGGAGATAAAACCTGTTATTAACATCGCGAATGCCATTACTAAATTATAACTTGTAAAAAGAAGCGTTACGTCACTTTTAGAAGCATGCATCTTTTCAGCAATTGCTGGTAAGATTGGATCAACTAATCCAATTCCCATGAATGCGATAATACAAGCAAAACCAACAGCCCATATAGCTTTTGGCTGATTCAAAAGACCTGACTTTTGATTTACATTTGTCTTTTGTTTTTTACTATCTGCCAAGTTTGACATATTTCATCCATCTCCCATATTATTTATTGTTCTAATGCTTTTTTCACCCTTTGATACATCTCATTCATTTCATCTCGAATATCGTTCATTTTTTTAAGCTTTTCATCGATCATTTGTAATTGTTGAGCAAGTATTGCTTCCGCTCCTAAAAGTTTTTCTTTTCTTTCATCTTCATTCATCTTTTCCTTATTTTCTCTATATTGCAATCGGAATTCTTCAAACGCCTCACTAATTGCCATATATTCCTGAACCTCCTGCAATGAAAAACCAAGAACATCACGGACATTCATGATTTTCTTTAGACGTTCAATATGCAGATCTGAATAAAGTCGAAATCCTCCTTCACTTCTCTCAGGTGGGGAGATTAAACCAATTTCTTCATAATAACGAATCGATCGCTTTGTTAATCCACATTCTTTTGCTACTTCATCTATCTTATAGAGCAACTCATTACCTCCTTTCGATTTGGATTTAACTTTTATATATCACTAATCTATCTTACTCCTAATGTATCGTTAACGTCAACGTTAACTTTGTGTATTTTTCTATTTTTATCTTTCTACAAAATAGTTGTTTTACTACACATAATCATATTTGTTACTGTTGAAAAATGCGTTTGTTAATTAGTTGAGTTTGATTTCTACAAAAGCCTGTTATGAGTAAGTACTTCTTTGATTTTTGCTATTTTACTTACTCATGAGCCTGTTATGAGTAAGTACTTCTCTGATTTTTGCTGTTTTACTTACTCATGAGCCTGTTATGAGTAAGTATTTCTCTGATTTTTGCTGTTTTACTTACTCATGGGCCTGTTATGAGTAAGTATTTCTCTGATTTTTACTGTTTTACTTACTCATGAGCCTGTTATGAGTAAGTACTTCTCTAATTTTTGCTGTTTTACTTACTCATGAGCCTGTTATGAGTAAGTATTTCTCTGATTTTTATTGTTTTACTTACTCATGAGCCTGTTATGAGTAAGTACTTCTCTGATTTTGCTGTTTTACTTATCCATGAGCCTGTTATGAGTAAGTACTTTTCTGATTTTTGCTGTTTTACTTACTCATGAGCCTGTGATAATTTTTTATATCAAAACGCTGAAGAAATATTATTTGTGCCCGAACAAAAAACCCGAAAGAGATAAATACGTCTTTTGCGCATTTTCTTTCGGGTTCAAAAAAATAATTCAACCGAGATCGTTAAATCATACTTCAATATAAAATTATAGCTTAAGCCGTTTGCTGTAATTTACTCATTTTTTTAACTTTATTCTTTCGCTTTAACGCCCACATTGTAATCCCAGTTATTCCTAAACCGAGTGGAGCTATTCCAACTAAGGCATAAATTATTTTTACGAACACACCACCAAAAGTTCCTCTATGCAAACTTTCTCTCCAAATAAAGAATTTATCATAGGCTGTTTCAGTATTTTTTGAAAAAGTTCCTAAATGCTTTCCAGAAAATTGATCGAAAAATTCGCTTGTATTCCCTTTACCTTCAGGGTCATAACTGCCATCACTTAATTGGGCTTCTATAACACCTTCTTTATCTGCTGGAAGTCTTAACTTGTATAACTCACCTTCCGGGTGTAATTTATTAATTTGGGCAACTATCGTATCTAACCCTATTTGTTGTTTACCATTATCAACTGATTTAAGTTCCTCTGGATAATTCGAGGTAAATTTCAATTTCAAAGATTCTTCAATCTTTTCTTGGAATGGAAATAGCATTCCTGTTATTGCTACTACAAGTAAAAATGGTAAAGTAATAACCCCTACAAAATTATGTAATGATAGATTTTTTGCCATTTGACTTTTATTCCATTTAATTTTTAAGCTTTTAAACATCCGTTTAATACCTGGATACCATAAATATATACCTGTAATAAGAATGATAATAAATGCGATTGCAACGATACCAATAATTGTTTCACCAATTTCATCTAATAATAAATGTGTGTGTAATTCTTTAACAAAAGAAACGATTGATTTCTCCCTATCAAAATTGCCTAATAATTTGCCATTGCTAGGATCAACATATGCTTCAATTTCATTATGTCCTTTTGACATACTTGCGTGATATACATCTGTTAACTTTGAAGGTACATCCATCCTTGAAATTTGAAAACCTTTATAATGTTCAAGGAAAATCTTTTCTGCTTCTTTCACTCCAATATTTCTTTCACTACTTGCAGGCTTAAAATACTGCGGATTTAATATATGTTCAATCTGGTTCCCAAACACTAATACACTACCCGTTGCACAAACAGCAATAATAAAAAGTCCAAAAACTAAGCTGCATACTAAATGTAGAGTTAAAATAAATTTTCTTACCCCTTTTTTCTTTTTCATCTTCTCTTCTCCTATATTTTGATAATAATAATCGTTCTCAATTATAAAGGTAATGATTATCATTATCAATAAGGATTTTACATTTTTTAGTAAATTTTATTTAAGTGGCCTCAATTGTTTCAATTTCAAATTCAATATAAAAAGGCGATTCTCGTCCTGATGAACGAAAAATCGCCTTTTACAAATCTAATTATTTTACCCAACCTAATAAGATTTCACGAATAAATTTACTTGCCGCAACTTGAGTTTGCTCTGCATGATCGTAAACTGGAGCTACTTCTACTAAGTCTGCCCCAACAACGTTAATATCACTGTTTGCGATTGCTAAGATGCTATCAAGCATTTCTTTTGATGTAATACCACCTGCTTCAAGAGTTCCTGTTCCAGGAGCATGTGCAGGATCTAATACATCGATATCAATCGTTACATAAACTGGACGTCCAGCAAGTGTTGGAAGTACTTTCTTTAATGGCTCAAGCACTTCGAATTTGAATAAATTCATTCCAACTTCTTTAGCCCATTCAAATTCTTCCTTCATACCAGAACGGATTCCAAATGAATAAACATTTTTTGGTCCAATTAAATCACAAACTTTTTTAATTGGCGTTGAGTGAGATAATGGCTCACCTTCATATGAATCACGTAAATCAGTGTGAGCATCAAAGTGAATAATAGCTAAATCTGGGTATTTCTTGTACATAGCTTTCATTACTGGCCATGATACAAGATGCTCTCCACCCATTCCTAGAGGAAACTTGCCTTCAGCTAATAAGCCGTCAATATAATCTTCAATCATATCAAGGCTTCTTTGAGCATTACCAAATGGTAATGGAATATCTCCTGCGTCAAAATACTTAACTTCTTCTAGTTCTTTATCTTGATATGGACTATATTCCTCTAATCCAATTGATACTTCACGAATACGCGCAGGACCAAAACGAGAGCCTGGTCTGAAACTTACAGTCCAATCCATAGGCATACCATAAATAACTGCTTTGCTTTCTTCAAAACTTGGATGACTCTTTATAAATACATTTCCAGAATAAGCTTCATCAAAACGCATAATAAAGCCCCCTTATTTAGTAAGATCAGCTACAAATTTTGGTAATACGAACGCTGCTTTGTGTAGCTCTTTAGTATAATATTTTGTCTCAATATCGAAGAAACGATTCTCTTCTACTTCAAGTGGATCATGTTTTTTCGAACCGATTGTAAATGTCCACATTCCACTTGGATATGTTGGAATGTTTGCAATGTATAAACGAGTGATTGGGAAGATTTCTCTTACATCACGTTGAACTTGTGTAATTAACTCAGGAGTAAACCATGGGTTGTCCGTTTGAGCTACAAAAATACCATCTTCTTTTAATGCTTTAGAGATGCCAGCATAGAAGCCTTTTGTAAATAAATTAACTGCAGGACCAACTGGTTCAGTTGAGTCTACCATAATTACATCGTATACATTTTCACTATTTGCAATATGCATAAATCCATCGTCTACTTTTACTTCTACACGTGGGTCTTCTAATTTTCCTGCAATTTCAGGTAAGTATATTTTAGAGTACTCAATTACTTTTCCATCGATTTCAACTAGAGTTGCTTTCTTTACGCTTGGGTGTTTTAATACTTCGCGAATAACACCGCCGTCACCGCCACCTACAACTAATACGTTTTCAGGATTTGGGTGTGTGAATAAAGGTACATGTGCAACCATTTCGTGGTAAACGAACTCATCTTTTTGAGTTGTCATAACCATACCATCTAAAATAAGCATGTTTCCGAACTCTTCTGTCTCTACCATGTCAAGCTTTTGAAACTCAGTTTGCTCTGTATGTAAAGTTTTATTAATTTTAGCAGTAATTCCAAAGTTTTTTGTTTGTTTTTCAGTAAACCATAATTCCATTTAATGCATCTACCCTTCTTTATCAAGATTTAGTTTGAAACATAAGTATCGTTTTGTCGGGGCTGACTAAGGAGCCTCCACTCTTTCGATTATGTTTCGTATTATCCCCACTCTTCCTAATTCCTATCGGATTTGTGTTGTTACGACAATTTTTTGCCGTACAAAAGAAAAGTATAGAGTAATTTTTGTGAAATGCAAGATTTTTAAAGCTAAATTATTTGATATTTTTTACTACAGTAATTTGAATAAAATTTCTCTTAATCTACCATACTAGTATTAAATTAGAGAAATGAATCGAGAGGAGGATACATTTTTGTATAATATCAACTACTCTTACCATTGGCGTACACTTCAAAAGATCGGTATTTTGCTTACGATTATTTCAATTTCAGGTACACTATTTTTATCTTGTGTCTATTTATTTGCTATGACGTCTACAAAACCTTCATTATTTATTGAGTCAAATTCCAGTTATTATGATCACAATCAAAAACTGATTAGTAAAACTAAGCTACTTCAAAATCGTAAAACACTTAAAATTGCAGATGTGCCTCCGATTGCGATCAATAGTATTTTAGTTTCTGAGGATCGTAATTTTTTTCATCATCATGGCTTCGACTTAAAAAGGATGGGTTCTGCTATTTTAATTAATATAACGAAGGGACAATACGCTCAAGGCGGAAGTACAATAACTCAGCAACTTGCAAAAAATTTATATCTTTCACAACAAAAAACGCTTAATCGTAAATTAAAAGAGGCTTATTTAACGATGAGACTTGAATCAGCTTACAGTAAAAATAAAATATTAGAAGCATATTTAAACACCATCTATTTTGGACATGGTATTTATGGTCTAGAAACTGCGGCAAATACCTTCTTAGGAAAAGAGACGAACGAGCTGACAATTGGTGAATCTACATTTTTATTAAGTATTCCGGCCAATCCTTCAAAATATGATCCTTATGTTCATTTTTCATCTGTAAAGAAAAGGCAACAACGAATTTTATCAGCACTTGAACAGAATAAATTAATCAATTCAAAAAGTGTTAAAAATGCAATTGATGAAACGATTAAGTTAAAACCGATTAAACATAATTCAAATTCTTCATTTACGTCCTATTTTCAACAAAGCGTTCAAAAAGAAATTACAGCCTCTATTGGACAATCAATCAATAACAATGGTAGCCAAATTTATACAACATTTAATCCTGCTATTCAAAAGCACATTGATCAAGCATTTGATCAGTATATTAGACCAAAACCTGATTTACAGGCTAGTGTAGTTGTATTAAATAGTCAAACTGGTGAAGTATTAGGGATGACTGGAGGCCGTGAGAAAGGACAGTTTTTATTTAATCGAGCAATAGCATCGAAAAGGCAGGTAGGAAGTACAATAAAACCAATTCTTTATTATAGTGCACTTGAAAATGGATATACCCCATCAACAAGACTTCAAAGTAAGCCTACTATATTTCACTTTGAAAATGGAGATTCATATAGTCCCAAAAATAGTGGCAATCTATACGCACATGGTTCAATTACACTAGCTAAAGCTATTGCTGTTTCAGACAATATATATGCTGTAAAAACCCAGCAGGCAGTTGGTGCTGATGAATTTATTAAAGCACAGAAGTTATTCCATTTAACCACACCAAATAATAATCTACCTTCAATGGCACTCGGCACTCAAGATGCTTCATTGCTCGATATGACAAGAGCTTATGCTTTAATTGCAAATAATGGTAAAGAAGTTATTCCTCATTTCGTAAAAGAGATTAAAACTCAAACCGGAAAGACGCTCTATAAAGAAAAGTTTGATGAAAAACAAAGATTAGATAAAGATCAAACCATTATTCTTAAACAACTAATGAATGGCATGTTCAATACAAGTTTTTCAAGCTACTTGCCAGTAACAGGTACTAGTATTATTCCTGAACTATCAAAAGATTATTATGGTAAAACTGGCACTACAAAAACGGACAGCTGGATGATTGGATTCCATTCAAATCTTATTGTTGGAGTATGGGTAGGTTATGATCATTCAAAAAATTTAACCGTAGAGGAAAGTTCACTGTCGAAGAAGGTATGGGCATCAGTTATGACAAATTTATTGGATAAAAATATAGACACTAAACTACCTAATGACCTAGTTAAAGTTGCTGTAGATGAAAAGACTGGTCTTTTGTTTAAGGAAGGCTGCGGCGATAAGGTTTCACTTTATTTTCGTAAAGGGACACAACCAACAAAGCCTTGTATGAATAAAAAAATAAACCAAAAACATAAAAAGGAAAATAAAGACAGTAAGCCTTGGTATTCACAATATTTACTTTAAAAACAAAAGACCTCACCAAATTGGTAAGGTCTTTTGTTTGTCCTAGTCCTAGCTTTGTCCAAGCTATTATTAGTTTACTTTATTTAGTCTTAAATGTAAAAAGATTATTCGACGATTTCTTCAAATTTTTTATATAATTTACCAGAAAAAGTATACTATCCTAAAAGTTCAGTTTTTAATTGTTCAGATGAATTATTCCACATCTCTTCATTGTGCGATTTTAAGAAATTGGCTAATAATTTACGAGACTTTTCATCCATCTGTTCAACAATTATTTTACGTTTCATCGCTCTATCCATTTTATTTACATGGTCAGGAAGAAGCTTATATCCCCTTCTAGCTTCGCGATCAACAGTCATGTAGCAACCTGTTACCCCAGCATAATAAGGACCGTTTTCAGTTCGCTCAGTTGCGACCCATACTAACCAATAAGGTTTTCCATTAGGAACTTCATCCTCATTCGTTAAAAACTTGATCCCCTTTTCAACTGAACTTCTTGCGTGCATTGCACCGATATCTACAAAAACATCATTCTCTTGTATATCAATAAAGACTGGAGAAATATTTTCTAAACTAATTGCTCCAACACCAAATCCGCCATGCCCACTTGTTGAATCATTTTTTAATATATTAAAACCTAGTGATTTCTTTTTTGGTTGATCAGACATTGTACCCCTCCTAAAAAATTAATGGTGTAACGATTGAATTAATCCAGTGGAAAACTGAAGGTATAGCAACCTGGAAAATTGGTTGAATTGTATAGTTATCTAATGGAGTTAATACTAAAACTAAAAATACAAATGCTCCATATTGCTCATATTGTGACATTTTTGCACGAAGATCATTAGGAGCTAAATCCTCTAAAATTCGATATCCATCTAGTGGTGGAAGAGGAATTAAGTTAAATACAAATAATACTATATTCATTTGAATGAAAATATTAAAAAAAGAATCTAAAGTAAGTGATAGTGCTTGTGGGAAAGAATGAAAAAATCCGTACTTATATAATAGTGAATAAGCGATTAAACCTAGCGTCGCCAGAATTAGATTACTAATCGGCCCCGCTGCAGTGGTTAAGATTCCTGCTAATCTCGGATGTTTAAAGTTATGTCGATTTACAGGAACTGGTCTTGCCCAACCAAAGCCTAAAATAATTATCGCAATTGTACCGAAAATATCTAAATGTCTAAATGGAGAAAGCGTTAATCTGCCTTGTCTTTTTGCCGTGTCATCTCCAAATTTATAAGCTACATAAGCGTGCGCGAATTCGTGAACTGATAACGAAATTGCAACAACTAATAATATTAATGGTATATCTTTTAATGGATATTGAAAAAATGATCCCATTCTTTGCTCCTTTCGAGAAAAATTGCTTTTTATAAAATTTAACGGTTAATTTATTAATAGTTTAATTTATTCTTTATGATTTCTTCAATGTTAATCGATTTAATCGTTATTATTCTGACTTCCTGAGTTATAATAAAAATGATAAAACGAAGGAGGTCATAATATGCCATACGTTACAGTAAAAATGCTCGAAGGTCGCACTGAAGAACAAAAGAAAGCATTAGTTGAAAAAGTTACTGATGCTGTAAGTGAAACAACAGGTGCTCCAACTGAAAAGATTGTTGTTTTCATTGAAGAAATGACAAAAAACCATTATGCAGTTGCAGGTAAACGCCTTAGTGACGAATAGAATTCCTTACATACATCAACAGTAAACGGAATAACTTCCGTTTACTGTTTTTATCTTCTTTTAGCCCCTGCTATTTCTTCAATCATTTCGATTACTTTCTTTTTCTTTTCATCAGGATTATTATAAATTAAATCATGAGGAAAATATAACTTAGAATCGAATAACTTTTTACCAGTTATTCCATCTACTAGCTCTGATTTACGCGAAATTTCTTTCAAATCACCGTTCGTTTGCAATAGTAAAATCGGCTTCTTTCCACCTTCTTCACCATATCTAAAATAATCATAAGCTTCGTCAGAAATTGTATCGATGACTAAATAGTATTCCGGGTCTATCTCTATTTCTAAAAATAACTCTTTTAATTCAGCAAACTTTTCAGTATGTTTTTGTGTATCAAAGTCTACATATTGAAATAATTTCCTATTTAAGAACCGTTGACATAGATCACTCAAGATTTGGTCAGATTCCTCCTGCCATACTTGGAAATAATACAAAAGAACTGATTCATCTAATTTGATATATTCATCTAAATCAACTTTTCCCTCAAATAAATGACCAAAATGCACTGGTACATAATTAAAATGGTAACCTGTTTCATGCAAATATTTAGCCCTTTGTAATATTTTTTGTAAAATGGCTTCCGCGCTCCTAGACACTGGATGAAAATAAACTTGCCAGTACATCTGGAATCGACTAATTAAGTAGTGCTCAACAGCATGCATACCTGATTGTTTAATAACGACACCATCAGGTCGAGGGCGCATAATTCTCAAAATTCGTTCCATATCAAAATTGCCGTAACTTACGCCAGTGTAGTAAGCATCTCTAAGGAGATAATCCATTCGATCTGCATCGATTTGGCTTGAAATCATACTTGTAACTAACTTATTCACCGATGTTTTCTCAATCACTTCTGATACTTTCTTAGGAAAGTCATCCCCAACTTTTCTTAGGATTTCATTAATTTCTGTTGAACCCTCTATAATTTCTCTCGTTAATTCTTCATGATCTAAATTAAATATCTTCTCAAATGTATGCGAAAAAGGACCATGACCAACATCATGTAATAATCCAGCACAAAGAGCTAATAAGCGATCATCATCATTCCATTCAGGACGACCAGAAAAAACATCATCTACCATACGTCTTATAATTTCATAAACGCCAAGCGAGTGAGTAAATCGACTATGCTCAGCTCCATGAAACGTCAGATATGTAGTACCCAGCTGTTTAATTCTGCGTAGTCTCTGAAATTCTTTCGTACCTATTAAATCCCAAATAACTTGATCTCTTACGTGAATATAACGATGTACAGGATCTTTAAATACTTTTTCCTCATAAAGCTTTTGGAAACGATATGACATATCTTGGCCCCCTTTCAATATGTATACTAATTCTTTATATGCTAATGGGTTTACTTTCTGAACAGGACTCTTCTATCTTTACTATTATATCAAAAAAACGCTCCTAAAGATGAAGGAGCGTTTAATTCTTACCTAGTTTTGACTTTATCTTTACAAGTAGATCATCTTCGTTTGGTGCAGATAAGGGACGATTGTTTACGAAACAAAATGATTTTTTACGTCCTGGCCCACAGTAAGATTGACAACCAATTTTAATCTCTGCTTCATCATCTATTCTTTTTAAGCGAGGGACTAATGTTTTAATATTTGTCGCCTGGCAGTCATCACATATTCTAAATTCATTTGACATTTTTTTACAATCCTTTCTGTTCTAAATTGAACATACTCAGCAGTAATTTTACTCGTTCCAAAAAGGACATGCAAGTTTTCCAATTAAATCACTCCAAATAGTATTCTACTATTTTCTATTTTTTGTATAGTTTTCTATTTTTTTGTCCAAACTTCTATTAATCAGCTAGTTATTAAATCGATTAATTGAATAAAAGAAAGTTGAGGGGAAATTCCTATGATGAAATTAAGACAGGATGCTTGGACTGAAGAAAATGATTTACTTTTAGCGGAAACCGTTTTACGTCATGTACGAGAAGGTAGTACCCAATTAAATGCCTTTGAAGAAGTAGGCGATGTTTTAGAACGCACTTCGGCCGCATGTGGTTTTCGTTGGAATGCCGTTGTTCGCTATAATTATGAAAAAGCACTTCAATTAGCAAAGAAATTCCGTAAAGAAAAGCTTCGACACGCTAAAGGTGAAGATGCTAAGAAAAAATTATTATATACACCTTCTGAATCTAGTTATATACAAACAGATGTATCTAGTAATTTTGATCGTTATTTAAATGATGAACAAGATTTAGAGTATGGTGTTGAACTCGATCAAGAATTTGCATCCTTTGTGGAAACTGATAATGAAAATGATGCAAGCGTAGAAGTAACGCATAACGAGGAACCAACGACTGAGATATTTTCAAGTATACCTTCCGTTCAAAATCAGTATCAATCACAGACTCCACCACCAGCACCACCAATGAATACAAGAAAAAGTTCAATTACAATGTTTGATGTCATCCAGTTCTTACAAGGTCTCTCAAGCAGTCAGATTGGTAGCGATCGTTTAGTCCGTGAAAATGATCAACTAAAAAGAGAGCTTATGCAATTACAGGAACGAAATTCACAATTACAGAGACAAGTAGAAAAGCTTGAAAAAGATGCTACTACTGTTCAAGAAGACTATGAAACAATGATGAAAATAATGAACCGTGCTAGAAAATTAGTATTATTTGAAGAGGAAGAGAAACCAGCGGCAACATCCTTTAGAATGGATAAAAACGGAAATTTAGAAAAAATTGCAGAATAACATTGTCATTTATAAGATAGAGGAACTAAATCTTAATATTGATTTGGTTCCTCTATTTTAATGCATACTAAATTTGATAATCCCGCTACAATCTATTAATTTCCTAAAAATGATTTTTTAAAGAATGCTAGCTGTTTTTCAAGTGTAACTGGTTCACTGAACGAAGCGCCATTGCCAAGCATTTCATATACACGATTATTTTTTACAGCTGGGATAGATTTATATGTACTTGTTTTCTGGAATAATATATCTGCGTATTTACTTTAAATAATGAAATCTCCTGAATATGAAGTTTTTTTATTTAGTTTAAAATCATGCTAAAATAGGAAAACAAACGCAAAACGCAAGGGGCTTATTTAATGAATCAACATTTGAATCGGTTACAAACAGATGAAATACGTTTTATAGACGGCTCAACTTTAGGGCCATCCTTTGAGGCGATCCAATCTTTTGCACTAGATGACACATTATGTACAAAAATTGGGAAAATGGAGTCTCCTACAACAATTCGAACTTGGGTACACCACAACACAATAGTTCTAGGAATACAAGATACTAGACTACCGAATCTAACAAATGGGGTTAAATTTCTTAATGACCATGGATACAAAGCAATCGTACGAAATTCAGGTGGGCTAGCTGTTGTTTTAGATGAAGGTGTTCTAAATATATCGATCCTCTTTCCAGAGGCTGAACATAAACTGCAAATTAATGATGGTTATGAAACGATGTATGCACTAATTCAAGATATGTTTAAGGATTTAACAGATAAAATAGTGGCAAAAGAAATAGTAGGATCATATTGTCCAGGAGATTTTGATTTAAGTATTGATGACAAGAAATTTGCGGGTATCTCTCAACGTAGGATACGTAAAGGGGTTGCTGTTCAAATTTATTTATGCATTAACGAAAGTGGTTCAAAACGTGCTTCTATTATTAAAGATTTTTATGAAATTGCGATTGATCACAAAGAAACTTCATTTAAATATCCTACAATTATACCTGATACAATGGCATCTCTTTCCGAACTACTATCATTAAATCTAACAGTGACGGATGTAATGACAAGACTACTTCAATCATTAATTAAATTAACTCCAAAATTAACACCTAACTCCTTACTTGATGATGAAATAGAATTATATAATTATCATTTGCAACGAATGATTGATCGTAATTCGGATATAAGTTCTATGCAAGACTGATAAGAACAAAAGAACTCTTTAAAATGAAAAACCAAAAGGGAATTGAATCTTCCTTTTGGTTCATGCTGCTGAAAAAGGACTTTGTCAATTAATTTTATCACTGATAAATAAGTTGTGTGGTATGATTTCCACTACAGTTTGCTCGCTTTCCATGGGGCGAGATTCTTTAGCCTCCTCGGCCAGCCTGTGGGGTCTTTAGCCTTCCCGCTAATCCCATAGGAGTCGTGCACCCTTTCGTTCCAATCAACTTCTTAATAAAAAAGGATTATCCATCACTGAATATTCCTTTTGGTTTTTTGTTAAAATCAGGTTGCATCAATAAGTAAACCAATTTCTCAAGGTGTTCCATAAAAAAGAGTGCTCATAAGTTCATTGACTTAAGAGCACTCTTTTTACTTAATCTGCCCTAATTATAGTGCTTGAGCAGCTGTGATGATTGATAATTTATAAACGTCTTCACTGTTACAACCACGAGATAAGTCATTAACAGGCATATTTAAGCCTTGTAGGATTGGTCCGATTGCTTCAAAGTTACCTAAACGTTGAGCAATTTTGTAACCAATGTTACCTGCTTCTAAGCTTGGGAATACGAATGTATTCGCATCACCTTGAATAACTGAATCAGGAGCTTTGCTTTTTGCAACAGATGGTACAAATGCTGCATCAAATTGGAACTCGCCATCTAAAGTTAATTCAGGCGCAAGCTCTTTTGCAATTTTAACTGCTTCTGCAACCTTTTCAGTTTCAGGCGATTTTGCAGATCCTTTAGTTGAAAAGCTTAACATTGCGATTTTAGGTTCAATGTCAAATAGTTTAGCTGTTTTTGCACTTTCAATAGCAATTTCAGCTAAATCTTGGCTATTTGGAGCAATATTAATCGCACAATCTGCGAATACGTATTTCTCATCCTCACGAACCATGATAAATACTCCAGATGTTTTTGTAACGCCTGGTTTTGTTTTAATGATTTGAAGCGCTGGTCGTACTGTATCTGCAGTTGAATGTGTAGCACCACTAACTAATCCTTGAGCTTTGTTTGCATATACTAACATTGTTCCAAAGTAGTTTGGATCTAATAATGCTTTACGAGCTTGCTCTTCAGTTGCTTTTCCTTTACGGCGTTCAACAAATGATGCAACTAGTTGCTCCATTTCTCCATAAGTAGATGGGTCTAAAATTTCTACTCCTTGAAGTTCTAAACCTAAGCTATTTGCTTTTTCTTTTACGTTTTCTACGTTACCTATTAAAATCGGTTTTAATACATCTTCTTTCGCAAGTCTGTCAGCAGCTGTTAAAATTCTCTCATCTGTACCTTCTGGTAAAACGATTGAAATACCTTTACCTGATACTTTTTGTTTAATGCTTTCAAATAAGTTGCTCATAATTGCCTCCAAAATCTTTAAAATTATTTTATTTGTACATAATTAGAATAAAACCTTTTTAGAGTAATGAAAAATATAATATATTTAATAAAGCGCTATCATTTAAAGTAAATTAATTCCTAATTTTCTAACTAAATTTGGATATTGTATAATTTTGTATGTTTTTACAAAATACTTTTATTTGTAGTATGCTATATAAATGAAAATCAATACGATAACGTTTGGGGGATTTAAAATGAGTGAAGCTGCAAAAACTTTAGATGGCTGGTATTGTTTACATGATTTTAGAAGTATGGATTGGCATGCTTTTAAACAATTAAGTAGTGATGAGCGTCAACTGGCGATTACAGAGTTCCAACAAGTTTTCTCAAAATGGAATCAAGTTGCTGATTCTGGTGAAGGTAGCCATGCTATTTACAATATTTTAGGTCAAAAAGCAGACATTATGTTTATGGTTTTAAGACCTACAATGGATGAGTTATTACATATTGAAACAGAAATTAATAAAACTACATTATCTCAGTATATGATTCCAACTTATTCATACGTTTCTGTAGTTGAATTAAGTAATTACTTAAGCGAAGAAGATGGCGATCCATATCAAAATCCGCATGTTCGCGCTAGACTTTACCCTGCTTTACCAAAATCTCAATACGTATGCTTCTATCCAATGGATAAAAAGCGTGAAGGCGAAGATAATTGGTATATGCTTCCTTCAGCTGCTCGTAAAGAAATGATGTACAGCCACGGAAAAATTGGTCGTGGTTACGCTGGTAAAGTTAAACAAATTATTACTGGTTCTGTAGGATTTGATGATTATGAATGGGGCGTTACTTTATTCGCAGAAGACGTACTTCAATTCAAAAAATTAATTTATGAAATGCGTTTTGATGAAGTAAGTGCTCGTTACGGAGTATTTGGTTCATTCTTTGTTGGAACAATCCTAAAAGAAGATGCATTCTCAAAATATCTTTACGTTTAATTGAATACTTAAGGGTATCCACTTAATACAAAAAATCATAGTATATAAATTAAAAGACTTCTCTTTTTTGAGAAGTTTTTTTATTTTCCTGTTGGAAAAGATGTCATATGTTTCTTTCAATTTTAATATAGTTACAGTAGTGAACGAACTAATTAGTCCTCGCTTTCCGATCACCAATGGGATTCATGCAGAATATTTAATTCGGATGAGGAGGCTTTTTTATGGCTGTAATTCGTTATACTGACGCTGAGGTTGCTTTGCTTGCTAGATTAATGCGTGCTGAAGCTGAAGGCGAAGGTGTAGAAGGTATGTTAATGGTTGGAAATGTATGTGTTAATAGGGTTTTATGTGATTGCTTAGATTTTAGAGACATTCGAAGTATAAAAGATATGGTTTATCAGAATCCAGGTGGATTCGAAGCTGTTCAAAAATCTTACTTTTATCAACGTGCCAGAGACCAAGATATTGAGTTATCTAGAAAAGTAATAGCTGGACAGCGTTTTTGGCCAGCAACTTATGGCCTATGGTTCTTCAGACCTGCAGGTTCATGCCCAGGAACTTGGTTTAACCAAAAACTAGCAGGGAGATTTAAGTCGCATTGCTTTTATCAACCAACTGCTCAAGATTGTCCGAAAGTTTACAGTGTTTAATTTGATTTAACTAAGGGAGGTTTTTTCTTTGAGTAATCCTTACGAATATTATCCAAATCTTTATCGTGCGGCGCAACCTGCCCAAGGTCAAGGACAACAAACAGGACAGGGGCAAGGATTTGCAGCTCCATCAGGGGGGATGATTACCCAACAAGGTCAAGTTACCGCCTCAGCTAGTATGTTTGAACAATCCTATGTAGAAAATATACTTAGAGCCAATCGTGGGAAAATTGCTACGGTTTATATGACGTTCACTGGTCACCAACAACAAGTATTTGTAGGGTATATTATGGGAGCTGGACGTGATCATATTGTACTCAGAGATGTAAATACAACTAAAACTTTCATATTGTTAACAATTTACTTAGATTACGTCACATTTGACGAAGAAATAGCTTTACCTTATCAACTTTAAAAAAAAGTGTTCAATATAGTGCAATAATTGCACTTTTATTGAACACTTTTTTTATTTCATTACTGATATTCCTACTAATATCCAAGCTACTAAAAATGCTAAACCACCTAATGGAGTAATTGCACCTAGTATTTTAATTCCAGATACACTTAATATGTACAAGCTACCTGAGAATAAGATGATCCCTATTACAGATAACCATCCCGCCCACATTAATTGTGTCGTTGAACCAAATTTATCAATTAAAAATGCAATAATAAATAGTCCACCAGTTTGGAACATTTGATATTGAACAGCCTTTTGCCAAATTTGAAGTGATCTTTCAGAGATTTTCCCCTCAAGTCCATGTGCTCCAAATGCACCTAATGCGATTACTA
This sequence comes from Bacillus sp. UNCCL81, assembly GCF_900112535.1. NCBI lineage: Bacteria > Bacillati > Bacillota > Bacilli > Caryophanales > Bacillaceae > Bacillus > Bacillus sp. UNCCL81. The sequence continues at coordinate 67,522 of NZ_FOMF01000014.1, read as the reverse complement.
AAAATGCAAAAATACTACCTAGTAAGAAAAATAGCTTCACATCTTCTCCCCCTTTATCTTAAAAATCTAATAATGATCCACTTTGTTCCGAATCGTCCAATTTAGGCATAACAGAAGGTCTAGACATAATAGGCTGACTTGGTATTGATTGAACAATACTACTAGTTACTATATTCTTTGGAACCTCTACACCGCTCTCGTCTTCAAGAAGTAACTCACATAAAGAGCGAATACTGGCAATTCTTTCCCGAAACTGTCCAGGTTTTTGTGTACTTACTTTTGCCTTATGTAACTCATTTTCAATTTGCTGGATTACTTTTTCTACACTGATATTCAGATAAATCACCACCAAACTTTATTAACACCATCCAATAAACCCTATTATACTATGGCTTTTTTCTGAAAGCGAATACCAACCAAATTAAGCACTATTTTATTCGAACGGTGGTATACTAAAAAAGCTAATTTTTAGGAGGTATTGTAATTTGAACTATAAAATGATCGTTTTGGATATCGATGACACGCTTTTAACGGACCAACATGTTATTTCTCAAAAAACGAAGGAAGCTTTACTCAAAGCTCAAGATATGGGTGTAAAAGTAGTGTTAGCTTCTGGCAGACCAACCTTTGCTATGCATAAGTTAGCTGAGGAACTATTACTTCATGATTATGGTAGCTATGTCCTATCATTTAATGGAGGAATCATTACTGATTATCAAACAAAAAATAATGTTTATGAATGTACACTAACAAAAGAGCAAGCACATGAACTTTATGAGCTTAGTAAGAAACATAACGTCTTCGTTCATACATATGTTGAAAATGATATTATTACAGAAAAAGGGAATCAATATACTGATATTGAAGGCCAGCTCACAGGCATGCCTATTAAAGAAGTAAGCAGCTTTACCGAGCATGTGCAAAATGATGTTGTAAAACTCTTAATGTTGGAGGATCCAGAAAAATTAGCTCAAGTTGAAAAAATACTTCAAAAAGAGCTTGAAGGTAAAATTAGTGTCATGCGCTCAAAGCCATTCTTTTTAGAATTAACGAACAGTGAAGTAGATAAAGGTAAAAGTCTAAATCACTTAATTCAAATTTTAGGAATTCGACAGGACGAAGTAATCGCAGTAGGAGATGGATATAATGACCTACCGATGATTAAGTTTGCGGGACTAGGCGTTGCGATGGGAAATGCTCCTGAAGAAATAAAGCAACAAGCAGATTATGTCACTGCTACAAATAACGAAGATGGCGTCGCTAAAGTTGTTGAAAAGTTTATATTAAGTAATAAGTAATAAATACAAGAAAGGGTTGATCACAACAACCCTTCTTTAAATCTCATTTATAGACTACTCTACTGTCCAGTCAATCGGTTCTAGTTGAAGTTCTACTAGTTTTTGGTTAATTTGTGAAAATGGTTTACTTCCAAAGAATCCTCTACTAGCTGACAATGGACTTGGATGATGTGATTTTAATATTACATGGTGGTTACTCGTAATCAATTCTTCTTTAGCTTGAGCATGTTTACCCCATAGAACAAAAATAATTGGACGATCTTGCTTATTTAACTCGGATAAGATTGTATTAGTAAATAGTTCCCATCCTTTATTTTTATGCGAATTTGGTTCCCCTTCACGAACAGTTAAAACAGTATTTAATAATAAAATCCCCTGCTTCGCCCACTTAATTAAGTAACCGCTCGTTGGTATTTCTATCCCTAAATCGCTATTTAATTCCTTATAAATATTTCTTAAAGAAGGCGGTATTTTCACTCCCGGTAATACAGAAAAACTTAACCCATGCGCTTGACCTGGCTGATGATAAGGATCTTGTCCAATAATCACTACTTTGCAATCTTCGTATGAACACTCGTTTAAAGCCTGAAATAAATGCTCTTTGGCAGGGTATATTGTTTGTTCCTTGTATTCTTTTTCAAGAAATTGCAATAAATCTTTAAAATACGATTTTTCAAACTCTAGTTTTAATTTTTCTCTCCAATTTGATGATAGTTGAAGCAATGAAATACCACCTTTCCTGACGAAATTTCCCGAGAAATAGATATGATTTGTTGTTTCTTGTCGTTGTTTCACGATATTAATAGATTACTTGAATAAGCAAAATTGCGATGATGATTTGAAAACCTACAATGCTTAATGCATAAAGTGAAAGTGACTTCCCTTGTTTAATGATCATTTTTAAATTTACATTTAAACCTATTGCAGCGAGTGCAATAATTTCAAATAAGTGACTAGTCTTATTTGAAAAATTCGCAGCCCAACTCGGTAGTAATCCTAAACTATAAAAAAAACAAAGGATCACAAATCCAATTACATACCAAGGAAATTGAATTTTTACTTTTTCAATAGATTCCTCTGCTATGTGCCTTCTTTTTATAGTAGATAGGCTAAAAACTACAAAAACTAAAAAAACTACTCGAATCAGTTTAAATAAAGTGGCATAATTCTTTACTTCATCATTTACTAAACTACCACTCGCAACTACTTGTCCCACTGATTGTAATGTACTTCCGATTAGTGCGGAGGTAGGCAATGTTTCTGAGTGATATAATACAGATGCTATTAAAGGCAGAATAAACATTAAGACTGTTCCCATCATATTTACAAGTGTGACAGCCAGTCCCTTTTCTTCTTGCGTGGCTTGTATAGCTGGGGCTGTTGCGCCAATTGCTGATGAACCGCAAACTGCATTTCCACTTGCCATTAGATAGCTAAAATTTAAACCAAAACCTAATTTTTCACCAAACCAAATCGTAAAAATGATGACTAAACACATTTGTGTCACGATTAACAAAATTCCTTTTAATCCTAGTAAGCTAATCATTTGAATGCTGATCGTTGCCCCTAATAAAAATATTGAGACCTCTAATAATTTACTTTCAGCAAACTTTCTACCACCTTCAAAATAAGACTTTAAGTGTACTGTATTACCGACAATCAATCCGATTATTATTGAAAATGTAGCTGCTCCAACAGGCAATAGATAAGAAAGTGTTTCACTAGTAAGTGCAATAATAAGGCAAAGAACTACCCCCGGAATAGCTTTATAAATACTCCCCATTTTATTCTCCAAGCTTTCATTAAAATATTATTCTATCTTTAAATATTATGTAACGAAAAAAGAAATTCGACAAGATTCTTGCCGAATTTCCAAATTTATCATATCGTAATATTTATTTTTCATCATAGCTTGAAGCCTCAACGATATATTGGGGTCTTCTCTTTGTTTCGTAATAAATCTTACCTAAATATTCGCCTAATACTCCAATCATCAAGATTTGAACTCCGCCAAATAACATAATGAAGTTTGAGATCGTATATAAACCAGGAATTCTAATCCCAACAAAAAGAACTTTAAAGCTCATCATAATAAAGATTACAATACTTATTCCAATTAATAATAACCCGACTTTCGTTAACAACCTCAATGGCCTTGTATTAAAGCACAATATATATTCAATGGCTCTTTTTATTGAATCTAGTCTTTTGACCTCTGTCTCTTTGTTAATGATTCTTGATGTTATTTCATACTCAATCGTTTTTATTTTATAACCAACCCAGTTAAAAATACCTTTTGAATAGCGGTTTGATTCTGGCATGCTTAAAATAGCATTTACTACTTTTCTGCTTAACAAACGAAAATCTGATTCGTTTTGCAAAATATCAGGGTCTACAAATTTTTTAACAACCTTCTCAAAAATGCCTTTTTTTGCTTTTTTTAGAACTGAATTCTCTATTTTTTTCGATGCAACTACATGGTTATGTCCTTTTTTGTATTCATCCATCATCTCTAAAATAACATTGGGTGGATGTACAAAGTTTCCATCCATTAGGATGACTACCTCGCCTTTTGCATGTTCAAGTCCAGCACTAATTGCTCCCTCTCTTCCAAAGCGGCGAGTAAACGAGATATATTTCAAATGACTGCTATGATTTGCAACAACTTGAAGTGCTAGTAGTGTATCATCATCACTTCCGTCGTTTATATAAATAATTTCATAATCTTCTTTAAGTAACTTTACTGTATTTGATAAATTAACGTGAAATCTCTCAAAATTTTCTCCATTGTTATAGCAATACACAACAACTGATAATTTCATACAAAACACCTACTTCTCCTAAAAGCTATAAAGATATAACTTTTATCTATGTTATAGCACTTGGTAAAACAGTTCAATGATTTTTATATGAATTTATTTTTCAAACGATTAATGAATAAGTCTGCTCTTCTTGGAAAGATCAGCGACTTTACTTGCTCTTTTATTAATAGTTGCTTTAAGACCTACCCCCAATATAATTGCAATGACGACAAAAAGAACTAGTATTGGAAGGTCCTTATAAATGGTATCCCAAACGATTCCACCAGTCGCCTCCCTTAACAAGCTTAATGCATAGGTAAAAGGTAGAAACGGATTTATTTTTTGGAAAAATGGCGGAGTTACTTGAATCGGATAAACTCCTCCCGCTCCAGATATTTGGAGAACCAGAAAGATAATACCGATGCCTTTCCCAATATTTCCGAAAACCGAAACAAGCGTATAGACAATAATCGTAAATACAATGCTAATCAATAGTGCAAATAAGATAAAATAACCTTTATTTGCTGCATAAGTCCCTAGTATCAGGAAGTTACCCGTTGTCACTACTAATGTCTGTAATACCCCTATAGTTATAAAGGTCAATAGTCTTCCGAAATAAACTTCTCTACTTTTATATGGCTTTTCTTCATGAACTTCAGTTGTTAATAACGATACCATTAATAAAGCTCCTACCCATAACGACAATGTTGTATAAAAAGGGGTCAAACCTGTACCATAATTCGGTATTGGAAACATTCGCTCCTTTTTTATTACGATTGGGTTCGAATAAAAATCGCTAACCTTTTCTATATCTGTTCGTAGAAAATTAATTAAATCCTCGATGTTTCCTTTTGCATTAGCCTTTCTAATTTCATTAGCAATTTTTTTTATTTTCGCTTCAATTATTGGTAATTCATTTACTAATTGTTGTATATCACCTTTTTTGGTTGCTAATAAATTTGATGTGTCCTGGAGAACACCTTTTATTATAGGTATACTTGTTTTTGCATCAGCTAAAACAGTCTGAGTATTTTTTAATGATTCATTCACTAATCTTGAAGCTTCACTTATTTTTGGAGCTAAATCTTGATCAAAATTTCCAGTTAAACTGTTTATTTTGTTATTTATACTTGTCGCGCTCTCATTCATTTTTTGAAGTAAATCATTCGGTAGACCGTTTCCGCTTTGTATTGCACTTTTTAATTGAGAATTTTCATTTTGAATCATCATTAAGTCTGCTTCTAGATCTTTTAATGAGCTAATATCTTTACTAAAATCTGCTGTAGTACCTAAGCTATTAAACGATTGAAGCACTTGATTTAAAGAAGTAACCATATTTTTTGAATTCGGTAGTACTTTTCCGATTTCATTTGATAGCCTCATGGACTCGTCTTTACTAATCGTTTGATTCTGTAATTGTGATAATGTACTTTGTATAACAACAGACTGGTTTTGAAGTAGGTTAAGTGTCTCTTTAATAAATGGAGTTGAATCTTGAATTGCTTTGTTAATTTGATTAAAAAACCCACTTAAACTTGCCATTAATTTCTCACTATTTGCTACGATGTTATTAATCAATTCCATGTCTTTTTTTGTAGTTTGAATAACGCTTTGTACTTTTTTATAGTCATTTAAGGCTGTATTCACAGTTTTCTTTATTTCCGGTAAATCTTTTTCAAGCTTAAAAACCATTTGCTCAAATTTTTTTATTTCAGGTAAATTTGCTTGTAAGTCAATTCCTATTTTATTAAACTCCTGCAATACTTCCTTACTTACGGTCTTTTCAAATTTCTTTGTAATCTCACCCGCAATACTGGTTGCACCTTTTTCAGTATATTTCGGAGCAACTATATTCAGCTTTTCATTAACTTGATAAACTAGTTCAGGTTTTTGTGGATGATCTGTTAAAACCTTGCTAATTTTATTTGAAAAATCATTTGGAATTAAAATACTAGCGTAATATTTTCCTTGTTTAACCCCTTCATTTGCGACTTGCTTACTTGTAAACCTCCAGCCTAAAGAAGGATTTTGTTTTAAAGAATGTATTACTTCGTTGCCGATATTAATTTTATTATTTAAGACCGTAGCACCACGATCTTCATTTACTATTGCGATCTTTAAGCCCTTTGTATTGCCGTACGGATCCCAAGAAGACTTTATATTAAACCATGCATACATTGAGGGCATGATAATTAAACCAATGATAATCATCAATGCTGCCCAATTTGTTATAACCCGCTTTACATCACGAAAATAGATTTCGAATATTGAACTCACCTATAACTCACCTAATCTTAATTTTTAAATAGTATGCAATAAATACTGCATAACTATTCTTAAAGACAAGAATGGGAGTAGTCGGGAAAAAAAGGTAAAATAAAAAGACTTTCACTAAAATTAGCGAAAGTCTTCATGCTGTTGAAAAAAGAAGTTGTCAATTACATAAGTAATGTGATGTTGTTTTCCACTACAGGGTGCTCGCTTTCAAAGGGGCGATATTCTTGAGCCTCCTTGTTCTGCCCTTACTCCCATCTAAATGTACGAGCAGCGATTAAGAAGCTTACGACCATCCAGACGCATAACCAGCCGAAATCTGGGAGTAAATCTCCAAATGATGCTCCGACATTCATGATGTCACGCATTGCAGTTGATAAGTGCGTAATAGGAATTGTCTTTATAATCGGTTGTAAATATTCGGGCATGTTATTTACAGGGAAAAATACTCCACCTAAAAACATAAGTGGGAACGAAATAAAGCCTGCAATTGGTCCAGCACTTTCTGGACTTTTTGCTAAACTTGCTATAATAAATCCGATGCTCATAAATGTTAATGTACCTAATACAACTAACAATACTACTAATAAGAATGATCCTCGAATACTAACGTCGAATCCAAAGTAGCCAATTAGAATTGTTAAGATGGCTTGTAAACTATTTAATATTAGCCTTGCTGTGATTTGAGCAGCAATAAACGTTGAGGCTCTTAATGTGGTGCCTTGCATTCGTCTTAGCACGCCTCGTTCCCTCCAAGAGGCAATTTGTCCTGCGACACCATTCATATTATTATTCATGATTTGCATTGCAATAATTCCGGGCACTAAAAAGTCTAAATATGAAAGGGTAATTCCAGCTACTCCTTTAAAGTCTGTTACAATTTTAGGTGTATAACCTGCCATTTGTTTACTAGCAGCATCAACATATGCAGTAATCGTTGCTATTCCACCTTGAAGCTGGCCTGCATTACTTTCATTATATAGTACTTTTATTTGAGCAGGAGCAGATTGTTGTTTAGTTGTAACTTGATTTTGAAAACCTTTGTTAATGACGATTACAAAGTCAGTTTTACCATCAGATAATAATTTCCTAGACTTTAATTCATTTGTTTTTTTATGAATTTTAAGTGACTTTTGTTTCTCTAAAACAGTTGTAATTTGTTTACTTACTTGTGTGTTGTCATAATCAATTAGGTTCACTGAATAACTAGTTGTATTCCCATCGTTAAACATTAATCCAAAAATAATCATAAAGAAAAATGGGAATAAAAGTGTCCAAATTAGTGCTTGACGATTACGTACATAAATCCGAAGTTGGGCTAAAGTTAATTGATAATAAGCCTTCATTCTTCACGTAACCCCCTTCCAGTCATATGTAAAAATACGTCCTCAAGAGTCGCAGTTCTTGTCGATAAATCCGAAATTATCATATCCTGTTCTTTTGTATACTCAAGCAAGGCCATTAATGAAGCTTGTAGATTACGAGTATACAATGTTACGAAATCATGATTGATCACGACATTCATTACATTGTCTAAATGTGCGAACTTTTCTTCTTGCTCTGGTAGCTTTGTCTTAAATTCAATCGCACTCTCTGCAGAAATTGAACTAACTAAATTGTTTGGTGTATCTAACGCAATTAATTTACCTTTATCCATAATTCCAATGCGATCTGCTAGTACATGAGCCTCATCCATATAGTGGGTTGATAAAACTACTGTTTTACCTCGTTCTTTTAGTTTTAAAATGATATCCCACAACGTTCTACGAGCCTGTGGATCAAGTCCTGTAGTTGGCTCATCTAAAAATATAATTTGAGGATCATGAATTAATGCTAATGCAATCGCTAATCGCTGTTTTTGTCCTCCTGATAATCCTTTTACTAGACTATTTTGTTTTTCAGATAAAAGCATTTCATCGATCAACGGTTGAATCGGGATATGACTTGGATAAAAGCTTGCATACATTTCAATGATTTCTTTTACTTTTAACAGTTCAAATAATGAAGTTGATTGGAGTTGAATTCCAATCTCTTGTTTGATTTTATATGAGTCTTTGCCGATTACATGCCCTGCAATAGTAGCCGTACCTTCATCTGGTTTTCTTAATCCTACAAGCATCTCCATTGTCGTCGATTTACCAGCTCCATTTGGACCGAGTAATCCAAATACTTCACCTTTTTCAACCTCAAAACTAATTCCATTTACAGCGTAAAAATCTCCATATTTCTTTTTAAGATTTTCAACTTTAATAATTGAGCCCATTATTATTCCTTCACCTCGACTAATGAAATGATTATTTAAAAAGTGCACGATCTTTTATAATTCAGCCTGCTAAGTATATAATGCAAAACAGAATATATTTGTCGAAAGAACTGATTATTAATAATTTTTAATAAAAATTTACATTTTTTACCAGTGTGTATCATCCCGTGCTACACTTAATATCCAAATTTGTTTGTATCATTTATGAAATATTCATTTACATTTTATAACTTGATTGTAACGTCCATGTTGTCACTTTGTAATACTCATCGGTTACAATATGTTGGACATTATTTAAAAAAATTGGCTATGATTTGAAGTTTTTTACTTTAAGCGAGCCATAAAAACAAGGTGATAAAATGAAAATAGAACGTGAAAAATGGTTGGATGTTGCCAAAATGATCGGTATCTTTTTGGTTGTTTATGGTCATTCTACAGAAGGTCCGAATTCTATTACATTTATTTACTGGTTCCATATGCCGCTCTTTTTTATTATTAGTGGGTATTTATTTAAACCGGTCAATTCAATTAATGAACTCAAATTTTTTATAAAAAAACTAACATTTAGATTGCTTGTACCTTACTGTACGTATTTGGTTTTATTTAGTTTATATAACATGACAATTGAAGTAATAGACGGAACTATTAACCAATCGAATTTATCAAAAGAAGTCCTTTCATTGTTAATCGGTGGAAGATTTATTACTGGAGTCCATGGCGTATTTTGGTATGTGACATGTTTATTTATTACACAAATATTATTTGCGTTAATCTGTTTATACTTTAAAAAGAATAGTACACGTCTATTCATTGTAATTGCCTGCTATTTGCTTGCACATTTTGAGACAATTAAATTGATTCCACAAATTGGTAAAAATACCTTTAATCAAATTTCGATTCCGTGGAATATGGATGTTGCTCTACTAGCAATTTTCTTTTTAGGATTAGGCTTCTTTACGAAAAAATTGATAGCATCAATTTCTAACGTCCTTGGAATATCATGTATTACGCTTAGTATCGTTTATATGACCTTATATGAATTGAATAAATTAGACTACCATCTAAGTCTTAAATATTTAAGATATAACCATTTATTTTTAGATGCTTTAATTCCAATAACAATGACGATTGCCGTACTATATTTATGTCAAAAGCTAGCAAAACTACAATTTATCCAGCCTTGCACAATATTTGGTAAAGAATCATTAACAATAATGTACATCCATATTTTTGCAAATGCTGTTTTTTCACAGTTTTTCGATTATGGACCGTTATTGTATACATTGATTGGTTTAGCTGTGCCTATGATTGCAAAGAAATTTATTATTGAGTCACAACCTACTATAAAACCGTTGTTCATTGGTTTAAATGTAAAACGAAAACAACATTTAAAAGTTAGAACAGCATAAAAAAAAATAGCCCCAGGGCTATTTTTTTATTTTAATGTAGCAACAGCTGCATCTGATCCTCTTTGAATTGAGCCAGTTGCTGTAACTTTAATATTTTCTAGCACATCTCCATTTGTAAAAATAACTGGAGTAATTGTGCTTTTTGCATTTTCTTTTATATAGTCCATATTGAATGTTAATAAATGATCTCCGGCATTAACTTTTTGTCCTTCTGTTATATGAGCATCGAAACCTTCACCATTTAGTTTAACTGTTTCTAGTCCAACATGAATTAAGATTTCAACACCTTCATTTGAACGAATTCCAATAGCGTGTTTCGTATGGAATACTTGTACGATTTCTCCATCAAAAGGAGCTACAACAACACCTTCTGAAGGTGTAATAGCAAATCCATCACCCATCATTTTTTCTGCAAATACAGGATCTGGTACTTCAGATAGTGGATGTATTTCTCCAGTTAATGGCGCTTTAATGACAACTTCCTTAGTAGCTTCTTTTGTTACAGGAGCAGATCCTTGTTGTTGTTCTTCCTCTAAACCGAACATTTTTTTTAATTTGTTAAACATAATACTCACCTTTTCTTTAATTTAGATTCCAGTCTTATCATTATCTTTTCAGAAAAAATAATACTAATTATCCTAACAGAAAAAATACTTTTATGCTAAAGAAAAGATGAACTTTTATTGAATTATTAACCAAACTGTATCATTTTTACAATAAAAGACATAAAAATCCTCTCTTTAATATAAATTAGCTAGTTCTAAAAATTGGTTACACATATGATAAAATTAGCTAAATAAATATTTGTCCATAATTAATAGATAGGAGCGATTAGATGACTGAAATGGTTCCATTAGTTTTTTCACTTCAAAATAAAAAGATAGCGATCATCGGTGGAGGTAAAATTGCATTTCGAAAAGCAAAAGCATTTATAAAAAGTGGTGCTTCAATTACGATTATTAGCCCTCAACTATGTGATGAATTTAAACAGTTACCTACAATAAAATGGCTAAATAAGTATTTTGAAAAAGCCGATCTAATTGGAGCTCATATTGTTATTGCAGCAACAGACGATAAAAATATAAATAAATTCGTTAAAGATTGTACATCAGACTTCCAATGGTTTAATGATGTAAGTGATCAAAATAATAGTGATTTCCACACACCAGCAGTGGTTCGTAGAGGAGACCTTATTGTATCAGTCTCAACTTCAGGTAAAAGTCCAGTCTTATCTAAAAAGATAAAAAAGGAACTGGACACTTATTTTGACGATCATTATAGTGAAGTCGTGGATGAATATGCAATTGAACGAAAAAAACCAGTCATAGAGTAAACTCATATGACTGGTTAGAAGTGCAGGGACTATGCTTTTATTTTTTTTTCAGCTTTGCTAAGGCTTCTGCAAATGGGTTATTAAATGGTTCGTCCTCTTGTTTGTTCTGTTGCTTTAAATATTTTTGAACATCTCGTTTAGAAACTTTACTATTTTTTTCTTTCGAACGTCGATCTTTAAAAGTAGAAAGCTTTTCTCTATGTCCACATGCACATACAAAAATTTGACCCTCACCTTCACCTCTTAGCTCTAAACGTTTGAAGCAATTAGGGCATCTCGCGTTAGTAGACTGAGAAATTGTTTTACGGTGACCACATTCCCTATCCTGGCAAACTAACATTTTTCCACGTTTACCGTTTACTTCTAACATAAGCTTTCCACAGTCGGGACATTTAGTGCTAGTCATGTTATCATGCTTAAATTTTTGTTCAGTTTGTTTTATTTCTTTCACAGCATCTGAAGAAAAACGGATCATTTCACTCATAAATTTTGATTTAGCTAATTTACCTTTGGAGATGGCTTGAAGCTTCTGCTCCCACTCGGCAGTTAGGGCTGGTGACTTCAAGGCTTCTGGAACAAGGTTTAATAATTGTTTGCCTTTATTAGTGATGAAAATATCTTTTCCCTTTTTTTCAATTAAAAAGCTACTAAAAAGCTTTTCAATAATATCCGCTCTAGTTGCAACTGTTCCCAATCCGCCTGTTTCGCCTATTGTTTTCTTTAAATCAGTACTATTACCTGACATAAAATGGACCGGATTTTCCATTGCACTCAAAAGTGTGGCTTCATTAAAGTATGCCGGTGGTTTCGTATGCCCTTTAGTTTCAATAACTTTAGCTACTTCTATACGCTCATTTTCATTCATTATTGGTAATCGTTGATCCTCTGTACTATCAAGATCATCTTCGTCTTTAAAGACTTCTTTCCATCCCAGTGAAATAACCCTTTTACCTTTCGTAACAAATAGCTCATTATCAATTTCTGCGATAACTTTTTCTTGTTCATATACATATGGAGGTAGTAAGACTGCTAAAAATCTTCTTACGATTAAATCATATATCTTAAATTCTTTTGAAGAAAGTTCACTTAATATAGGTGCCTGCTCTGTTGGTATAATCGCATGGTGATCTGAAACCTTATTGTCATCTACAAATGACTTATTTACCTTAATCGGTAGATTCGTTAACTTCATAATGATTTTTCCATAAGGTTTTATGTTACATGCTAATAAACGTTCCTTTAATGTATCAACTAAATCTGATGATAAGTATCTAGAATCAGTTCGTGGATACGTAACAACTTTATGGTGTTCATATAGCTTTTGCATGATTGACAATGTTTCTTTAGGTGAAAAGTTAAATCTTTTATTCGCTTCTCTTTGGAGCTCAGTTAAATCATAAAGCTGAGGAGCAAAAGATTTTTTTTCAGCAGTCGAAACTTCCTTAATCTTTAGCTGTTTTCCTTTTATCGCTCCAATAATTTTTTGTAATTCATCGGTCGTTTTAATTTTCTGGTCATTCGACTTACGATTTTGCCACGTAAAGGTTACATTATTTGCTAATACTTGTAACCCATAATAAGTTTGTTGCTTAAATTCTTTTATTTCCTTTTCACGCTCTAAAATCATCGAAAGTGTCGGAGTTTGAACCCTACCACATGAAAGTTGAGCATTATGCTTACAAGTAAGGGCTCTTGTTGCATTAATCCCTACGATCCAATCTGCCTCGGCTCTTGCTACAGCAGAAAGATATAAATTTTCATATTCCTTGCCACTACGTAAATTTTCAAAGCCCTTTTTTACCGCCTGATCTGTTGCAGATGATATCCACAGTCTTTTAATTGGTTTATTAACCTTTGCCAATTGAAGAATCCATCTTGCAACAAGCTCACCTTCTCGCCCCGCATCCGTTGCGATAACGATATCTGAAACATCTTTTCTTAATAATTGGGTTTTCACAGCTTGAAACTGCTTGCCTGTCTTTTTAATAACAACAAGCTTTAATTTATCTGGAATCATTGGTAAATCTTCTAAATTCCATGACTTATATTTATTATCATACCCTTCAGGATCAGCCAAAGTCACAAGATGCCCCAATGCCCAGGTAACAATATACTTTTTCCCTTCTAAAAAACCATTACCTTTTTGATTACATCCAAGCACTTTAGCTATATCTCTAGCAACTGAAGGCTTTTCCGCTAATACTACTGTTTTGCTCATAACATGCTCCTTAGTTTATTTACAATTTTCTTATTAACTAACTTTAACACTTAGTACAGGGGAAAGGGAAGTGAACGGAATATAATCAAAGAAAAGCTGAATTATATGATTAAAGAAAGCGTGGAAGTTATGACAATATAAGATTTTAAAAATACATTAATTCTACAAAATTTCTATTTTCTCTTTTATTCCACCTAATTTTACTATATTCCCTGTTCTTCCTGTTTTTTCAACAAATGTTCTTTTTTTGCTGAAAAATGACGTTTTATTTTATTAGAAAAACAAAGGAATTCACTCTCTATATGGCAAATTTAGTAATTAAATTCCATATATAAGGAGAGAGAAAATGATAAATAAGATTGTATCTGTACTTTTGGGGGTATTTTTATTCCTTTTACCTACTGCTAATGCAACTTCTTTTTCTCAAGGTTTTAGTGATGGTGAGTTATCGAAATATATAGATAATCTAAATTTAAACACTACTGAAGCCACTTTTGGACAATCGATTGAAGTTGGTTTAACAACTAAAGAACATTTCGACAATGTATCTTTAACATTTAAAAATGGAACTAATTTGACAGAAGTTTTATTAAAAAACCCTTCGTCTTCAGATCTTTACTATGCTGGGAAAATTGGGATTACAGCTTCTTTTATAAAAGGAACTTATCAACTAAGTTCAATTACACTTGATGATCAAACTCTAACTGTTTCAGACCAGAATATTAAATTTATGGTTAAAGATTTACCAACCCCAAAAATCAATCCAATTACTAATAAATCTACTTCCGTGTCAGGAGCATTTTTAGAAAAAAGCATTGTCCAAATTCTCATCAACAATAAGCTGGTCAGCACTGTACAAACAGATGCAAAAGGCAATTTTCTATTCAATACTAAACCTCTAAAAGAATTTACTAAAATAAATGCAGTTGGTGTTTCAATTGGATTAAAAAGTAAAACTGCTACATCATATGTTTCAGATGTAATCGCACCTTCTATCACTTCCATACCATCAATTTCAGATCAATCTCAAAGTATATCAGGAAAATCAGAACCAAATGCTGATGTTCTTATTTACTTAAACAAGAAAGTATTAGCAAAAGGTAAAGTAAACTCGGCAGGTAAGTTTACTATTAAAATGGCGAAGCAAAAGGCAAACACAGTTCTTCAAGTCGTTGCAGTTGATAAGAGTAAAAATCAAAGTAAACCCGTTTCAATTCGTGTATTAGATCGTACTGCTCCTTCAGTACCTACAATTCAAACCGTTAAAGAAAATGCCACTGTCATTAGTGGGAAAACAGAACCAAATGCTTCTGTTAAACTGTTTCTAAACGGTAAATATACAGCTAAAACGGCTGCAACAAAGAATGGTAGTTATAGTTTTAAGGTCAGTAAATTAAAAGTATTTACTCCTATAAAAGTACAGTCAATTGACGCTGCTGGAAATCAAAGTAAGTTTTCATATACAGAGGCAAAGAGCTCTTACCCACTTTCGAATGGGCAGCTAATTATTATTAATACAAATACAAATAAACTTTCTTATTATAACAAGGGAAAACTAGTTAAAACATTTAGAGTAGCAACAGGAAAAGCTTCGAGTCCTACACCTACTGGAAAGTTTAAAATCGTAAATAAAATTAAAAATAGACCTTGGTATAAAGAAAATATTCCTGGAGGAGCTCCAAATAATCCTCTAGGTAAAAGATGGATGGGCTTAAGTGTCGGTAGCGCATACGGAATACACGGAAATGCTAATGAGAGCTCAATCGGTAAATCAGTTAGTCACGGTTGTATCCGAATGCATAACAGTGAGATCGAATGGTTATTCGATCAAATAAATGTTGGAACAACAGTTATTATTGCAAAATCTTCTAGTACTAATGAGCAGATTGCTCACTCATATGGAATAGCAATCGCGTAAAAAGCAAACCTTTCCGGTTTGCTTTTTTTATAGTTTAATAGACTGCTATCTTTATTTCTAATAGCATTCTTTTCACTTTTCACTGATAATATTTAGTAAAAAGGAAATAGTTAGAAAGGGGTAATTTTATTTTGAAGAGGTATCTACCTATACTTATTTTATTTTTTGGTATTCTCTATATCTTTTTTATTCCTCCAGAGCCTGTTAGCATAAAAATACTATTTAAGGTAATTCCAATGGTGTTGATTATCAGTTATCCCTTTTCACAAATTCCAAGTCAATCAACTAAATATCGCGCTCTTATACTTTTAGGTCTTATTTTTTGTATGATTGGGGACGGAACGTTAATATGGTTTGTTGTCGGTTTAAGTGCTTTTCTAATTGGGCATTTGTTTTACGCTGCCGGTTTTATATCAGGATGGAAATTTTCTATTTATCGCGTATTATCGATTATCCCAATTGCAATTTATGCATTTTTTCTATGCTCTAATTTAGTAGGCTCTTTAAACGAAAGTGGACAGGAGAATTTAGTTATTCCGGTAATTGCCTATTCAGTAGCAATTTCAATGATGGTATTTACAGCTATAATGACTGGAAACAAATGGGCCATTTTGGGGAGTCTCTTATTTATCATTTCAGATTCTATATTATCGTGGGACCTATTTGTAGAAAGCGTTAAATATGGAAATGAATTAATTATGATCACCTACTACACAGCACAGTTTTTAATTGCTAAAAGCATTTTAAATAGAAAGAGCGTTGCGTAATATTTTACTTTCAAATAAAGAAAGAACTACAATATAACTGTAGCCTCTTTTCACTAAAAACAAGAAATGAAAGCGTATTACATACGAATTATGAATTGTAAAAAAGGAGATTTTCATATGAAAAATGAGTTAATTAATCGTTTAATTAGTTATGCAAAAGTTGATACACAATCAAATGCAAGTAGTGAAACATGCCCTTCTACACCTGGCCAATTAACTTTGGGCCGCATGCTAGTAGAAGAATTAAACAAAATTGGATTAGTTGACGTAACAATGGATGACAATGGCTATGTAATGGCTACACTTCCTTCAAATTCCGACAAACATATTCCGACAATTGGATTTTTAGCACATTTAGACACAGCGACAGACTTTACGGGAAAAAATGTTAACCCTCAGCTAGTTGAAAACTATGATGGAAATGACATTGTTTTAAATGAAAGTTTAAATGTTGTATTATCTCCGAGTCATTCACCAGAGTTAAGTAAGTATATAGGTCACACATTAATGACTACTGATGGGACAACATTACTTGGCGCGGATAATAAGGCTGGTATCGCTGAAATTATGACTGCGATGGAGTATTTAGTTCAACATCCTGAAATCAAACACGGCAAAATAAGAGTCGCATTTACACCAGATGAAGAAATCGGTAGAGGCCCACATAAATTTGATGTAAAAGCATTTGATGCTAAATATGCTTACACAATGGACGGTGGTCCACTAGGAGAGCTTCAATACGAGAGCTTTAATGCTGCAGGTGCAATGATTACAGTAAAAGGTAAAAATGTGCACCCAGGTACGGCCAAAGGTAAAATGATAAATTCTATGAAAATTGCCATGGAAATAAATAATTTATTACCTGTAGAAGAAGCGCCTGAATCAACTGAAGGTTACGAAGGCTTTTATCATCTAGTATCAATTGAAGGTGATGTAGAGTTAACAAAAATGCACTACATTATTAGAGATCATGATAAAACAAAATTTGCTAATCGAAAAGAGACATTGTCGAATATTGTAAATCAATTAAAAGAAAAACATGGTGAAAACAGCATTATTTTAGAGTTAAAAGACCAGTACTATAATATGGGTGAGAAAATCTTACCTGTTAAAGAGGTTGTTGATATTGCTCATGAGGCAATGACAAATCTAGAAATTACACCAATTGTAGAACCAATTCGTGGTGGTACAGATGGTTCACAACTTTCATATATGGGACTACCTACTCCAAATATTTTTACTGGAGGAGAAAACTATCACGGCAAATTTGAATACATTTCAATCGACAATATGGTTAAAGCAACGAATGTTATGATTGAAGTGATCAAATTATATGAACAAAAAGCAACTTCAAAGTAAAAAGTAGGACTGACATGTATCTGTCAGTCCATTTTTTTACTTAATTTTACGAATAAATACGACTTTTAAATAGTTACCTTCTTTAAACTGTTTAGTTGTTTTAAAATCATTAGGTAGGCTGAATTCTTCCATTAATTTATATTGCCCGCCTAATTCTTTAAAGGCTGTGTCAATAAACCCTTTAAATTTATTCATTCCAAAAGTACTACAATTCGTTGAAGCAACAATTACACCATCATTTTCTGTAATCGTAATCGCTTCTTTCAACAGGTTCTTATAGTCCTTTTCGGCGCTAAAGGTATGTTTTTTAGATCTTGCAAAGCTTGGTGGATCTAGAATAACCATATCAAATGTAAGGTTTTTTTTAACTGCATATTTAAAGTAATGAAATACATCCTCAACGACGATGCTCTCGGTAGCAGGGTCAATTCCATTAATTTTAAATTGTTCTTTTGTTTTATCTAGGCTCCGATTTGCTAAGTCAACACTAGTAGTCTTACTCGCCCCTCCAACTGCTGCAAAAACCGAGAATGCCCCTGTATAAGAGAAAGTATTTAATACTGTTTTATCGTAAGCATATTTATCTCTAATTAGTTTTCTAACTTCACGTTGATCCAAAAATACGCCTACCATTGCGCCATCATTTAAATAAATGGCGAAATTAACTCCATTTTCCTTTACGATAATAGGAAATTGACCTCTTTCTCCCATTACAAAATCATCTTCTTCAATATACTGACCTTTTGTATCAAAGCGCTTTTTCTGATAAATCCCTTTGAATTCGACAATATTCTTTATTGCTTGAATAACCCAATCTTTGAATTGATAGATTCCTTCGCTATACCAACTAATCAAATAAAATCCATCGAAAAAATCAATTGTTAATCCACCAACTCCATCGCCTTCTCCATTAAATACTCTAAATGCTGTCGTATCAGAGCTATTATAATATTGTTGGCGGTTTTCGATCGCTTGTTTAATTTTATCTTCAAAGAACTTAGGATCTAGCTTTTCATGCTCCTTCAGGCTTAGAATCCAGCCTAAACCTTTATTTTGCTTTCCGTAGTAGCCCTTTCCAATAAAACCATTACGTTCATCTACTAGATTAATAATTGTTCCTTCATTAATGAAATCTTTACTATTCACGATTGATTCTTTTGAAATTAGTGGATACCCGTTTTTATAATCTTTTACAAATTTTTGTTTAATTTTTAAATTCATTTCTTTATCCATAAGCCCATCCATTCATTGTCTTTTTTACTCATTATTTCCATAATCAATTAATATAGTGTGATCTGTTAGACAAAACTGCAGATTTTGCTAATATATAATCTTTTTCTATGAACTAACCGCTAAAATCCATTTTGCGTACAACGCGCTATCAAGTCTTTTATTATAACATGATGAACAAACAAATTAATCGATCTCGCTTTTTTCTAAGCAAGAATAATAGTAGTCTTTTTTTTAGAAACTAAAAATAAATTCTTTCACATAAAAGACCATGGATTTTCTCCTACTAGTCATTGTAATATTAATATCAAAAAATACCTTTTGATGTAATGGTAAAAGTGGCAATACTAAAATAAGCGCCAAATTATCTAGACCAGAACATTCTTGTTCAAAGTGAAAGGGAATATAATATGGAAATTATTAATGAAACAATACACATAGAGGACTTAAAAGAGAATAAGATAATTGGGAAACCTAAACTAACAAATTCAAAAATCATTTTTAGAGGAAAAGGAAATCTTCTATATTGTGATAATGAAAATGTTCATTTAGTAAATAGTAATATAGAATTTAATGGAAATGACACAATTATTTTTCTTTGTAATAACAGGTTTAACTATATACTTAATGCAATTGTTTACAATAATTCTGTATTATTTTTTGGAAAGGATAATTATTTTAACAACAAATTAAATTTAATTATTTCAGAACAAAAAAATATAATTGTAGGTGAAGGTTGTTTATTTTCATTCGACTGTTGGTTTAGAACAGCGGACCCTCATCTCATTTATGATTCTTTCACAAAGAAAAGAGTTAATCCAAGTAAAAGTATTTATATTGGTGATCATGTTTGGATTGGTCAACATG
This sequence comes from Bacillus sp. UNCCL81, assembly GCF_900112535.1. Lineage (NCBI taxonomy): Bacteria > Bacillati > Bacillota > Bacilli > Caryophanales > Bacillaceae > Bacillus > Bacillus sp. UNCCL81. The sequence goes on along the minus strand of NZ_FOMF01000014.1, from coordinate 47,785 downwards.
CATTTATTTTAAAAGGAACTCAAATTGGTTCAGGCAGTATTATCGGAGGCATGTCATTAGTTAGTGGGAAAAAAATTGAATCTAATTCTTCATATGCCGGCAATCCAGCAAGAAAAGTTGGCGACTCGATTTTTTATACTAGTGACAGTGTACATGCGTTTACAGAATTAGAAACAGGAAGTCATGATATTTTTGAGAGTGACGAATTTATTTATTCATATATTCAGAATGAGTCGCTCCCATTTCCTTCAATTGAAAAATCATTAACAGAATGTAAGTTGGTTTCAGAAAAACTAGATTTTATAATAGAAAATTTGCAGATGAACCGAAAGAAGAACCGTTTTTACATTGAAAAACCTATTGTTAAGCAGAGTTTTATAGAAAGAATTAAAAAAATGTTCAAAAGTATTTAATGTTAAAAAGAGTAAATGAATGCCGCTTTAGTTCAGTAATAGGCAAGATCTCTAGAAATGTAAATACCAGAGTTATTTTCTTTTGGAAATAGTTCTGGTTTTATTCATTTGAGCTATTAACTAGTTTTACTGTACTTCTTTTTACACAACATAAAATACCCCTTAAAACCAATGTTACCCGACAGAGGTTTTAAGGGGTGCAGACTAATTAAGTAAGGTTTTATATCATTCATTAACCTGTTGAATTCTTCTAGCAAAATCAACAAATTTAAACTTATCCGGGCGATGTCTAGATTGCCCATATTGTAATAGAGAACCATCGTCTAAATAGACGAAAGTATTTACAACTACTACCATATCATATCCATCTAAATCTAAATATTTTTGGTCATCTTCTGTGCAAGCTTGGACTACAATTTCTTTTTTCGCAAAGCCAATATTTAAGTGTAGAGTATTTTCTATATAGTCAAAAATTGACCCTTCGCAGGTTGACCTTGAAAGTTTTTCGACATATGAACTATTGTAATACTCTTTGTCTAAAATTATTTTTTTCCCGTCGATTTTTCGAGCTCTAACTACTTTCCAAATCGCTGTTTGGTCGTCTATTTCTAGTTGTTCTCTTATAAATTTACTAGGCCACTTCTTTTCAAGAATTTCTACAATCGTTTCTGCTTCTCTACCAATTTGGTTTGATAATTCTTTAAAGCTAATTAAACCTGTTACCGGGAAATTTAATTTTGCAGTGTCTAAAATAAACGAACCTTTACCTTTGACTTTATTTATATATCCGTTTTGCTCAAGCATTTGTAATGATTTTCTAATTGTATCTCTAGAAACATCAAATTGCTCCATTAATGACTTTTCAGAAGGTATTTTACTACCAACAGTAAAAGCCCCCTTTTCAATCTGTTCAATTAACTTATGATAGATCGAAATATACTTTGCGTTCATTTTCATCACCTAGAAAAATTTTATTATATTCTCACATTTTTCTCAAGAAGGTAACAAATAGACTCATATGGGCGCAACGTAAATTCGGTTAAATCTTGACTAGAATCATTATAATTTGAAATTAATATCTGCTTGTTATACTCCCCAATAGCAATATCTTCTGGTAATTTAAAAAGAGTATCTTCGCCATAAAAATTATTAACGACTAACAACATTTGATCATCCAGCTTACGAGTGTATGCATAGATTTGTTCATGATTTAGTAATAAAGAATCATACGTACCTGTCGAAATAATGTCGAATTTTTTTCTTAAATTAATTAGTTTTTTATAATGATGAAACACTGAATCTTCATCAACTAGAGACTTTTCGACATTTATTTGTTCGTAATCTTTTCCTGTTGAGATCCAAGGTGTTCCAGTTGTGAATCCTGCATGTATTGAATCATTCCATTGCATAGGCGTGCGAGAATTATCCCTTGATTTGCTCTTTAAAATGGCTAATATTTCTCTTTCTGGAACCCCATTTTCTTTTAATATTTTATAATAATTTAAGCTTTCTACATCTCGATAGTCTTCAATTGCGTCAAATTTAGGATTAGGCATACCAATTTCTTCACCTTGGTAAATATATGGAGTTCCCCTTAATAAATGCATTGAAGTAGCAAGCATCTTGGCTGATTCTTTATGATACTTTTGATCGTTTCCAATTCGTGAAACAATACGCGGTTGGTCATGGTTACACCAAAATAAGGCGTTCCATCCATTTCCTGATTGCATACCTTTTTGCCACTGATCTAGAATTGACTTAAGTGACATAAAATCAAAATCCATTAATGACCATTTTTGCCCATCTTTATAGTCAATTTTTAAATGATGAAAGCTAAAAACCATCGATAACTCATTCTCTGACGGATTTGAGTATTGAATACAATGTTCGATTGAAGTTGAAGACATTTCACCAACAGTAATGATTTCTTCCCTCTTACCGAAAGTCTCATTATTTAACTTCTTTAAAAACTCATGAATTCGAGGTCCGTCTGTATAGTATTTTCTGCCATCACCTGTTTCGTCATCAACCATAACTTCTGGCTTAGAAATCAGATTAATGACATCTAAACGAAATCCTTTTACTCCTTTATCAATCCAGAAATTAACGACATCGAATATTTCGTTTTGTACCTCATCATTTTCCCAGTTTAAATCTGGTTGGGTTTTATCAAAAAGATGCAGATAATATTCATTTGAATTCTCAACTTTTTCCCAAGTTGAACCACCAAATTTGGAAATCCAATTCGTCGGCTCTTTCCCGTCCTTTTCTTCTCTAAAAATATAATAATTTTTATATTTTTCATCTCCATCAAGGGCTCTCTCAAACCACTCATGTTTTGATGAAGTATGATTAAATACCATATCCAGCATTATTTCTATATCACAACGTTTCGCAGCTTTCACCAATTCATCAAAATCTTCCATTGTTCCGTATGCTGGATCAATATTTCGATAATCCGCGACATCATAACCATTATCATTTTGAGGAGATACATAAAATGGAGTAAGCCAAATGTAGTCAACACCTAATTCTTTTAAATAATCAAGCTTTTTTGTAACTCCTCTTAAGTCTCCAAAACCATCTCCATTCGAATCATAAAAAGACTTAGGATAAATTTGGTATACGACACTGTTCTTAAAATCCTTCATTTTGATAATCTCCTTGATTTATAAATAAATTCGAAAGGAAGGAAAATAAATTTCCTTCCCCTTAAATAATTATGAGTTTTTCACTAGCAGTTTTTTCTTGTTAAAGATAATCGTTAAAATGAATGGGACAACGACTGCAACTAGCATAGCGATTGAAAACATTCCAATATGTTTAGGCTGAATAGATAAAATTGCTGGAAGACCTCCAACACCAATTGAATTCGCCATTACACCTGTACCAACTGAAACAATAGCAGCAATACCCGAGCCAATCATGGCAGCTAAGAATGGATAAGCATACTTTAAGTTAATACCAAACATTGCTGGTTCTGTTACCCCTAAGAAACAAGAGATAGCAGCAGGAATTGATACTTGCTTTTCTTCTTCATTCTTTCTATTTAAGTAAAGGATTGCTAAAACAGCTGAGCCTTGTGCGATATTTGATAAAGCAATCATCGGCCAAAGATTCGTCCCGTGAAGCTGACTCATTAGTTGAAGATCGATTGCGTTAGTCATATGATGCAATCCAGTTATAACTAGTGGTGCATAGAAGAATCCAAAAACTAAGGCAAATAACCATCCAAATGAAGAAGTTAATCCTGAATAAACTACATGTGAGATAGCTGAACCGATTTTCCAACCAATTGGACCTAATACTACATGTGCAATTAACACTGTTGGTACTAGCGCAAAGAACGGTACTACAATCATTGAAATTGCACTTGGAACGATTTTTCGAATGTTTGTCTCTAAAATCGCTAAAGTGAAACCGGCTAAAATAGCTGGAATAACTTGCGCTTGATAACCAATCATATCGATTTTAGCAAAACCAAAGTCCCAAACTGGTGGTACAGCACCACCTGCTACTGCGTATGCATTTAGTAGCTGTGGTGAAACAAGTGTAATACCTAAAACAATCCCCAGAATTTGAGTAGTACCCATTTTCTTTGTAATTGACCATGTAATACCAACTGGTAAGAAATGAAAAATGGCTTCACCGATCAACCATAAAAAAGAATGTGTACCTGCCCAAAATTGAGAGGTTTCAACAAGTGTTTTTGTACCATGATCTAGTAGTTTAATATCGCCAATTATGTTACGGAATCCTAAGATTAGACCCCCTACAACAATGGCTGGAATTAATGGTGAAAAGATTTCCGCTAAGTGAGCAAGTAGTCTTTGAATCCATGTCATATTTTGCCTAGCAGCTATTTTAGCTTCATCTTTTGAAGTTTCCTCTACCCCAGCTAATTTTACAAATTCATTATAAAAAATAGATACTTCATTACCGATAATTACTTGAAATTGCCCGGCTTGCGTAAAAGTACCTTTAACTATTTTAATTTCTTGAATCATTTTTTCATCAGCTTTTTTAACGTCTTTCAGCACAAAACGCATTCGTGTTGCACAATGAGTTACTGTAGCGATATTTTCTTTACCACCAATGTACTGAAGTAATTGTTTTGCTTCATCACTAAATCGGCTCATGCTATCCCCTCCTCGAGCATCTATTATTTATTTATAAATTTTAAATTCATCCTGTACGTACAAGATTAGTATATTCTTGTACGTACAGGATTGCAAGCGTTTTTTGTAAACGTTCTCAAATCTTAATAATTTCCATGGAAATCGCAAATCAGTTTACTAGTTTAATGAAAACGGTATGATTGCTAACACATACGGATTAAAATTTCATTTATATAAAAATATAAAAGTTGATAAAAAAACCGTTAACCTCTATCTGTTCCCAGGTAGAGCATTAACGGTTTTTAGCTTTTATTACATAGTTTCCTCTGTAAAGTGATCAAATACAATACATCCAGCTCCTTGTGCAACGATATTATACGCTGTTGATGATTTAATGATTTGAACAGGACTGTTTGGGTAATTTTTCAATCTTCCTTGTGCAGTTTCGCATGCTACATCAAAGAATAATGGCTTTGGAACTAATGTACCTCCACAAATTACAATATCAGGGCGTACGATATAAATTAGATTTGTCAGTCCCATTCCAAAGTAATTAGCCGCCTCTTTTATGACCTCTAAACAAAGTGGATCTTCCTTCTCTAAAGCTTCAAGAATTTGATGATAGCTAATATTTTCGACATCGTTTAATTCACCCATCAAAGAAGTAATCTCGCCGCGCTTAACACGTTTGATCACCTCTTCTCGAATCGCAGGTAAACTACTGTACGCTTGTAGACAACCATATGAACCACATGAACAAAGTTTTCCATGAATATCAATGATCATATGTCCAAATGCATCGTCCATTTCGTTCTTGTTACTTATTAATTTACCTTGTTGAATAATTCCACAACGTATTCCCATATCACTCGAAACAAAAACAATATTTTCGTTTTCTTTACTGAAATTTAGTCTGTACTCTGCTAGGGCGGCTAAATTTGTGCCGTTATTTAGGAATACTGGGCAATGATTGGCCTTTTCTAAGTGCCTAACAATATTTAAATCGTCCCATCCATCTGCTAAAAATGATCCCGATTTAATCATTACGCCCTTTTCTTGATCAATTGGGTCTAACACTCCAATTCCTATGCCTAATAATTGGTCTTTATTAATCTTATTTTGATCTAATAATTCTCTTACACTTTTGGTTACAAAATTTAAAGTATATTCTCCAGTACTTACGTTGCTCATTTTTAATTTTTTTGATTCGACAATTGTTAGTTTTAAATCAAGCAGTAGAACTGTTGTAAATAAATTCGTGATTTCGACACCGATTAAATAGAATGCAGTTGGGTTAATTACATACATTGCTGGTCTCCTTCCACCGCTAGAGACCCCTAATCCACTGTCGTATATAAGTCCTTCCTGTACTAATTCATCTAATAACCGAACACAAGTAGTATGCTTATACCCTGTCATTTCAGTTAATGTACTAACTTTAATTGGTCCTAATTTTCGTACTAAGCTATATAAAAGCTTTAAACTTTTGATTTTAGGCGACTGATAGCCTATAAATTGCCTGATCATTGACTCCTCCAAAACCCTAATCATATTTTACTTCCACTTAACTTTTTATATTTTATGAATTAAGTATAGCGATTTATACACTATATTTATAGCTTTTTTATAAAAAAGAACAAACTTTTTACCAAAATGATTTTTAGTCTGTTTACAAGTAAGGATTTATCCTTTAGACTTATGGTGAAAGCACTATTATTAATTAGAATTCTTATCACAATCCCTATCGCTCATTTTAGGAGGAAAAATAAATGCATAAAACTGAACATATTTTAGAAACAAGAGATTTTATATTAAGTAAAACAAACTACCGTCCAACGGTTGGTTTAATATTAGGTTCTGGCTTAGGTACTCTTGCAGATGAAATCGAAAACTCTGTTGTAATTCCTTACAGTGAAATTCCTCATTTTGCAAAGTCTGAAGCAGTTGGACACGCAAATGAATTAGTAATCGGTGAATTAAAAGGCCAAGCTGTGGTAGCAATGAAAGGCCGTTTCCATTATTATGAAGGCTTTACTTTAGATGAGGTAACGTTCCCTGTCCGTGTAATGAAAGCACTTGGAGTAGAAAAATTAATCGTAACAAACGCTTGTGGCGCTGTTAACACTAGCTTTAATCCAGGCGATTTAATGTTAATTACAGATCATATTAATTTAGTTGGAACAAATCCTTTAATTGGACCAAATAACCCAGAATTAGGAACTCGCTTCCCTGATGTTTCTGAAGTATATAACAAAGAATTACGTAGCCTTGCATTAAATGTTGCTGCGAAACAAGATCTAAAATTACAACAAGGTGTATATGCTTGGTGGAGTGGCCCTTCATACGAAACACCTGCTGAAATCCGTATGATCCGTACACTTGGTGCTGATTCTGTTGGGATGTCAACAGTTCCAGAAGCAATCGTAGCTGTTCACGGAAGTATGAAAGTTTTAGGAATCTCTTGCCTAACAAACATGGCTTGTGGCATCCTAGACCAACCATTAAACCACGAAGAAGTAATCGAAGTAGCAAGCATGGTTAGAACGAAATTCGTTAACTTAGTTAAGGGCATTTTAGAAGAAATGTAATTTGAAATACGGAGTAACGTGTGAGTAGCTCTGGGGGGAGTTATTACCGGAGAAATATCTCACCAAACTAGTCCGTGCAAAATATGAAATTAGATATGAGTAAAGAGGTCTTTCCTCTTTACTTCTTTTTATTAGGAAGAGGTGTTATTTTGAAAGGCATACTCTATATTATTATCGGTTCTGTTTGTTATGGCGTTTTGTCTACCTTTGTAAAATTGGCTTATGGTGATGGTTTTATTGTAAATGATGTAGTTGGTATGCAAATGTTTGTTGGAGCTATATTGTTATGGTCCATCGTACTTTTTAATAAAAGTAGATCCGCTAAATCAAACAATGAACAATATTTAAAGCCTACAAAGAAGGATGTTTTATTACTTGTTGTATTAGGGTCTACTACTGGTTTAACAGGGATGTTTTATTATTTGGCTTTACAATATATTACTGCATCATTAGCAATCGTGCTGTTGTTCCAATTCACTTGGATTGGCGTTTTATTAGAATCAGTAGTCAATCGAAAACTTCCTGAAAAAAGTAAATTGCTCTCATTGATTCCTCTCGTTATCGGCACGATCTTTGCGACAAATGTTTTAACCGATGGTATTGGTTCATTGAATTGGTTAGGAGTTTTATTTGGGGCGTTGTCCGCGGTTTCGTACAGTACTTTTATATTACTTAGCGGTAGAATCGCTTTAAAAGCAAACCCAATAACAAAAACAGCATTAATGATTACTGGCGGGTTTATAATTTGTGCTATCTTCCTCCCACCTACATTTTTCACAAATTGGCACTTATTTGCAGAACTTTCATTAAAGTACGGACTGATCCTTGGCTTTCTAGGTCCATTTTTCTCTACTTTAATGTTTTCAAAAGGCGTTCCTTTAACTGGTTCTGGTCTTGCCTCTATCTTAGGGGCAGCAGAGTTACCGACAGCTACATTAATGTCAGCGATTGTATTAAAGGAAACGGTTGGAGCTCCACAATATTTTGGCATCATTTTAATTTTAATCGGTATCGTTTTACCTGAATTCCTTAAAAGAAAGTCACTTCAATCAGCATAAAAAAATTATTCTTACATTAAACTCGTAAAAATACATTATGCAACATATATCTGCTAATGCTCCGAATAATTAAATGGATATTTCAAATAATATTTCAGATGGCTCGCAAATCGCTTGCAATTGAAAATCGATTTTTTGGATTTGTCTACAAACAAAGATATTCACAGTAATATCTTTGTTATTTTTATGGAGGTGTTTTTATGAAAGTAAGAGACGTAATGTCAAGTAATGTTGAATGTTGTTCAAATCAAGATTCTTTACAATCAGTAGCAAGTAAAATGGAAAGCTTAAATGTTGGAGCAATTCCAGTTGTTGAAAATGGACAAGTAGTTGGAATGATTACAGATCGTGACTTAGCTTTACGTGGAATTGGTCAAAATGGCAACGCAAATGCTTCTCAAGTAATGTCCAATGACATTGTGACGATTGATTGTAATGCCAGTCTTCAAGAAGCGTCGAGTTTAATGGCACAGCATCAAATTAGAAGATTGCCAGTCGTAGAAAACGGCAACCTTGTTGGAATGCTTTCACTTGGAGATTTAGCTGTACAAGAACAATCAGACGAAAGTGCTGGCGAAGCATTATCACAAATCTCTCAGAACGATATTAAATAATTAAAAATGAACAAAGGGACCGTATCTACTCGGTCCCTTTTATGATTTCTTATTTATTCATTTGTGAAAGAAAATCTCCGAGGAGACTATCCATATCTTCCTCTTCTATTTCTTCTTCAGCTGCAGAGATTTCATTTTTGCTTGCAACTTCCCAATTAAAGTTATCTAAATCATCATCACGATCGGCTTTTCTTCCAATATTACCTAATTTTGTTGCATTCCGTTCGCTTGTACGTATTTCTGTCTGAACGGGTTCCAATTCTGGCTCTAGCTCATTTATTTCTTCTTGAAGATATAGAGCTTCTTCAATCGCTAGACTATTACTATTTAGCGATGTAATAAGAGAAGCAGTTCGAATTGGATTGGATAATAGTTGGTACACAATACTTCCTAATAATGCCTCAGAATGTTCATGTTTTAACCAATCTCTTTGAGCTTTATCTAGGCTTTTAGGAAGTGGAATCGTTATTGTTTGCCTTTGCTTTGATAACGAGTCATTAATTCCGCTTATTACGTACTCAGCAATCTTACTTGAAAAGTTTCGCCTTTCGCTTTGCTTAAGCTGTTGCAAATGTTTTATGATCTGATCAGGCGTATCGGAAGGGATACGAAATGTAATAGGTTGTCCCCTCGTCAATTCTTTTTCCTTCATGGAATCACCTTATTTTACTTTAGACATTTTTTGTTCTTCTTTTTGAGTTTGTTGTGCTTCCCTTTGATTTTGATTTTGATTTGCTTCTCTACGGGATTCTCTTATTCTTTTTATTTCAAAATCGGCAATTAGTTTATAATAAGCATTCGCCATCATCCAGATACTTTCCTTCTCATCTTCAAAGAAATCAATATTATAACCATCTAAGTTGTTATTTAGTGTCTTAAGATAATCCTTTAAGATTAGGGAACCTCCACCGATGAAATAGCATATTTCAGTTTGAGAGTTTTTCTGCCAAATATTTCTTAAATGACGATACTGTTTTTTTGCTAATTCCAATAAAATTCGGTCTACAATATCATGAACGCTTGTCCGACTACCTTTAACATAAATATGATTTCGGTCACTTTTCTTAGTAATAATTTCTACTACATCTCTACGGCTATCGAGTTCAACGCCATGTCTAGAACGAATCTCTTCACGAATTGCTTCTAGTGATTCTGCTACTCCAAGATTAAAGCCTTGAGCTTTATCGTCATCTACCTTCCTATTTCTAATGACAGCGATATCAGTTGATAATCCACCGATGTCTTGAATAAGGATTTTTTTATCAATAAGATCTTTGTTAATTATGTTTAAATGATTATCCATAACTAGATTGATAAAAGCGGCAAATCCTTCAGGGTAAACTTTAACATCTTCAAATTTAATATTAACTTTTAATCCTTGATATCTAGGCGTTACTAAAAACTCTACTTGGTGAACTGAACCTAGTAAACGCGATCGATAACCGACATCCTTCCCTTCCTTTACTTCTCTAAGTGGAAGGCCAGTTCCTAGTACGTATGTTACCTCAATTACATTGTTAGAGTTCTTTACTACTTGTTTATTTTCTTCTCTTGCTGCATCTAATGCTAACGCTGCAAATAACATAATAAGTGTTTGATCTTCTTCAGACTTATTACTTCCAGGATCTAATTCAGTTGCATTACTACTTTTTGTTGCTAAGTTACCTACTCGGTAAACAGTATTATTCTCTTTTAACGTAGGAGAGTGAACGCGAATATGTATTCCATCAACTGGATCTTGGTTGTCTAGTTCCTCTATACCAATGATTGGACGATCTTCTGTATCCCTAGCAATAATATTAGGAATATTAATCTCAGCTTCCATCTTCCCAAAAATTCCTTTGAGTGAATCGTTTCCAACATCAATAGCAGCTATACGAGCGTTTACCATATAAATCATCCCTTTCATTATTAATAGATTTATAGTCTTACTTGTAGTTCTACTAAAATCGTATCTAACTTTAGATAACCGGTCAATCATCATTTGTAAGTATTATATAAATGTAAACGAATTGTCATCTTGTATACAAAATCGTAAACACATTATTCGTTTACACAAATGTATACATGTTTACAAATCTGTATACATTTGTGTACAAAAACGTGTACTTGTATACAAAAATGTATACAACTCTCTCTTTTCTAAACTTATTTTAGGACGATTGTTTTCTACCTCTGAGAACTATAAAAATTAGATATTTTAAACCAATAAGATGAGCTATATTAGAGCAAATATTGAAGGTAAGAACACTAAGAGAACTTCTTTGATAAAGTAGTGATTTTTGTTGGTAATATTTTTTTGAACAACATACTGAAATTAAATTCTCAAACTAAATGCAAACATAACTGCCAGCGCATTTTCCAGAGCCTCAAAATATTAACTTGTTTACTATGCTTGTATAGATGTGTGATGTGTAACTCGAGATCGAATATTAAGTGTGCTTCGTTTATTAAAAGGCAATTCTTCATAGTTATAATTATTTTAGATGTTTTTTTAAATTAAATTTTTTTATGAAGAAGTTCATGCTCAGCCAAGAGTACTCGAATCCTTTAGGGAATGCGGTAAAGTTGAGATCCATTTCAGTCTCTGGTTAATGTGACGGTAAGGCTCAAGTCTCCCCCCACAGAAGACACTCATCCTTTATATAAAAAATAATGAAGAAATATTAGATAGGTATCCTTTTTTCGACAGAATGTAAAGTTTACTTTTTTGTGTACAACTGTTTACATAAATGTGTACATGAGTACAGTTATGTCTACATTTCGTTTTCTCTAGAATTATTTTTAAAATGCGTGTTTCCTACTTCTGAGATTTTTTAAGAAATAAAAGTGTACAACTTTGTGGACAAGTATACTTAATCGTATACAATTGTTTACAAAATGTATTCTTGTGTACAAACTTGTGTACAACTCTCTATAAACGGTTTTCCTCTAAAAATTAAAAAACAGGCAGATTACTTCTACCTGTCAGTTTGTGGATAAGTCCCTTGATTAAAAATATCCACATGTGGATTACTTATTTTTATTCTGATTAACTAACCCTTGAATAGGATTTTTCTCAAAGATGATAATTTTTGAATTCTGTAATTTATTGTAATCCTCTTCGGACATAAGCTTTAAATTTAATAAGTCCTCCTTTGTTGTAAATTTTGGATATGACCTTCTTCGTAATGATCCAAATCTTTTTAGATTATAAAATTTCCAACTTAAAAGACCAAAATAAAAAACGATCCACAAAAGGATTGTAAATAAAATAAAAAAACGTATGTCATGATTTGTCATTTTAAAATAGGACTTTATTATATTTATATATCGATTATTGTAATTTGTTAGCGAACTAATGAAAAAAGCAATTACAATTATGCAATAGATCCAAACTACCAATGTTGTAATTATAATCATTACTTCACTCAGCCAATTTTTCTTTGAATGAACGATTACTCCAGTTTCCTGTTTCCCCTGTCTGGGCTTGTCCATGTTGCATAACCACCTTTTATTCTTGATTTAATTGCTTTAGGTAATGCAAACATTACAATCATTGCATTTAAAACCCAATAAATAACTGGATACCATGCAGCCCACAAGTAGTATTTTTTTATGTTATCGTATGTGGAATCCACTCTTATCGACATCCAAAGCTGTATAAGACTCATGAAAACAAGTGAGAAAGAAGAAAAAGTCATCCATATGATTAGTTCTTGTACACTGTTAGCAGTTATTAAATAGTAAATTGTCACGAATACCCAAGAAAATGACCAGATTAAACTAACCCATTGTTCAAGGTAGATCGGCCAGATCCTTCTATGCCGAAAGTCCAATAATAAATGCCAATACCGCATAATTACCTCTTGTCCACCCTGTGCCCAACGAATTCTTTGGTTCCAAATTCCTTTTAAAGTTTCTGGAACTAACATCCAGCAAAGTGCACGAGGTTCATAGCGAATATCCCAAAATCTTTCTTGTAGCTTCCAGGATACTGCGATATCTTCTGTAATCATGTCGCGGTCCCATAATCCTACATCTACAAGTGCTTTTTTTCGAAATGCAACGACTACACCTGATACAGTCATAATTTTACCGAGCATTCTTTGGGTTCTTTTTATGGCCCCAATAATTGAAGAATATTCTACTATTTGTAATCTACTCAGTAGGGTATCGCGATTTCGAATTCTTGGACTTCCTGTTACGGCACCTAATCTTTCCCCACTATGTAGAAAATGATAAATAAGATACTGTGCAGCTTTAGGCGCTAAAATGGCATCCGAATCTATACAAACTAAAAACTCCCCTTTTGATGCATGGCAAGCAATATGTAGCGCATTTGCTTTCCCCCTATTTTCTCTACAATCAATTGCTTTGACCTCTCGATGTTTATTTGCCATTTTTTCTAAAATTTTAAAGGTTGAATCCTTACTGCCATCGTTTACAGCAATGATTTCTTTTAATGGATAATCGAGTTCCACTAAATATTGAATCGTCTCCTCAATTGTTTCCTCTTCGTTATAACAAGGTATTAAGATGCTAATTAACGGCCAATCAATCCCTTCAAAATTTACATCTTTTCCTTTTTCTCGGTATCGGAAAAATAGACTGGATCCAGCCACCCAAAATAAAGACATAACCAATGGATACCAAAATACAAACTCCGACAAAAGGCTTATGAATTTGTTCAATTTTAATCACCTAATTTACTAAATTCAATCATGCAACTCATATATAAAGACTAGTATCAGCAATTACACATAAATTAACAGTATATTTCTAACCCCTATATGTAATTTTTTACTTTCTTACAAAAGTTTTTGTTCTTTTAACATGAAACGATTATAATGGGAATTATGATTGTACTTCTCTAGTACAATTTAATAGATAGAAAATTTAATAGAAAAATCCATAAGTTTTATTGCTTATGGTAGAGGTCGCAAACTCCCCTCTACAAAAAAATAAGGCGAAAAACAATATTTGTCGTATTGTTTTTATTTTTGTTATTCGGGATGCCCTCTTCTTTTTAATCATGCAAAGGAGAGAAGAAATATGAAAAATGAAAAAGCAATCGTTGTATTTAGCGGTGGCCAAGACAGTACTACTTGTTTATTCTGGGCTATGCAAAACTTTGGCGAAGTTGAGGCGGTTACGTTTAACTACAATCAGCGCCATAAACTAGAATTAGATGTAGCTGCAGATATTTGTAAGGAATTAAATATTCCTCACCATATCCTTGATATGTCCTTGTTAAATCAGCTTGCACCAAATGCTTTAACAAGATCAGATATTGATATAACTCACGAAGAAGGAGAGCTTCCTTCTACATTCGTCGATGGACGTAACTTATTATTCCTTTCTTTTGCAGCAGTACTTGCTAAACAAAAAGGAGCAAAGCACATTATTACAGGTGTTTGTGAGACTGACTTTAGCGGATACCCTGACTGCCGAGATATCTTTGTTAAATCATTAAACGTAACTCTTAATCTATCAATGGATTATCCATTTGTTATTCATACTCCACTTATGTGGATCGATAAGGCTGACACATGGAAACTAGCTGATGATTTAGGTGCATTTGAATATGTAAAAAATAAAACATTAACTTGCTATAACGGCATTATTTCTGATGGTTGTGGAGAATGTCCGGCATGTGAGCTTCGTCAGGCTGGTTTAGATCGTTACCTACAATCGAAGGGAGCAGCAAAGAATGTTTGATTTTCGTATCGTAGAAAGACTTCATAAAATTGATGAACATATAAAAAAAGAAGACTTAAAATATCACAATAGACGAGTTCTCGTTAATAAAGAGTTTACCTTTGATGCTGCACATCACTTACATTGCTACGAAGGTAAATGTAAGAATTTACACGGACACACATATAAAGTTATTTTTGGAATTAGTGGTTTTGTTGATGAAATTGGCTTAGTGATCGATTTTGGTGATATTAAACAGATTTGGAAGGAAAAAATTGAAATCTATTTAGATCACCGTTATTTAAATGAGATGCTACCTCCGATGAATACCACAGCCGAAAATATGGTTGTTTGGATTTATGAGCAAATGGAAAATGCACTTAAGGATCATACAAATCCTGCACAAGATATTCGAGTAGAGTTTGTTCGTTTATTTGAAACGCCTACTTGCTACGCAGAAGCTCGTAGGGAGTGGATGATCAATGAGTAAAATTCCGGTACTTGAAATATTCGGACCTACTGTACAAGGTGAAGGGATGGCAATCGGTCAAAAAACGATGTTTATTCGTACTGCGGGTTGTGATTACTCCTGTAGTTGGTGCGATTCTTCGTTCACTTGGGATGGTAGTGAAAAAGAAAATATAAAATGGATGACCGCGGAAGAAGTTTGGAAGAATTTAACCAACATAGGCGGCGATACATTCTCTCATATTACAATTTCTGGTGGAAACCCTGCCTTACTTCCATCTTTAGGCCCTGTAGTTGAGTTTTTAAAGGAAAAGAATATGACTTTAGCTCTTGAAACTCAAGGTAGTAAGTGGCAACCATGGTTACCTTCTATTGATGAAGTTACTTTATCGCCTAAACCGCCTAGCAGTGGCATGAATACTGATTTTGATATGCTAGAAAGCATTATTCAAAATTTAGAAAATCATCCAAAGTTTTGCTTAAAAGTTGTTATTTTTGATGAAAAAGATTTAGCTTATGCAGAAACTGTTCATCAAAAATTCCCACATGTTCCGTTCTTTTTACAAGTCGGAAATAGTTGGCTAAATGCAGATGATAGCACCTTATTACAATACATGTTAAAACGTTACGAATGGCTTATAGATGAAGCAATGAAATCAAACGTATTTAAAAATGTAAAAGTTTTACCTCAATTACATGCATTTGTTTGGGGAAATAAGAGAGGAGTTTAACCAAAATGGTAGGAAGATCAAAAGGTTCACTAGAAGAAGTATCATTACTTGGCAGCAACAACACAAAATATTTATTTGAATATGATCCAGGAATATTAGAAACATTTGATAATACTCATCCAGATCGTGATTATTTCGTAAAATTTAATTTCCCAGAATTTACTTCACTTTGTCCAAAAACTGGTCAACCTGATTTTGCGACAATTTATATCAGCTATATACCTGAACAAAAAATGGTTGAAAGTAAATCATTAAAATTATACTTCTTTAGCTTCCGTAATCATGGTGACTTCCATGAGGATTGCATGAATATTATTATGGATGATCTAATCAAATTAATGGATCCTCGTTATATTGAGGTCTGGGGGAAATTCACTCCACGTGGCGGAATTTCAATTGACCCATATTGTAACTATGGTCGACCAGGCACAAAATACGAAAAAATGGCTGAACACCGTATGATGAACCATGATTTATACCCTGAGAAAATAGATAATCGATAAGAACTAAAGGTGCACTGTATAAAATACAGTGTACTTTTTTTATTCAGGTAAATACTATATTCGTTTATAGCACTTAATTTGTTTTTATTTTACAATTAATGGAAAGTAAATAAAAAGTGTGGTGAAACCATTTGTTTAAACTATTACTCATTGAAGATGATTCTTCTTTATTCACTGAGATTAAAGATCGCTTATCTGGATGGTCTTACGAGGTATTTGGAATAACAGATTTTAGTAAGGTAATTCAAGAGTTTACAGAGATAAAACCAGATTTAGTCATCATTGATATACAACTACCAAAATACGATGGTTTCCATTGGTGTCGTATGATTCGTTCCCATTCAAATGTCCCTATTATCTTTCTCTCTTCAAGAGATCACCCCTCGGATATGGTCATGTCGATGCAACTTGGAGCAGATGATTTTATACAAAAGCCATTCCATTTTGATGTACTAATTGCGAAAATCCAGGCTACTCTTAGACGCGTATATAATTACAATACCGAAAAAATTGCTCTTAAAACGTGGTGTGGTGCAACCGTCGACTATGAAAAAAATACCGTATCGAATAAAACTGGTGCAATTGAACTTACAAAGAATGAGATCTATATTTTAAAACTGCTAATTGAACAAAAAAATAAAATCGTAAGTCGTGAGGAATTAATAAATGCACTTTGGGACGATAAACGATTTATTAGTGATAACACTTTAACAGTAAACGTGAATCGATTGCGTAAAAGACTAGATGAAATAGGATTAGGACAATTTATTGAAACAAAGGTTGGCCAAGGTTATATTGCATTAGAAGAGGTCGTTTAATGATAAAAACATTTCTAATTGAGCGATTAAGTTGGATTCTTTTTTTCCTACTAACACAAGTACTCATTGTATTTGTTTCATTTATTGATTCGTCAATTCCTTTAAAATCATTACTTTATATTGTATTTCTATCACTATTATTGTTTATCATTTTTTTAGTCATTCGATATCCTAAAGAAATAAAATTTTATAGAAGTCTTGTTGAACGTGAGGATAACCTTGATTTGACGGGAATTGAAGAATCTAATAGTCCATTTGAAGAAATTGTTGAAAACAGTTTAACAAATCAAACAAGCTTATTAAAAAAAATAGCTATTCAAAATCAAACTTATTTAGAACAAGAAAAAGATGAACTCCTATCATGGATCCATGAAGTAAAAACACCTTTAACAGCAATGCACTTAATGATTGATCGTATGAATGATGAAAAGTTGAAATCAAATTTAACATATGAATGGCTACGTATTCACCTATTACTAGATCAACAGCTACACCAAAAAAGAATACCTTTTATTGAAAATGATCTTTATATCGAAAAAATTCAGCTTGAAGATGTCATTTATCCAGAGATTAAAACTTTGCAATCATGGTGTATACATAAAGGGATTGGATTTGATATTGAATTAGAGGAGCTAGAAGTATTCAGTGATGCTAAATGGCTATCTTATATAATACGACAGCTATTAACAAATGCCGTGAAATATAGTCCATCTTCAGACATTCGGATTATAAGTAAGCAAAAAAATGAACAAGTAATTCTTGAAATCGAAGACTTTGGTCGTGGTATTCATTCAAAAGATTTGCCACGGATTTTCGAAAAAGGATTTACTTCTACGATTCAGCATCAAGACAATGCCTCTACAGGGATGGGGTTATATTTAGCAAAGAAAGCTGCCCAGTCACTACATATTACTTTCCAAGTAAAGTCTGAGTTAGATAAAGGTTCAATTTTCACGCTAACCTTCCCTAAACGAAATGAATTTGTAAAAATAACAGGCATGTGACAAAATTGTCACATGCTTTTGTTTATTGTTCGGTTAATCAAAGGAAACGGTCTTGGTAACCATTTATACTAACCTTATCGAATGAAAATAAAGGAGTGTACAAATTGAATATTTTAGAGGCAAATAAAATTCATAAAAGTTACGGAAATAAATTTAATAAACAAGAAGTGTTAAGTGGCATTAATATAAACATCGAAAAAGGTGAATTTGTTAGTATTATGGGTCCGTCTGGATCTGGTAAAACAACTTTACTAAACGTTCTTTCCTCGATCGATAAAATTAATAGTGGAACGATTGCAATTGAGGGTAAAGATATAACGGATATGAAAGAAAAACAATTAGCAGAATTTCGTAAATACTATTTGGGATTTATTTTCCAGGAATACAACTTACTAGACACATTAACAGTAAAGGAAAATATACTTCTACCTTTATCAATTACAAAAACGTCACCAAGTGAAGCCAATCAAAAGTTTGATGTTATTGCTAAAGAGCTTGGTATTTATGAATTAAAAGATAAGTATCCTAACGAAATCTCTGGAGGACAAAAACAGCGTACTTCAGCCGCTAGAGCATTTATTCATGAACCTAGTATTATTTTCGCAGATGAACCTACAGGCGCTTTGGATTCAAAATCTGCTTCAGATTTATTAAATAAACTAAGTGAACTAAATGAGAAAAGAAACGCGACAATTGTAATGGTTACACATGATCCAGTAGCGGCAAGCTTCTGCAATCGCGTTGTCTTTATTAAAGATGGACAAATCTATTCACAACTACACAAAGGCGATGAAACGAGACAGAATTTCTTTAAAGATATTATGAAAACCCAAGGTGTATTAGGTGGTGTTCACCATGAGCATTAATCATTTGATATTCCGAAATTTAAAAAAGAATTTAAAAAACTATTATCTATATGTTTTTGCATTAATTTTTAGTGCTGCCTTATACTTCTCATTTGTTACATTGCAGTATGACCCATCAATGGAAGCAACAAAGGGTTCGATCAAAGGAGCAGCAGCAATTCGCTCAGCGTCGATTTTACTTGTCGCAATCGTTTCGATTTTCCTTTTATATGCAAACATGATTTTTATAAAAAGAAGAAGTAAAGAAATTGGTTTGTTTCAATTAATTGGAATGACTAAAAACAGGATTTTCGGTATTTTAACAGTTGAAAATTGTATTCTATATTTTAGTTCATTGGTTCTTGGGATTTTAGTAGGTTTTTCGATTTCAAGGCTAATCATTATGATTTTATATAAAATCGTCGGAGTAAAAGCGATTGCTACTTTACATTTTTCTTCACAAGCATTAGTGCAGACATTAATTGTTTTTGTCGTAATTTACGCGTTCATTATGTTAATGAATTATGCTTTTATTAAACGACAAACTATTTTATCTTTATTCCGAGTCGTCTCATCGACTGAAGGAAAGCTTAAAAAAATGTCTATATTCGAGATTTCTATTGGAATTTTAGGTATTTTATTAATAATCTCAGGTTATTTTCTATCATCAAAATTATTTGATGGCGATTTTACTACTATGACTGAACTATTTTCGGTCATGATCTATATTTTAGCGTCAGTCATTATTGGAACTTATTTAGTGTATAAAAGTTCGGTTCGTTTTATTTTAAATATCGTTCGTAAAAAGAAAAATGGCTACTTAAATATTAATGATGTTCTCTCTTTATCTTCAATTATGTTTAGAATGAAGTCTAATGCTTTATTATTAACTATTATTACAACTGTTTCAGCACTAGCGATTGGCTTATTATCTTTAAGCTATATATCTTATTATTCTGCAGAAAAAACTGCAGAGAGCCATGTCCCTGCTAACTTTTTCTTAAATAATAATAAGGATTTACAAACTTTCACATCTGCTCTAAATGAAAATGGTATTAAATATAACGAAAAACAGATTGAGGTTATTCAAGTTAATGCAAATATAAACAATATACTAGATACAGAATTAAAAGGCATGATGAAGGATGCTAACAAATTCCCACTAGCGGTAGTAAGCGAAAAATCAGTTAAAGTAAACCTTTCTTCAAATGACGCCTTATTTACTGGATACGATGATATGCTTCAAAAATTTATGACCTTAAAGGATTCAGGGCATATTGAATTAACTAACAGCAAGAAAAAATTTAATCTAAACTATTTAGGTTTAAAACG
Organism: Bacillus sp. UNCCL81; assembly: GCF_900112535.1. NCBI lineage: Bacteria > Bacillati > Bacillota > Bacilli > Caryophanales > Bacillaceae > Bacillus > Bacillus sp. UNCCL81. The sequence continues at coordinate 27,614 of NZ_FOMF01000014.1, read as the reverse complement.
TGAAAAGATTATACCTTCCTACTTCACAAATGGAGGATTTCCTACTGTCATTGTAGATGATCAAGTATATAAAACATTAAAACAGAATCTTGATTCATCCATTCAAAAAGAATCCACTGTTTACAATGGAATTAATATAAGTGATGAAAAACAAATTGAAAAAGCAAATACGATTTATATGGATCATCAATTTGATAAGAATTATCCTAATGCTTCTCGACTTGAAATCGTTAAAAGTCAGAAAGCAAATATGGGACTTATTATGTTCATCGTCGGATTTTTAGGATTAACGTTCTTAATGACATCTGGATGTATTTTATACTTTAAACAAATGGATGAAAGTGTTGATGAAAAGCCAAATTATACTATTTTACGTAAACTAGGTTTCTCCCGTAGAGACCTATTAAGAGGTATACGTTCTAAGCAATTGTTTAATTTCGGTATCCCATTAGTAGTCGGACTAGTTCATAGCTATTTTGCTGTCCAATCTGGGTGGTTCTTATTCGGTACTGAAGTCTGGACACCAATGATCATCGTCATGGTTTTATATGCTGTTTTATACTCGGTCTTTGGTCTTTTATCTGTTCTTTATTATAAAAAAGTAATTAAAGAAGCTCTTTAGACTAACAATCTACCTAATAAATAATAGAAGCTCGAAACTGGGCTTCTATTATTTTTTTACTTATTTTGATTTATAATAGCCTTATACTTACTACTTTAAAGGTGGATCGGGATGACTAAAACCATTGTTGAAAAGCTAAACTTAAAAAAATATAAAAAAGCTACAGTTTTAAATCAACCAAGTGATGCAAATTATTTTGAGGATTTACCACATTTTGATACGGATCTACAAAACCATCCTTACGATCTGATATTTGCTTTTGTACTTGATATGGATTCGCTAAAAGAACTAGTCACAAAGATTATCCAGAATCATTATTTAGATAAAAATGGGTATCTTTTTATTGCCTATCCTAAAAAAGGAAACAAAGTATATTCGACTTATATTCATCGTGATGATTTATTCGAAGGATTAGGTGCGGATGAAAGCGGCTATATTGGTTCAAGTACAATTAAATTTGCTCGTATGGTTGGATTAGATGACGTCTTTACAGTTGTTGGATTAAAAGATGAATCAAAAACAAAAGCTGCGAATTCATCGAAAGCAAGTCAATGTGTAGATGATTATATTGATATGATTCCAAATGTTGAAAAGGATTTAGAAGATTCTCCTGAATTACTTACGATCTATAAGTCTCTAACTCCTGGGTATCGTAAAGATTGGGCAAGACACGTCTATAGCGCTAAGCAAGAAGCCACGAAAGCAAAAAGACGTGAAGAAATGAAAATGGTCTTAAGTGCTGGATATAAAACGCTGGATCTATATCGTAGAGATAAAAAGTAGAAGCAAAAAATCCACAAGATTATTTCTTGTGGATTTTGTTTACTTATTAGATTATATATATCTGCTTTAACAACAACGAGTAACTTTACCACCTTTAGAATTAAAACGTGACTCTTGCGCTTCGATAAAGAACTCTTTTCTAGATTGAATTGGTTGATCAGGGTGTTGTGTTTTCATATGTTCAACATATTTCTCATAGCTTGGTACTCCTACTAATAAACTAATAAACTGTTTATAATATTTTTTGAACTCCTCCACTTTATAGTGCATAATTTTTCGGTTCACTTTCTTCGCGTTTAATGTATGGAGTTTCATGTAATTTTATCGGTTTATTAGACAATATATTTATCCAATTTCGAATCGAAGCAATTAGAACTAAAAGCACAATCACCATAAATAATCCGCAAATTGTTGCGTCAATATAGTCATTTAAAATTATTTGATTCATTTGTGCTTTACTAGCTGCTGGTGCAAGGATTTTGCCAGCATCTAAACCATCTTTAAATACTTTAGCATGCGCTAAAAACCCTATTTTTGGTAATGCATGAAACAGCTTTTGCCAACCAGCTGTCATTGTGACGATTAATATCCAAATTGTTGGCACTAATGTAATCCATGCATATGCCTTTTTCCCCATTTTCAGCAAGATCGTTGTGCCTAGCAATAATGCAATCGCTGCAAGCATTTGATTTGCAATACCGAATAACGGCCATAAAGTATTAATGCCTCCAAGTGGATCAATAACACCTTGATAAAGGAAATAACCCCAGCCGAAAACGCAAATAGCTGTCGCAATTAAATTTGCAGGAAGTGAATCCGTCTTTCCAAATGGCTTATACACATTGCCTAGTATATCCTGCGTCATATAACGTCCAATCCTAGTTCCAGCATCAATTGTTGTTAAAATAAATAATGCTTCAAATAAAATAGCAAAATGATACCAAAAAGCCATTAGTGTTTTACCACCGATTACTTTAGAGAAGAGTGCCGCCATGCCGATTGCTAAAGTTGGTGCCCCACCAGTACGAGAAAGAATCGTTTGTTCCCCTACATCCTTTGCTAGTGTAGTCAAATCATTTGGAGCTATTGTAAAGCCCCAGCTTGAAACTACTTGAGCCACCTGATTTACGTCAGTTCCAATTATGGCAGGTGGGCTATTTATAGCAAAATATGCTCCTGGAGTTAATAAACATGCCGCAATCATAGCCATCACTGCTACAAAAGACTCCGTTAACATAGCACCATAACCAATGGCACGTGCATGCGTTTCACGTTCAATCATTTTTGGTGTAGTTCCTGAAGCAACTAATGAGTGGAATCCAGATACAGATCCACAAGCAATTGTTATAAATAAAAACGGAAATAGATTTCCAGCAAATACTGGTCCTGTTCCGTCAATAAATTTTGTAACGGCCGGCATTTGTAAGTCTGGTGCTACAATAATAATGCCAATTGCTAAAGCTAAAATCGTTCCAACCTTTAAAAATGTGCTTAAATAATCACGTGGAGCTAATAATAGCCAAACTGGAAGTACTGATGCTATAAACCCATAACCAATTAACATAAGCGCAATCGTTTCTCCTTTAAACGTAAACATTGCTGCTAATGTTGGACTTTCTGCTACATATTGTCCTGCAAATAATGAAAGTAGTAATAAAATAACACCAATAAAAGACCCTTCTCCTACTCGGCCAGGACGTATGTATCGCATATAAATACCCATGAAAATTGCGATTGGAATAGTTGCTGCAATCGTAAACATTCCCCAAGGACTTCCTGCGAGCGCTTTAACTACAACAAGTGCTAATACAGCTAATAAAATAACCATAATTCCTAATATACCTATTAACGCAATGACCCCAGTTATAGGACCAATCTCTTCTTTAATCATTTCTCCAAGCGATTTACCATTTCTACGTGTCGAAGCAGCTAATATGACAAAATCCTGTACTGCCCCTGCAAATACAACTCCTACGATAATCCAAATCGTTCCGGGTAAATAACCCATTTGCGCAGCTAAAATTGGTCCAACCAGTGGTCCAGCCCCTGCTATCGCTGCAAAATGATGACCAAATAGTACCCACTTATTCGTTGGTACAAAGTCTTTACCATCATTATTAATTTCGGCAGGTGTTTTACGATCTTCGTCAAGTTTAAATACTTTTTCTGCAATAAACTTACTGTAAAAACGATAAGCCACTGCATATGTACAAACTGCCGCTGTGAGGAGCCAAATTGCATTTATTGTTTCCCCTCTTTTTAAAGCTAGTACAGAAAAACAGAAAGCTCCAAGTATTGAAATTAATCCCCAAACTACTATTGACTTTAAAGATTTCACAACAAAGATACCTCCTTTTTCATTTATAAAAGAAAGTATATCACCAATTCAGAATTTTTTGTCAATTAATGGTAAAAAAAGTATAATAACGACATTTTTACTGATTTTAAGCTGATTTTTCTTCATAAAAGTAGACAAAAGTTGCATTGAACTTATCTAATTAAAGAATTTCAAGGGAAAATACAACTTTACTATCGTAACAGTTAAACTAATCATTTTTAAACAAAAGAAAACCATCCTAAGCATTAAAGCGAAAGGATGGTTTTCTTCTATTAAATAAAGTTATTTTACATGTTGAATAAAATTAATATCGATCAACTCATTAAGCCTTTGTAGTTCTTTATCTCCTAGTAACGTTTTCCCTTCGTTTAAGGATACTAAAGCACTCTCAATTAAATATTTTCTAGGTGTTTTTGACTGCAACAATTCGTTTTGTAAAAAATCTAGTAACTCATTGTACTTCTGTTGTTCATTACTATTTAATGCTGATTTTTTCATTGTACAAATTATACTACAAAGCTTTTGTTGAAGATTTTCTTCGGTCTTTCTTACTGGTAACCATCTATCTAATAGTTCCAAATTGAATAATTGCTCACCAGATTCCTCGACATCCTCAACAATTTTAATCATACGTTTTACACTATATCGGACGACTTGATCCATACTAATATTCATATCTTTGGCAAGGTCATAGTATCTAACATTATGATGTATAATTCCTAAAAACATAATGGCACTATCTAATAAAAAATCTTTTTTCTCACTACCAAAAATGTCTAAGAATCGAGTATACACCCAATTTAATGTCTTAAAATTACCTTCTCTTATGAACTGTTTAATATCTAAGTCATTTATATAAATTACTTCTTCAAATAGAGAAATCAATTTATTATCTCTATTTGCCTCCATTAATAATGTTATTTGTTTAATAAAAATTTCAATATTTGAAGGGCTCTGTCCGATCAACAACTCATTTCTTTCATGTTCAAGTTTTTTATAAATCATATTAAATAATGCGACTACTAAATCACTTTTAGACGAAAAATAATTATAAAATGTACCTTTAGAAATACCGCTATAGTCTAATATGTCTTGAATAGATGTTGCTTGAAATCCTTTTTCAATAAACAATTCATGAGCTATTTTTACAACATGCTGTTTACGATCATTCATATAATCACCTTGGTTCTAGTTAATTACTGCTTAAAAAACATAGTACATTATTTTAACATTTTTAACTAGTAAATATCTGATTAGATTATTAAAGATTTCTAATGGGTATTATAATTGCATCTAATGAATGAATGGTATATCATATTATCTTATATAGAAGATGGAAACACAGTTCAAAAAATTGAACTAGATGTACAAAGGAGGGGAAATCATGGATCATTCCATGAATAAATCGGTTCGCCCACCATATGGGATTATTACAATCCTAATGATTGGGGCTTTTATTGCGTTCTTAAACAATACTTTACTTAATATTGCTTTACCTTCTATTATGAAGGATTTGGACGTTGAGCCTTCGACTGTTCAATGGCTTTCTACAGGGTATATGTTAGTTAATGGTATTTTAATTCCGACTACTGCTTTTTTGATCCAAAAATATTCTGTTAGACATTTATTTTTAACTGCACTACTTTTATTTAATATCGGTACTTTAACTGCAGGATTTGCACATGTATTTCCTTTATTATTAGCGGGTCGTATGATTCAAGCTTCTGGTTCGGCTATTTTAATGCCATTATTAATGAATGTTATGCTAACTAGCTTCCCTGTTGAAAAACGAGGAACTGCAATGGGCTTCTTTGGTTTAGTTATGATGGGTGCACCAGCAATTGGCCCGACATTATCTGGTTGGATTATTGAACATTATGACTGGAGAATGCTTTTCCATGTTGTTTCACCGATTGCATTAACGATTTTAATTATTGGCTTTTTCTTACTTAAAGATAAAAAAGAGAAATCAAATAGTACGATCGACCTTTTCTCTGTTCTTTTATCAAGTATAGGTTTTGGTGGATTATTGTACGGTTTTAGTACTGCAGGAACAAAAGGATGGGATAGTCCAGAAGCTTACGTTACTTTAATTGTAGGGGTTATTTCATTAATACTATTTATCTTACGTCAATTAAAACTTGATACGCCAATGTTAAACTTCAGAATTTATCGCTACCCTATGTTTGCTTTATCATCAGCGATTTCAATTGTAGTGACAATGGCTATGTTCTCAGCAATGATGCTTTTACCGATTTACACTCAAACGCTTCGCGGCATTAAACCATTTGATGCAGGCTTAATGCTGTTACCAGGTGCATTATTAATGGCAATTATGTCCCCAATTACGGGTAAATTATTTGATAAAATCGGCGGAAGAATACTTGCAGTAACTGGTTTAGCAATTATGACTGTTACTACTTATTTCTTAAGTAAATTAACAATGGATACAACATATACACATATTATTATTTTATACTCATTACGTATGTTCGGTATGTCGATGGTAATGATGCCAGTATCAACAAATGGTTTAAATCAATTACCAAAACGATTCTATCCACATGGTACTGCCATGAATAATACTTTACAGCAAGTATCTGGGGCAATTGGTACTGCTTTACTCGTAACAGTAATGTCGAATCGTACAGAATCTAAAGCGAAAGAGCTTGCTGCTGAAGCGATGAAGCATGTGACTAGTAAACCTACACCTGAAATGCTTGCTCAAATTAAGCAAGAGATCACAATGAAGGCAATGTTAGAGGGAATTAACTTCTCATTTTATGTGACGGTATTCGTTGCCGCAGTTGCACTAGTTCTTGCATTCTTTATTAAACGTTCAACAGCTGCAGAGGAACCTGTAGTGAAAGAAAATACTAATACTAGTACTAACTTTAAGAAAAAGTTAGCAGAGAATTAATACAGTAAGTTTTAGACTAAAAAAGTTCAACCAAATTGGTTGAACTTTTTTATTAGTTCTTATAAATAAAATAATCAAAATCCGCGTGTAGCCCTTGCCCAGTCGTATCCTGACATTGCATTCCAACGAATGCACCTGTAAAGAATCCACCACCCTGAATATAATCATCAGACAGTTTAAGTGAATAAAGTTTTACAGGTATTGCTATCCAATCCTCTCCATCAAATGAATAGGAGTATTCGTAAACATTCGTTTTCACATTTACTCGAAGATATACATATTCAACATGTTCTGGAATAATAATTTCGTTTCCTTGAAGAGGCTGATCGAACTTAAAATTATCACATGTTACTAATTCAAGAATTCGACCCTTTCCTTCATTCCAAGTGATTTGACATGAAGTCCAGTTTTGAGTGTTGTAATAATTTACTAAACCAGCTGATTGATGGAATGTATTTGGATTAAATGCTACTTTTGTTTCTGCAGTAAAGTTAAAATGTTGCCAGCGTCTTGCTATAAATGACTGAGTAAATTTAGATGTTAGGGATTCTCTTCCGTAAAGACGTAGATGCCCTGGATTGTCTTTTAAGGATACGATATTCTCTCCTAATGGAATTCTTAAGTTTTGAAAGTGAGGATTTAAGACATCTGAGTTAAAGTCATCCATCTCAGGGTAATCACTTTCCCATTTTACTTCATCTATTTTTGGCCCTTCTATTTCAAGTGATGGACTATTCCCTCCTACGACATACGGCCAATCATTTTTCCACTCAAGCCTTTGAATAGCAGTTTCTCTTCCTAATGGACAGAAACCTCTTGGGTCTAACAACGGTTGACCTTCTCTTGGTAATGGTCTTCCTGTTAAATGCACAAGGAACCATTCATCTGTATGTGTTTGAACAATTGATGCATGTCCTGCTTTTTGAAGGGGAATTCTTGGCGCATGGAATGACGAAATTAACGGGTTTTCCGGGTGTACTTCATATGGCCCCATTAACTGTTTTGACCTAGCAATTGTAGCTTGGTGATCATATTTCGTACCACCTTCTGCCGTTAATAAGTAATAGTAATCATTTATTTTATATAAATGTGGTGCTTCCGTTAGTTTAATATCGGTTCCTTTAAAGATAACCTCTGCTTTTCCGATTAGTTTCTTTTCTTCTACACTGTATTCTTGTAATGAAATGCCATAAAAATGATGATTTCCTACACGATGATCCCAAACCATATTAACTAAATATTTTTTTCCATCCTCATCGTGAAATAATGAAGGATCAAATCCAGTACTATTTAAGTAAACTGGGTCTGACCATTCTCCGTCAATCGTTTCACATGTTGCGAGATAGTTGTGACAATCTTTCCATTGACCTTCAACTACCTTTACATCAGTGTAAATTAACCAGAATTGTCCATCACGATAAGATAATGCAGGAGCCCAAATTCCACCCGAATCTGGATTACCTGTCATATTTAATTGACTTAAACGTTTCAAAGGTCTTGATGCTAATCGCCAGTTCTTTAAATCTTTTGAATGATAAATTCCAACTCCTGGAAACCATTCAAAAGTTGAAACTGCAATATAATAATCTTCCCCAACTCGGCAAATACTTGGATCGGGATTAAATCCCGGTAAAATTGGATTACTGATTTTAGCCATTTTATACTCCTCCATATGCATCTATATAGTTCAATACATTACTTTTTAGTAAGCACCTTTGATAAAGTCAGAAACATTTTTTTGATAGAAAAGCTCTAATTGATCTAATTCCGCTTTCGAAAAAGATTGTATATTCATTGCTTCTAAGTTGCCATCCACTTGGCGTTGGTTTCTAAATCCAGGAATTACACATGTAATTTCCTTTTGATCTAAAATCCATCTAATTGCTGCACCTGCCATCGAAGACCTTCCTTCAGCAATCCAGTTAATTCGATTTGCCAATTCTACTCCTTTTTTAAAGCCCAAGCCTGCAAATGTTTCTCCGATATTAAAGGCCGCTCCATTTTCATTAAAGTTTCGGTGATCATCTTCCTCAAAAATATGATCAGCCTTATACTTTCCAGATAAGAGTCCACTGGCTAGTGGTAATCTTACAAGAACACCAACTCCACGCTTATAAGCCTCGGGAAGTAATTCTTCTAATGGCTTTTGTCTAAAAATATTAAAGATAACCTGTAAGCTTTTCACATTTGGGTTTTCTAAGCAAATCATTCCTTCTTCAACCGTTTCAACGCTAACCCCGTAATGGCGGATTTTCCCTTCGCTTTTTAAACGGTCAAGTACATCAAATACTTGTCCATCCTTTAAAATTTCAGTTGCTGGACAATGCACTTGATATAAATCAATCACATCTCGATTTAATCGTTTTAGACTATCCTCGCAATAAGACTTAACCGCTTCATATGAGTAATTTTCCGGTGAAAAGATATCACCTTTTCGACAAAATTTTGTTCCTATATAAATTTTATCTTCAAGTCCTTTTGTGGCTTTAGCCAATAGTTCTTCGCTATGACCATCACCATATACATCTGCAGTATCAAAAAAATTTACACCTTGGTCGATTGCGTGTCGTAATGATTTTAAAGCTTCAGTATCATCTGTTTTGCCCCATGCTCCACCAATTGCCCAAGTTCCAAAACTTACCTCACTAATCATTAAACCTGTATTACCAAGCTCTCGATAATTCAAGTAAAACTCCCCCTCTAGTGCTAATTTTTAGCGTCTTATACTAGTTTCTAAATTCAGATAACATTCTATTTAGTTCCTTTGTGCTGGAATAAATTTGCTTATAAATAGAATAAAGCTTCTCATATTGTTTAACATTTTCACTAACTGGTTTATATGAAGTGATTGGCTTTATGAACTCTTCTGCACAAGCCTCTAATGATTCAAACCAATTACATCCATAAGCAGCAAGCATCGCCGCACCCATCCCAGGACCTTGCTCGCTTGAAAGCTTAATAATTGTCGCATTAAAAATATCTGCTTGCATTTGAAGCCAAATAGGATTTTTTGCACCGCCACCAATTGAAATAATTGAATCAATTCTTTTACCGTTATTTCGGAAAATTTCAATTGACTCGTTCAATGAAAAAGTAATACCTTCCATGACGGCCCTCGCAAAGTCACTTCTCTTATGTGCTGCATCCATACCGATAAAACACCCTCTAATAATTGAATCCGCATGCGGTGTTCTTTCACCAACCAAATACGGAGTAAACATTAAACCATTTGAGCCAATTGAAACAAGGTCAACATCTTCTAATAGTTGTTCGAAATTCACACCCTCAGCAAAAGTATCTTTAAACCAACTTAACGAATATCCTGCGGCAAGCGTTACACCCATTGAATAGAAAGCATCTTCTTTACTATGGTTAAAATAATGAACCTTTCCTTTGAAGTCTTGTTCTCCATGCTCTTCATAAGAAAGAACAACTCCTGAAGTACCAATACTACATAGCGTATTGCCTTCTTTTAAAATACCTGAGCCAATTGCGCCACAAGCATTATCGGCTCCGCCTGCAAATACTTTCACTTCACGGCTAAGTCCTGTCAAAATAGAAACTTCTTCTGTAATTGTTCCAACACAATCATGAGACTCGACAATTGGTGGGCAAAGATGTAAAGGAATATCGAATTTAGTACATAATTCTTCACTCCACTGCTTTTCTTTCACGTTTAAAAGTAATGTTCCGGCAGCATCTGAGTATTCAGTATGAATTTCTCCAGTCAGACGATAACGAAGATAGTCTTTAGGCAATAAAAATACTGCTGCCTGATTATAGATCTCTGGTTCAAATTCCTTTACCCATAAAAGTTTTGGTAAAGTAAATCCTTCAAGTGCTGGATTTTTCGTTATTTCAAGTAAACGTTCTTTGCCAACTATTTCATTGATCTTTTCACATTGCTTAGTCGTTCTTGTGTCATTCCATAAAATTGCATTACGAAGGATTTCATTTTCTTTATTCAATAACACTAGACCATGCATTTGACCTGAGAAGCTAATCCCTTGTATATCATTCGGATGACCTTTAAAGTCTCTAACTAGTTCGGCAAGTCCATCGATTGTTTTTTCAACCCATTCTTCTGGTCTTTGTTCACTATATCCGGATTTTTCTTGTATTAATGGATAGGCACGAGATACTTCTTGGCATACTTCTCCGGACTGATTAACAAGTAAAATTTTTACGGCACTTGTACCTAAATCAATACCTACTACATATTTCATAACAATCATCCTTTTATTGTTTTCTTTAGCGTATCGTATGAGAAAAATGTGCTGGAAATAATGAGTTTCCCAGCACATTTTATGATCAAAAGGTTTTTAAACTGTTGCGAATTCAGAAATCGCTTCTAATAAATATTGGTTTAGCACTGATTTAAGACGTTCTTCACGACCAGATTTATTTTGGATATCACCTAAATTTAATGCATATGCTTCAAGTGTATGGAAACTTGCTTTATTTTCTACGATTTCTTTACCAATACCATAAGTGAAGCTGCTATAACGATCTTCAATAAAGCTTTCAAATACTTTATCTTCAATTAGTTTATTAGCTACTAATGTGCCAATTGCAAAGCTATCCATTCCAGCTATATGTGCATGGAATAAATCTTCTACATCAAATGATCCTCTTCTTACTTTTGCATCAAAGTTCAGGCCGCCTTTTCCTAAGCCACCATTTTTTAAGATTTCATACATTGCTAATGTAGTAGAGTATAGATCTGTAGGGAACTCATCTGTATCCCAACCAATTAACTTATCACCTTGGTTTGCATCAACTGAACCAAGCATTCCGTTAATTCGAGCAACACGTAATTCATGCTCAAATGTATGACCAGCAAGTGTTGCATGATTTGCTTCAATATTGAATTTAAACTGTTTCTCTAAACCATTAGCTTGTAAAAACGCTAGTCCAGTTGCCACATCAAAGTCATATTGATGCTTTGTTGGTTCTTTTGGTTTTGGTTCAATTAAGAACTGACCATCGAATCCAATTTCTTTTGCATAATCTACAGCCATATGGAAGAAACGCGCAAGGTTGTCTTGCTCAAGCTTCATATCAGTATTCATAAGCGTGTCATAACCTTCACGCCCACCCCAGAATACATAGTTAATTGCACCAAGCTCTTTTGCAATTTCTAATCCTTTTTTCACTTTTGCAGCTGAATATGCAAATACGTCCGCGTTATTAGATGTAGCGGCTCCATTTACATAGCGAGGATGAGTAAACATATTTGCCGTATTCCAAAGCAATTTTGTTTTACTTGTTTTCATATATTCTTTTATCATTTCTACAATGACATCTAAGTTTTTATAAGTTTCACCTAATGTATTTCCTTCAGGCGCAACATCTGAATCATGAAAGCAGAAGAAAGGAACATCTAACTTTTCATAGAACTCAAATGATGCTTCTACACGTGCCTTAGCTAGATCCATTCCCGTTAAATGATTCCAAGGACGTTGCATTGTACCTGCTCCAAATGGATCTGAACCATCTGCAGTAAATGTATGCCAGTAGGCAACTGAAAAACGAAGTAAATCCTCCATTTTTTGACCGTTAATTATTCTTTGAGGATCATAATATTTAAATGAAAATGGATTTTTTGATTTAGGACCTTCGAATTTAATTTTGTTAATATTAGTAAAGTAACTCATGTTTAATTCCTCCTAAAATAGTAGTTTTGTATTTTATGACTTATGTGAAACGACAATCCATGCGCGCAATACTTTCATGTCTTTTGGCTCAATTCCTTGTAATCCCGTCAATTCTCCATTTACTTCAAGATTAGGAGCGTTAGTTACCCATGTGTAGGGCTCAGGGCATAAAAAGCCGCTTCTCGCATCTTTGTTATAAACAACCCAATGTTTAAAACTTTGGTCAACGGTATAATTAATCTCAATTCCTGTTGATTTGTTTGTTATTTGTGCCGTTTGTAGGCCACTGTTATTAGGGTTAGATAGAAAAACATCATCTAACTCTAGCCCGTACAGGCTCATTCCTTCATTCAACTCATATTTGTACTCAATATCTTCTAATTCCCCCGTTGGTAAAAATCGATCATTTAGTTTCCAACGTTTATCCACTGGAAGCTTGAAGATTGAAGTTTCTTCAGGGAATACAAAGCTAGTATGATATCCAAAGCCAAACGGTAAAACTTCACTACTTTTATTAATAATTTCTGCTTTTTTAGCGAATAAATTATCATTTAAAATAAAGCTCATCCTTATCACAAAATGATGCGGGAATTGAGCCATTACATCTTCATGCTTACTTGAATCAAACTCAGTAATAATTTTTACTGTTTGCTCATTAACCTCTACACTCGAGATATTCCACTCCCTTGTGTGAACGAAACCATGAATGTGATTTTGCTTGTCCATTTCATTGATTTCAAATTGATATGTTCTTTTGCCAAATCGAAACTTTCCTTGATCGATTCGATTTGGAGGAAACAGGATTGGAGTACCGTAAAGAACTGGGTTATTCAAATACTCCTCGGTTGAGTTAGGGACCCTTAAAAGCTCAGTATTTGATTTTTTATGAACCATGGAAATTAAGTTTGATCCCCATCCGGGAATAATGATGATCTCCAATTCACTATTACCTGCTTTAATCGCTGGTTCATTTAAAAAAGAGATTTCCTCAACATAAGTATTCATCTAGATTCCCCGTTCTAAGATAATTTCTACACTTAGACTTTACTAATCTTACCTTGTCTTTGGTCTATTCGATTAAAGCTATACATACCACAGAACATGAAAATCCAAGCAATTGATATGACACTAAAGAATGGAATTAGCCCTGGTTGGTACAGCAACAAAAATAGTATAGCGATTAGACTAACTAGCATTAGTAAAGTAATGTGAAAATGAAAAACACTTAAAAAGAATGCATTTTTTAAATAGTCTTTAAGTTTAAATTCGTAATGTACATATAGTGGGAAAATATAAAGGAAAACCATTAAATAAACTGCCACTATGATTAATAAAGGGATGATTAAGATAAACTGGAGCATCCCTTCAATCGTTCGAATGTAAAATACATCAAACGCTAGGAAGATGCCACTACAAATGAATACCAAACCAAGTTTATTGGAACTTTTAAATTCATTTAGGAAGACAGTTAAGAAAGTTCTCCAAATCGGAAGATCCGTTTCTTTTATGATCCATTTACGAACAATTGTAAATAGGGCTACTGTAGCAGGGAAAAAACCAAATATGACTAGTCCTGCAATTGTAAAGAGGAACCATAGCAGATTGACATATGCTAATTTCATAACCCACTCACATAGCGTAAACAATTTCCCCATTGTTTTTCCGAGTATCATTTAATCACCCTCCTTTACAAATTCATCTTAGCTTTATCTAATGCAGTTAACCTTTTACTGATCCAGAAGCAATTCCTTCTACAATTCGATTACTTAATATAAGGAAGGCAATTAGGATTGGTAGTATACTAATAACTAACGTAGCTCCAATTGCTCCCCAATCAGTCGTATACTGCCCAATAAAGTTTTGAATACCAACCGTGAGTGTTTTAAATTGATCTGAACTTATAAATGTATTAACAAAGACAAACTCATTCCAGTTGTAAATCATATTAATAATTGCTGCTGTAGCAATAACTGGTGAAGTCATTGGTAAAGTAATCTTAAAAAATATATGGTTAATTGATGCCCCATCCATAATCGCTGCTTCTTCTACCTCTCTAGGGAGAGCTTCGTAAAAACCAATTAAAATCATAATCGTAATTGGTAAGTTAAAGGCTGTGTACGTAAGGATTACCGAGAGTGGATTATCAATTAAATTTATTTTTGTAAAAGTATTAAATAAAGGAATCAGTGTAGAATGGACTGGAATCATTAAACCTACCATAAATAATCCCAAAACCCATTTACTTGCTTTCCAATTCATTCTTGTAATCGCGAAGGTTACCATACTTGCTAATACAACCGTTAAAATAACGGCAGCGATTGTGTAAGTCACACTGTTAAAGAAATACTGACTAATATTTCCCTCAGTCCAAACTTTCGTATAATTCTCCCACTTTGGGCTTTCAGGTAAAGAAAAAGGTGACATATTGAAAACTTCTTGGTTATTTTTTAATGAAAAAAGAAATAGCCATATGATCGGAAATATTTGAAAAATCGCTACGATTATAAGGAAAAGATACATAAAACCGTAAGCAACTTTACTAAAAACACTATTTTTGCTACGGTCAGTTTTCTTTTCAGTTACAATGGCTTGAGATCCTGTAGCTCTTACCGTATCCACTTAAAATCCCCCTTTCTTTTAGTAAATGTCATTATTTGATTCAGTAAACTTACGAATAACCCAAGTAACTACTAAACAAATAACTAATAAGAAAAATCCAATTGCACTTGCATATCCAAAGTCAAAGCCTTTGAATGCTTTTTGATACATATAGGAAGCCATTACTTCACTTGCACCATTAGGGCCTCCACCTGTCATAACATAAATTAAATCAAAATATTTAAGTGATCCAACGACGGCAAGAACAATCGTCACTTTCACAACATTCATGATTAATGGTAATTTTATTTTTAATGCGATTTGAAGTGGTGTTGCCCCGTCAATTCTTGCGGCCTCGATTAGAGAGTCCGGAATATTTTTAAGAGCTGCATAGTAAATCAGAATATAAAAACCTGCGTACTGCCAAATAATTGGAATAATAATCGCATACAATGCTAAGTTTGTTTCTGCTAACCAGGCAGGTGGATTATGAACGCCTAGAGAAACAAGTAAGCTATTTAAAATACCGTTAGTAGGATGATAAATTTTAAGCCAAAGCTGAGCAATTGCAACAGATGCAAGCAGCATCGGAATAAGATATATTTTTCTTAGAAGGTCTGCACCTTTAATTTTTCCAGCAAGTATAAATGAGATGAACAAGTAGCCAATTAAACTAACGGCTGAAAATACTGCCAATAAAAAGGAGTGGAAAGCACTTTTCCAAAATAGAGGATCATGTAATAAGTGGGAGTAATTCTTTAAACCTATGAACTCCTTTTCCCCAATTCCATTCCATTTCATTAAGCCAAAGTATCCAGTTTGTACGATTGGAACGTAAATCAAAGCAAGGATCAGAAAAAGAGCTGGTGTAATATACAAGGCGATTATTTTTTTATTTGACATAGCTTTATTCACTTCGATTCAACTCCTTCCCCTATATTTAAAAATCAAGGGCATACTTCAATGAATCCATATGCCCTTTTCTTTAGTACATCAGAAATTATTTATCTTCTGCCTTTAATGCTTCTTCATGTTGTTTAGCAAAGTCTTTTGGTTTTACTTCATTTCCAAATAAAGATTGGATTAAGTTTAAGTGAGTTTCTGCTACAGAAGCACTCATTTGAACGTCAGCAAATAGTGTTAAGTTACTAGCTTTATTTAACTCATTTAACACATCAATATATAATGGTGGTAAATTTACTTTTGAAGTATCAACCTTAGTTGCTGGGATTACACCCGCTTTTTCTACAGATTGCTCTCCCCACTTCTCTACAAAGAATTTAACAAAGTCTTTAGCTTCAGCTTTAACTTTTGAATGCTCTGCTACGAATAAACCTACTCCAGGGCCACCAACCCAGCTGTTAATATTTCCTTTTCCGCCTTCATAAGTAGGGAATTTAAAGAAGCCTACATTGTCACGGAAATCTTTTGGAATTTCTTCATTTGTCGTAAAGTTTGGAAGCTCCCATGTTCCCATTAAGTACATAGCTGCATTTCCATTTAAGAATTCAGATTTACCTTCATCATTTGATAACCCATTAAAACCTTTATTAAATGCATTTTCTTTAACTAGGTTTTGAACCTCTGTTGCCGCTGATACAAGTGCAGGATCTTCGAATGTTCCTGTACGGTTAATTGCTTTATTAAGTACATCAGCTCCACCAATTCTGTCCGCTAAATACATATACCAAAGTGAACCTGTCCAACGATCTTTATTACCTAAAGCGATTGGAGCAACTCCATTTTTAGCAAGTGTTTTAACAACGTTTTGGAATTCGCTGTAAGTTTGTGGTACTTGAAGGTTATATTTTTCAAAAATTGCTTTATTGTAATAAATTGGAGCGATGTTTAGTTCTAGAGGTAATCCATATGTTTTTCCATCGATTGCATATGCTTCTGTTGTTCCACTTACAAAAGAATCTTTTAATCCGTTATTTAACACATCATCTAAATCAGCGAAAAGGCCACCTTTTACAAATGGTTTCATATATCCTGCTGCCCATGTAAACCCAACATCAGGAAGTTCATTAGAAGAAGAAAGAACTTTAATCTTATTCTTATATTGCTCATTTTCAAGAACTTCTACTTCGATTTTTACATCCTTATGTTCAGCCTCATATTGCTTAATAATGTCAGATACAATTAAGTTTTGTTGCTTAGAACTACCAGCTGGCCAAAGATGCATAAACTTGATCACTTTTTTGGAACCGCTTTCAGTTGACGCGTTATTAGATTTACCACAGCCAGTTAAAGCAACCATTAGAATAAGAACTAGTGC
Source organism: Bacillus sp. UNCCL81 (assembly GCF_900112535.1). Taxonomy (NCBI): domain Bacteria; kingdom Bacillati; phylum Bacillota; class Bacilli; order Caryophanales; family Bacillaceae; genus Bacillus; species Bacillus sp. UNCCL81. Next base: position 10,418 of record NZ_FOMF01000014.1, on the reverse strand, counting down.
TAACATTAATGAAGACGCTTTCTTAAACATGTCTAACCCCCATTTTTTGAATTTTTCGTTACAAGTAAATTCTAGCACTAAAAAAAAAACGCGGTAAGGTAACCACGATTGGATAAAATTCCACTATTTTTGGATTAGTGAATCATCAAGTTCCGACACTTTTCTAAATTTACTAGGGGTAATACCCTCGTAATCCTTAAAGATCTTAATGAAATATTTAGCTGTCTGATAGCCTACTTCTAGGGCAATTTCTTCAATTTGTAAATCTGTTGTCAGTAAACGATTTTTTGCAATTTGTATTCTCTTTCTAGTTAAATACTCACTAAATGTTAATCCCACTTGCTCTTTAAATAACACACTAAAATAGCTCGCATTTAGATGAACCGCATCTGCTACATCCTTTAATGAAATTTGATTGCTTATATTTTCATTAATAAATGTCTTAGCTGCCTTAATTGAATTAGAGCGGTTATTAACTTGATCTAGCTTTAATAATTTCTGATCAGTTACTTTTTCCATATACTCAATCCGTTCAATATTTGCTTCCTTTTCTAGTGCTTGCTCAATAGCCTCTATTAATTTTTGCTTACTTACTGGTTTTAATAAGTAATTTACAACTCCTAGGCGAATAGCCTCTTGGGCATATTCAAAATCAGGGTGTCCAGAGATAATAATTGAAACAAATTTATGTCCTTTATCCTTTAGTTTTTTTAAAAGCTCTAAACCATTCATTTCAGGCATACAAATATCAGTTACTAATAGATGGATTTTTGTTCTGCTCAACTGCTCAAATGTTTCTTGGCCATTTGCAGCACTAAGAATTTCAAATTTACCATTTGACCATTTCTCTAATGTTTTTTTTAATCCTTGTCTAGTCGCTTGTTCATCATCAACAATTAGAATCACTTTTGTATCCAAATTATTCTCCTCCTTTGTCTGGAACTTCGAATAATACAGTTGTGCCTTTACCGATCTCACTTTCTAAACGAAGGCCACTTAAGTCATATCCTTCGTAATATAATTTGATTCTTTTATTTACATTAGTTAGCGCCATACCCATCCCCTTAAAGGACGATAAATTATCATTTTTAATTGCTAAATTAAGGGCATTAAGAGCTTCTCTATTAATCCCCGGTCCATTGTCCTTAACAGTCACTAATAAATTAGATGAGTCATTAATCCGTTTAATCTTCACTAAAACACACCCTTGTTCTCGACTACTTTCAATACCATGCATAATAGCGTTCTCAACTAAGGGTTGGATTAGCAGTTTAGGTATTTTAATAGATAATAGATTTGGCTCAACGGATATCTCCCATAACAACCGTTCTCCTAATCTCATTTTCATAATTTGTAAATAACGTTCAATTTGGTCGAGAGCAGCTTGTATAGTTACCCATTCACTACTGTTTGCATTGCCAATTGTATAACGAAATAATCCCGACATTGCAATCACTATTTCTGCTAAATCCTCCTCACCTCTATCATCTAAAGACCAGTAAAGTGCATTTAGCGTATTATAAAGGAAGTGCGGATCAATTTGGGCTTGTAGTGCCTTCAACTCAGTTTGACTACGAAGTAATTCCTTTTCATAAACGACCTGTATTAAATGATTCGTATTTTCTACCATCTGGTTATACGTTCTATTTAATTCAATAATTTCTAATGAAGCTGCGCTTTCCTTGTTAATTTTCAACTCGTCCATTTTCGCATTCTTCATTGTATTTGTAAGTTTCTTTATCGGTCTTGTGATCATTGTTGCTAGAATAATTGATGAAATGACAAAAATGATAAGTCCAATCGCACCAGATAAAAGGGTTGCTTTTCTTACCGGTGTTACCCGTTCATTTAAAAAGCTTGTAGGTTTTAAAATAACAAGGGTCCAACCTGTTTTTGCAGATGGTTGCGTAACAATCATATATTGCTTTTTATTTACTTTTATCGATTCATATCCTTCTAATAAAAACTTTTGGATATCAATACCGTAATTATCCGTTATCGGAGCTAAATCCCTATCCAGAAGCATCATATAATCCTTCTCTCCAGGAGATAAATTACTTTCTTCAACCTGAAAGTAACTATTAAGAATTCTTACGACTAAATATCCTCCATTTGAAAACCATCGATCCATTAAACTTACCCTTCTTATTGCATAAGAATAGTTACTATTATTAGGATCTTTTCCTACCCACACTAATCTTCCTTTCTCGGTTTCTGCTTCCTTTACCCATTTCTCATCGATTACACTAGATAAATTTTTTTCACCGAATGGAAAAATGCGATTACCTTCCGAAGAATATAGTTCAAAAGAAGAGATTCCATTCGAATAAGCTAAAGAGTTATTTATGACTCTAATTAGCGATTGTCTTTTTGCAAAATCAACACTTTCCCCGTTTTTCAATCCGAGTAATATTTGTTGAACTGTTTCATTGGTCATTAATTGATTTGATAAAGTGTCAATTTGTTTATACAAAGTTTCCATTCTTCCATTTGCTTCAACAGCCGTTTGTTGGATTTGCTTCTCTGTTGTATCTTTCATTAAAGTTCCAACTTGGTTATATACCATAATAGATACAATGGATAAAACAATCACCATAACAATCAAGAAGACAGCCAATATTTGATTTCGTAAAGTGTTTAATTTTCTTAACCGTAATCTTATTTTGACGATTGTAATCACCTTTTCAGTAGTAAGTTGGTGTAAGGGCTTTCTTTAAAAATTATCATACTATATTTATTATTAGTCTGAATATTAAAAACACCTATCTAGTAATAACTACCAGATAGTTTAAGGGCACTATTTGGAAAATGGTAAATAGTTCAAACAAAAAATCAACACGAAAAAGAGGAACCTAAACATTTGATGTTGAGGCTCCCCTTTTCATTTAGTTACTATTTATCCCTTCCCTGTACTTTTGACTTTTCTCACTCATTAACTTGTTCCACTTTACTCCATTCTGCTTCCTGAAGAGTCCTCCATAAAATTTTCCCGCTTGCGGTAGTTGGTAATTTTTCAATAAACTCGACATATCTTGGGTATTTATAGTTAGCCATATGCTCTTTAGACCAATCGATAATTTCATCCTCACTTACTTTTCCTGAATAAATAGGATTTAGGATCACATATGCCTTCACTGTTTCGCCCCTTTTTTCATCAGGCTTACTAACAACACAAGCTTGTTGAATGGCCGGATGTTTATATAGCAAGTTCTCCACTTCGGTTGGCCAAACTTTAAAGCCTGAAGCGTTAATCATCCTCTTAACACGGTCAACGATAAAATAATACCCTTCATCATCAAACCGACCGATATCTCCTGTACGGAAAAATAGTTTACCATCTATTTCAATAAAGGCTTCATTTGTTTCTTCTGGTCGGTTAAAGTAGCCTTTAAAAACTTGTGGTCCATTAACAACAATCTCACCAACCTCGCCGACACCTAACTGTTTCATTGTAACCGGCTCGATAATTCTGGCGTCTACGTCAAAAGATGGAATTCCTAGACATTGAAGTTTTGGTCGATCTGGCGGATTAAAATGTGTCTGAGCAATTGTTTCTGATAATCCATACCCTTCTACGAACTTTAAACCTGTTAATTTGAATAGCTGCTCACCTACTGCTTCTGGAAGTGGAGCTCCACCACCTGCAATATTTACAAGAGACTTGATATCTTCTGTATTTAAATTTGGATTTGCTAAAAAGTCGATCAGCATTGTACTAATATTTACCCAGTGGGTACATTGATAGTTTTCAATTAGTTTACACGCATGGTATCGATTCCATCTTGTTAGCAATACCATACTTGAACCTGTAAGAATCGGTGTATGCATTCCATGAACCATTCCTGTTACATGGAATAGAGGTAAAGTTGAAAAACTAACGGCATTTGCAGAAATATTCATCCAAACGGCAGATCCTACTACATTTGCTTGTACCGTTTTATGTGTATGTATACAGCCTTTAGGTAAACCTGTTGTTCCTGAAGTATATGGAAGAACTGCAACATCTTCTGAATTACCTTCATATAGTGACGGGGTAAGCTGTGTTTGTATTGCATCCTCCCAATAAAATAGATTTTCGTTTTGATAGATTTTCTTTGACTCAGTTATTTCAGCCGTTAAATCGGAAACTAAAGGAATGGTTGGTAAATATTCAGAGTAAACTGCAACTACTAAATTCTCTAATCCAGTTGTAGCTTGTAAAGGTTCAATTTGAGGGGATAGTTCTTGGCCAATGATCGCGGTTTTAATTTCACAATCATTTATGTAGAATTCAAGTTCATCTGTGGTGTTCATCGGGTTAATTGGTACTACAATTCCTCTTACTCTTAATATTGCATAAAAGGCGATGACATATTGAGGTGAGTTTTGCATATAAAGCATTACACGTTCACCAGGGGATATTTCTAACCTATGCTCAAGATACCCTGCTAGATAATCAACCTCTTCAAGAAGCTGCTTATACGTTTTTGAAGCACCATAATACTCTATTGCGGTTTTATTTGGATATCTTTTTGCCGAAACGACTAAATTATCATAAAGTGTTGTCTCAGGTAAAGTTAAAGATTTAGATACCCTTTTTGGCCAATACGCAAAATGTGAAGTACTCATAATTTTTCCCTCCGCTTATGTATCTTATTTTATATTAAGTTTTAATGCTGACAGCTCTTTCTTGTATGTTTGATATTTTAGTTATTAACAAAAAAATTTAGGGCATGTACTCAAATAGGATGCCTATTTAATGAATAACGCTCTACTAGAAAACGCTTATAATTCATTCAATATAAATATTAACTTTGAAATTTTTTGAAAGTAAATTTGCAAAAAGAGGCAATTGCTAAGTTTAGTGTGGAAAGGAAAAATGGAATGGGAAGTCATTATCATAATCAACTTTAGACCTTATTATAATGGAAAAGCTTAAATGAATAAATAGTTTTTTGAAAATTAAAAAAACTATTTGATTTAATCGAGATATTTAATTTGAGTATCTAAAATTTTTTAAGTAAAATTACATACAATTACTTACTTTACCACTTTTCTATGTTTCAATTAATAACAAGTGAGGTGTTAGCATATGAGAATTGGAATAATCGGTTTAGGAGATATAGCTACGAAGGCCTACCTACCAGTCCTTTCAGAAAAAGAAAAGATCGAGTTGGTGCTATGTACAAGAAGTAATGAAACACTAGACCATTTATCAAATAAATATCGAATCAGTGAAACTGTTAATACTGTAGATGAATTGTTAGAAAAGAATATTGATGCAGCATTTGTTAGTACAGCTACTGAGGCTCATTTTATGATAACGAAGAAGTTATTATTAAATGGTATAAACGTTTATATTGATAAACCTATTTCGATGAATTTCAAAGAAACTGAACAAATTGTAAATCTAGCCAGAGAGCAAGGAAAAATAGCAATGGTTGGATTTAATAGACGATTTATCCCTAGAGTAAAAGAGCTTACTATGCATGGAAAGGCTAGCTTAATAATCATGCAAAAAAATAGATTTAACTTTCCTGAATATACTAGAAGATTTGTTGTAGAGGATTTTATCCATGTGGTGGATACACTGAGGTATTTAATGTCCACTAATGTAGTTGATTTAAAAGTCAATTTCTTAAAAAAAGATAATATGCTCGAACACCTAGTCATTCATCTTATAGGTGAGGGATGCACGGCAATTGGAATAATGAACAGAAACAATGGTGTTACGGAAGAAATGATTGAATATATGACACCACAAAATAAATATGTAGTGAGTAGTTTAGTTGAAACCACTCATTATCACAATAAAGAAATTAATATTACAAAATTTGGTGATTGGGAACCAACCTTATATAAACGTGGTTTTTACCAAATTGTTGATCACTTTCTTGACTGTATAGAACAGCATAAAACGCCAGACCCTTCAATAAATGATTCCTTAATCACTCATGAAATTTGCGAAAGAATCGTTCAGTATATAGATTCTAATGTAGATTAAATAAAAAACCCGAATAGTAGACTCGAGAGGTCTAATTATTCGGGTTTTATTAATTATTTATTCTTGTTCAGCCATTGCATCCTTTGGAGTACCGAATAAATATGTTAGAACGAAACCACCAGCATAACCAGCAAGTAATCCGATCACATATTTTAGCCACATTCCGTGTGCAATTAGTGGAACTAACGCTAAGCCTGAAGGACCAATTGCAATTGCTCCAACATTACCAAACATTCCAATTACTGCACCTCCAATACCACCACCGATACATGCAGTGATAAACGGACGACCAAGAGGTAATGTAACACCATAAATTAATGGTTCACCAATACCTAAAATACCTACTGGAAGAGCACCTTTAATCATATTTGATAATGATTTATTCTTTTTGCAACGTAACCATAATGCTAATGCTGCTCCAACTTGTCCAGCACCTGCCATTGCAAGAATTGGTAATAATTCTGTAGCACCAGTTGTATTAATTAACTCGATATGAATTGGTGTTAATACTTGATGTAAACCTAACATTACTAATGGTAAGAATCCCAGACCTAATATAAATCCTGCAAAAATACCGCCTTTTGCAATAATCCAGTTAATTGAGCCAATTAAATTATCAGAAATAAATCCTGCGAAAGGCATGATGAAGAAAATTGTAAGCAAACCTACTACTAATAAAGCAATCATTGGTGTAATTATAATATCTAAAGAATCTGGAATAACTTTACGTAATTGTTTTTCTAAAACTGATAATAAATAGACTGCAAGTAGTACACCAATAATACCACCTTGACCTGGAGCTAATGGATCACCATTAAAGATATTTTTAATTGGTTGATCAGGAAGCATACCTGTTAAAAGCGTTACCCCACCAATTACTCCACCAAGGGATGGTGTCGCCCCGAATTCCTTCGCTGCGTTAATACCAACATAAATCGCTAAATAAGCAAAAATTGCGTTTTTAATTACATTTAAAACTGTAACATATTGTGACCAAGTTGCTGCATCTAGGTTTTGAGCAGTAATATTATTTGATAAAATCGAAGCAATACCAGCAATTAAACCTGCACCAACGAATGCTGGAATTAATGGAATAAAGATATTACCGACTTTTCGTAAGAAATTTTTAAAAGGTGTGTTATTTTTCTTTTTTAATTCAGCTTTAAGATCTGAGCCCTTTTCTTTTAAAGCAGCTGAAGAAGTTCCTTGTTTTCCTGATGAGCTGTTTTTCAGATGACCAAATTGTTCTGCAACTTTAGTTACTGTACCAGGACCTAAAATGATTTGGTAAGTCTCATCATCAACAGTTCCCAAAACCCCGTTAATTTTTTTAACCTGATCTTCATTGATTAAATTACGATCAGCAACATTAACACGAAGTCTAGTCATACAGTTTGTATATGACACTACATTATCAGTACCGCCGATTGCATCAGCGATTTCAGAAGCTAGTCTTTGATATTTATCCATCTTCTACTCCCCCAACAATTTTTATTTTTGTATTGCTTTTCGAACAAATCCTTCAGATTTTTTCAATTGCTCAATTGCTTGCTCATAACTAAATCCAGTAAGAATCATAACGATTGCTACTTTTGGACTTTGATTCGACTTTGTTAAATACTCTTCTGCAATTTCATACGTACAAGAAGTTGCTTCCATTACAATACGCTTTGAACGCTCAACTAGTTTTTCATTTGTTGATTGAACATCAACCATTAGGTTACCGTATACTTTTCCAATACCAACCATTGATGCTGTAGATAACATATTGCATACTAACTTTTGAGAAGTACCTGCCTTTAATCTAGTTGAACCAGTTAATACTTCAGGTCCATTAACAACTTCAATTGCTATTTCTGCCTCTTGACCAATTTTTGAGCCCTTGTTACAACTAACCGCTACAGTCGCAGCACCAATTTCTTTGGCATATTTTAAACCACCAATAACATAAGGAGTACGACCACTTGCTGCAATTCCGACTACAATATCATTTTTACTTAACTTAATTTCCTTTAAATCGTGGGTTGCAAGTTCTTCGCTATCCTCAGCACCTTCAACTGCTTTTATAAAAGCTTTTTCTCCACCTGCTATTAACCCTACTACCTCTTCTGGGCTTGTTCCAAATGTAGGAGGACATTCAACTGCGTCTAAAAGTCCTATGCGGCCACTTGTACCTGCACCAATATAAATCAAGCGACCCCCACTTTTGAAAGCAGTTACAATTTTTTCAACAGCTTTAGAAATATTAGGAATCTCATTTCGAACGGCAGCGGAAACTTTAGCATCCTCTTCGTTCATTACGGTTAAAAATTCTTCTATAGACATTTCATCTAGATTCATTGTTTTTTCATTTCTTGTTTCGGTTGTTAAATTCTCAAGCATGTTTGCTTCACCTCAAGTAATTTTTTATGACTAAATTTAATTTCATACATATTATAACTATTTTTGAAATAAAATTTCAACATTAAAATTCATAAGGAAAAAATTTCATATTATTAATTCGTATTTTTGTTCAAATAAATATCACATTCTTAAAACGGCTACTAACAATTTTTCTTTTAAAAGATGCATAAATCTATAATTTATACATTAATTTGTCTGGCAAAAAAGTTTAAGCTCAATTTACAATTTCAAAACATAATTACTAAACTATTGTGGTATTTTAAACCTATGTATTTAAAATATGTTTGTTAAATCTGATGACAACTTAACTAAAATACAATTGATTTTACAAATGAAAAGACAACATCCTCCATATGATTAAGGATATTTATGTCACTTAACTAGGGGTATACAATGAAAAAGTTTATACAGTTTTATAAAAATTTCTCGTTAGTGGAGAAAAGCGCACTTCTCTGCTTTCTCTTACCTCCAGTAGGTATTTCTTTGCTATTGATCATCGGGCTTCGTACACTCTATACTCAATGGTTTACTAATAAACGGTTTATTTATTCGTTTAGTTCGTACTTTTTCTTATGCCTACTTATATCTACTATTGGTGCTGCCCTATTATTTAGAAATATATTATTTTTATTGGTCAGTATCATGATTCTTGGTTACTGGGGAATATATTGTAGGATTTTAGTAACTGAGAAAGGTCAATTATTTCAGAGATTTCGCATGATTATCATTTTTGGAGGCGTATATAGCTGTGTGATTGGATGGATATCCAAATGGTTCTTATTCCCTAAAATTGTAGGTTATTTATTGGGGACAGTGCTTTACGGAGAAGTGGAGCCTAAGAATTTTAACCGTCTAATTGGTTGTGCATATAATCCCAATTTTACTGTTTTTATTTTATTAATCGCTATTTCTTTTCTCTTTGCCAGTCTACTTTCTAGTCTAGAAAGGAAACATTATATTAGCTTAGCGTGGCAGCTTCCGATCCAACTATTACTTAGTTATGGAATTTATCTTACGGGTTCAAGAGCTGGCTTTGCGACGATGATTCTGATTTATTTACTTTTTATCTTCCGACTTAATCGAATCTTTTTCTTTGTTTGTACAATCTTCGGACTATTCTTTTCGAAGTGGTTGCTCTATATAATGCCAAGGGCCGATTCGGTTATTCAAGCAGGGCATAAAAGGTTGGACATTTGGAAAAACGCATATACCATATGGAAAAATCACCCTTTCTTTGGTGTGACTCCGATTGGATTCGGTCAAGAATATGTCATACAATATGGTCACTTCATCCCCCATGCACATAATTTACTGCTAGGTATGTTTGCGGAATACGGAACATTAGGAGGATTGGCTTTTATAACATTAATTAGTATAAATATTGTAAAATGCATTCACCTATTCTTATTTGAGCGCAGTAAAAAATGTTTTTTTAACAGTTTTTTACTCGGCCTACCAATTATTTTGTTTACAGGGGTATTTGATGAGCCGGTGTTTTCTCCACAAATCGGTTTCCTTACAGTCATACTGCTTGGGTGTTGGGATCGATATTCGAAACGTATGCAATTCAATATCGAGATTTCAGTAATTCAAGGCAAATTTATTAGCGTTTATGGGAGCACGGCAAGGTTAGTTGTAAGCTCATACATGATTTTGCATTATTTAAAATCCAAGTTTATTAGTAACAAATACTAAAGACCCCTACAACTAGATAGGGGTCTTTTTTCAGAGTGTTGAAATATAAAATGGTCAATAGGGAAAACGGACATTAAATGAACATTTAATAATGATGAAATTATCATTTTTCTGGATGATCTTTTAATGGTTTTAAATGTTAATATGTTCGAGCAATTTTATGATTCCAATAACACTAGACATTTTTTTCAGAAGTTAAAAAATTATGAGCTTATTCTTAGAAAAACAAATTCATTTGACTAATTTAGTTTAATGTTCGATATTAAATGAACTACAAACTGATTAATAAAAACTGCTAGATTACTCTAAGTAAAGGCTATTTGATTAGGATTTATTG
>NZ_FOMF01000018.1:0-53113 GCF_900112535.1 Bacillus sp. UNCCL81 | reverse complement strand
CGCATGCTTTAGTTGAATAAGAACTTTTAAAATCTAAGTTATGTTACTGAAAGTTTTTCTTTAAATTTTTTTCGATAAAGAAAATAGGAATAAATAAAAAAATTATACTTAACCCCATATTAATAAACGTAACTACATCCACTGAAAAAGGTAAAAGATACAAAAGTAATATCACAATCGCAATATTACAGATGCCAAATCTAACGGAATAATAACCTAACAATTTTTGAGCATGATCCCAAGCTTTTTGTGATGCCATAGAACGAAAAGTGCGATAACCATAAAAATGATTGATTTTTTTGGGAGCCCTTACTTTATTTACAACTCCAATAATAACCATAAGAAAAGGAATTAATAAACTGATAAAATATGAAGATATATTATCCACTTTCTCACCCCTATTTAGTAAAATTATGAACCCCTACCGATATACAACTAAGGCACTGCGTTAATTGCATAAACTATTTAGTTATTAAAGTTATTATCCCTATTCTTTTTTCCGAGAGAATAAACTGAAGCAAAAAGAAATATCATAGCTAATCCAACTCCTATAATCATTGAATAATCTAAATAATCTTTAAGTGCCATACCCCCAGCAATAGATGCAACAAACAATAACAAAAAGAAAACTGTATAATTCTTTTTCATAATTTCCCATCACCTCTTTGGTATATTTTACCATAATTATGTGATTTTTTATTGAACTAACCTGCCATTTTGTTGAATAACGAAAGCTGTATTTGGACTAATGATCTTATTCAACATAAGTATGAGTTAGTTCAATAAAAAAGTGTTAAGTAAGACAATAATGATAGCAATTGGAATAAATGTTATTTTTGTTTTTTAAAGAAATAAGATTTCATTTAAAATCGTGATTCGTTTTTCTACTTTTAAATTTCCATTCCACGATATTAACTACAATTAGAAAAATTAACCCCAAAAAAGATAGAGATTCAAGGGTCTTCCTTGATATATCAGAAAACATGTTTAGTCTACTCATAAAGACTGGGGTCAGGCAGAAAACTAAGCTTAAAATCTTTAAAATTATAAAAGTAATCTTGTTATTCAAAAAGCTCCCCCTAAAATTTGTGAATAACACTATTACTTCTATAAATACTATTCTAAATCCTTGTTTCACTAAACTGTCATTATGTTCAATAATTAATAGAAGATTCTTAGTCAAAAAGAAGATCTTTGAGAGAAACAAGGCTGGGCAAGTTATTGGCACATCCGCATCATGCGTGAACTAAACCTTGATTCAAACGAAGCAATCGAATACGCAAAACTAAATGCTGGAGTAGTTCAACCATCAAAAACAAGTATTAATCCATACTACTTAGGACTAAGAATGTTTGAAGATATTGAAGAGCGATATAATAATCCAAGCAAAGAAATGAGAGAGTTAGGTGTAAAACCTGGCAGCGGAAGAGAAAAAATGTTTGAAGTACGAGAATTAGAGTCCGATAGTTCATTTATACGAAACTATTTAACTAAAGATCTTGTCATGCGTGAAGATATGTATCTATTCCAAAGACAAGGTAAGGAGTATAAAGTTACTGATAAGGCATGGGAAAATGTACGAGATCAACTTGTAGTTAGTCGGGTAAATGGAGGATTCCCATATATCGTTGTTCAAGAGGGCGATTACTTAAAAAATGGGGAGCTTTATTTGAAGCATTCCTATGAACATATGGAACTTGATGTGAAGTATGTTGAGAAGGTAATGCCTTATATTCATCAGTTGTGGGGTAGAGGGGTTCATTTGGAGACGAATATTGAGAATAAGTCTGTGTTGTTTAGTTATGATGGGAAAAATATTCATCGGAAGTATATTTAAGACCACCTTTTATGGGTGGTTTTTCTTTTTAAGAGTTAAGGAAAATAATATATTAATTGATTGAGTATTTTTTTTATTCAGACTGAAATAAGTCTTCTTCCTTAAAGTATAATAAAATAAAATCTAAAAATAGGAGTGAAATGCATGGGTTTCGGATTTCGAAAGAGTATCAAAATCGCTCCAGGAGTTCGTTTAAATGTTGGAAGTAAAAGCATTGGGATGAGCGCTGGAGTAAAGGGATTTCGTTATAGTGTGAACAGTCGTACGGGAAGACGGGTTACTGCAAGCATTCCAGGAACAGGGTTATCCTATACTTCCTCATCAAAGGGAAGTAGCCGATCAAGTGCATATCAAAAGCGAAACGAGATTCTTAGAAGACAAAAGGAGCTTGAAAAAGTACAGGAAATTGAGCGAGCAAAGTGGGAAGTAGAAGCATATCAAAATACCATTGATCGTATCCACTCTATTCATATTGAAGCAGACGATGTGATAGATTGGCATGGTATTGCAGACCAAATGGTTCCAGTTGGAATCGGTCAAAATGAAAAAAAGGCAATGGAAAACCGACAAATGTTTAAAGCATCATTCTTTGAAAAACTGTTTAAAAAAGTTGAGAGGAAAGAAGCGGAACTTGATCGATTAATCGAGATTGCTAGACAAGAGGATGAAAAGAGCCGTCAACGAATAATATCCATGAAGCAAACCGCAAAATACATCCTAGCTGGTGATGAAGATGTGTACATACAAGTTTTTGAAGAAATGCAACCATTTGATGATTTGTTAGAATTCGGTAGTCAATTTGAAATAGTAATTGTAAGTCCAACAGTAATCGAAGTCGAATTTGAGGTAAATGGTAAAGAGGTTGTTCCAAAAGAAGAAAAAATGCTGACAAAAACTGGGAAACTAAGTATTAAACCATTAACAAAAACAAAGTACTATGATATTTTACAAGACTATGTATGTAGCACCGCCATACGTGTAGCAAGAGATAGTTTGGCACTGTTACCGATACAAGAAGTATATGTCCATGCTTATGATACGGTATCTAATTCAGTTACAGGGCATACTGAACGTATCTGTATTCTTTCGGTATGCTTTGATCAAGTAACTCTCGATTCATTAAATATGGATGCGATTGATTGTTCAGATAGCATGAACAATTTTGCTCACAAAATGGATTTTAAGAAAACAAAAGGATTTGTGGCAGTAGAACCTTTAATAATAAAGTAGTTCTTGTAATAGTGTTAGAAATGAAAATATGTTAATACATTATTCTTTGAATTGGAAGAAATAAACCCCCACCCGTTAAAGGTGGGATTTTATTTTGTTGTTATGAAAAAATTTAATATTTAAAATATTATGTAATTTGTTATAATTTATCTATTGTAGGAATAAATTCCAGATTTGTTAATTTAAACTAGTTAAATTTTGCTGAAGGCAATTTTAGCTAAGTGATAATTAAAATAAAAATTTTGTGTAAAGTAGGGAAAGTAATGTTAGGTCAGATGATTGAAAAATGTAGTAGAAATATACATAATACAGTACGCCAATTTGATTTCAAATTGATATCAGAAGTAATAAAAAACCTTTTATTCAAGATGTACATATATACAAGCATTTTAATATATTTGTTGTTTGTTAATTTATTAAACTTTAGAAAATGGAATTCGTTTGAATCTCTTGGAATAATAATAGGGTACGTGGTTGTTATACATTTATTTTTGAAATATTTATTTAAGAATGAGAATTTAAATTTCCATTTAAACAACATATTCTTTCACTTAAAATGGTTAATTAAATGGGCTACTTCCCATTTGATAATGGTTTCGGTATATATTTCTTTTACACTTTTTCATATTAGTTCTGCGTCCATCTTTATTATTGCAACTTTTCTAATTTTAATGATTGTACATTTTATAATAAAATATTTACAGGATATGAAGGTAGTAGATAATGATAATCCTTTTTTTGTATTATGGATTGGATTAATTAGTACATTTATAGGGTTTACGCTGTCAACATATACACAGGAGGCTTTTAATGAAAAAGATCAAAATAATAATTTAATAGGCGCATTAGATTTAGCAATAGTCCAAGCAGACAATATTAATGATACTTACAATGATCAAATTAGAAATATTCTACTAAAACTAAAAGAAAAAGATAAAATAACTTTAGAAGATATTACTATAGATTCACTTCCTTCAAATGACGCTTTAGAAGAAATAATTAAAAATGGAGAGCTATACAATAACTTATCTCCAATAGCAATTAATGATATGGGCTTTTTAGATATGGATTTACAAGTGAAGAAATTAAATAATGCATTTGGAGATTCAGATAGTGAGCAACAAAAAGGATTTACAGAGGCGTTCGAACAAGTTAAGAATAAACAAAGTGAAAAAGACTTCAAAGATTTCATAAAATTTTATATAGATATATTGTATTACGTTCAGATAAATCAAAAAGAATTAATTTACATAATGGAAAATGAGAAAGCATTTTTATCGAAAACTATAAATCAGCAAGAATATTTGGAGCGTGTAGACGAAGGGAGAGAAGAATTCCAACAATATTCAGAACGCTTAGAAAAAACTACTCTTACAAGTTATTTAGAAAGTATACAAAAGCATGAATATGGAGTTACATACTCGGATCCTGTTTTTGTACATTTCGGTGAAGGAAAAATGTCTACTAAGTTTGATCAACTAATGTTTAAAGTACAATTCTTTTTTAGAAAGTGGGGAAATTAAAATCTTTAGAAGACGGAAGGCTGGGCAAGTTATTGGCATATCCGCATCATGCGTGAACTAAACCTTGATTCAAACGAAGCAATCGAATACGCAAAACTAAATGCTGGAGTAGTTCAACCATCAAAAACAAGTATTAATCCATACTACTTAGGACTAAGAATGTTTGAAGATATTGAAGAGCGATATAATAATCCAAGCAAAGAAATGAGAGAGTTAGGCGTTAAACCTGGCAGCGGAAGAGAAAAAATGTTTGAAGTAAGAGAATTAGAGTCTGATAGTTCATTTATACGAAACTACTTAACGAAAGATCTTGTCATGCGTGAAGATATGTACCTATTCCAACGACAAGGCAAGGAGTATAAAGTTACTGATAAGGCATGGGAAAATGTACGAGATCAACTTGTAGTTAGTCGAGTAAATGGAGGATTCCCTTATATTGTTGTTCAAGAGGGCGATTATTTAAAAAATGGGGAGCTTTATCTGAAGCATTCCTATGAACATATGGAACTTGACGTGAAGTATGTGGAGAAGGTAATGCCTTATATTCATCAATTGTGGGGTAGAGGGGTTCATTTGGAGACAAATATTGAGAATAAGTCTGTTTTGTTTAGTTATGATGGGAAGAATATTCATCGGAAGTATATTTGAGCCACCTTTTATAGGTGGTTTTTTTTATGTTTAGAAGTATAGAATTCTTTTTCGGTAAGATGCCAGCTTGAATACTGATTATATTTTTTTGTTAGGTATTTAAAATTTTAAACTCTCGGTATTTGAGCTACGGCAGTGAAATAGTCGACCAACGCTAGTTTTTGTATATATTCTGGAATTTTAAGTGAATTTATCTTGCAAAAGAACAGGATAGCAATAAAAATTAAGATATAATTAAAAAATTAAGGAGCGAATCAATGAAAAAATACTTCCAACTTTTGATAGTTTTACTTTTGCTTTTTTCTCTTTTTCCAGCCAAAAAATTCGCTGAAACGACAACCGGAACCGAAATTTATGGTGTCATTAGCGAGAACAGAACATTAACAAAAGAGGGATCCCCTTATATTCAAACAGGTATAATTGATATCTATCCGGGAGTCACGCTTACCATAGAACCTGGTGTACAGTTGATTGGAAAAAATGGGTTATGGATCTCTGTTAAAGGTAAATTACAGGCTGTTGGTACGGAACAAGACCGCATTTTATTACAAGATGTTTATGTAAAGGGTACTGATTTTAATAACAGCACGATTCAAATTGAGTATGCCGACCATTTTCATCAAACTACATACAATGGTGGTTTCCTCGTAACCACAATGAAAAAAATGTTACGCTACGACATAACCAATATCGAAACGGTTCCATTTTTCTTTCGTCCTCTAATTTGGACTCTGTGATCGAGCATAATTTTTTTAGTCAAAAAGCAACGCTAGATGTTAATAATGGAAGTGGTAAAGTGATGATAAAAAATAACACCTTTATCAATCCAATTGATCATTATGCTCCAGATATTAACTTGAATAGTAGAGAACCTGACGGTGGAAATCCAAATATTTTTATTAACGAAAACAATTTCTTCGGTTACCCTCGAATAAAGGTGAAAATCTCTGGATATAATGGGATAATCTTTGATGGGAAAAATAATTATTGGGGTGTGACAGATTCCAGTCAGATTAACCAAGGAATTGTCGATTATCGAGATAAGTTAGACATCTCTTCGAATACATATAAACCATTTGAAAATAGCTACCCAAAAGGAGAATTGGGCGTATTCGTCACAAGCGTGAGCGATCATGACCAATCTATTAATGGCATGACTGATGCGGACAGCCTTGTGGAAATTTACCATAATGATGTGAAGATCGGTGAGGGAAATTCACTGCCGGATGGAAGTTTTCAGGTTCCAATCGAACTCCAACGAGGCGGAACCGTCTTATCGATAATAGTAAGAGATAGTTTCAACAGAACAGGTCCAATGACGAAAGTGACAGTGATGGATAATACGCCACCAGAAGTCCCTAGCGTAAATGAAGTGACTGATACTGAACTAGCAATCACAGGTACAGCCGAGCCATTATCCACCGTAGTGGCGATGGTTGGTAGCGAATTAGTCGGTAAGGATGTAACAGATGAAAATGGTTATTTTTCGATTGCAATTAAAACATTAATGGCTGATTCACAGGTACGTGTAATTGCTATAGACGAGTCCGGAAATAGGAGTGAAGCTAAGACTGTTACGGTGATCCACCGAGCACTCCCAGTCGCACCACAGCTTATAACTACTGAAATGACTGATCAATCGACTAGTATTAGTGGATATGCAGACAAAAACTTGATAATTAAAGTGTTTGCTGGTGAAACACTCATTGGTTCGTCCTATGCTTTAGATGGTATGTTTTCAATACATTTCCAACCACAAGTAGCCGGCACGATAATGAAAGTTTTTGCAGAAGATCAAGATCAAAATAGGAGTGACATCATTCAATTAACAGTGAAGGATGTGACAGCACCTTCGTTAAAACTTTCCTTTGATTTTCCACTAACTGACGCATCAAAGGAAGTCATCGGCAACTCGGAAGCAGGGGCAAAGATCACGATCAGAAATGGGGAAGAAATTGTCTCTGATGGCTATGCAAAGAATGATGGTAGTTTTGCAATAGCAATGCAAAAAGCAGGTACAGTTCTATACGTGACTGCAAGTGACGCTGCAAATAATGTAAGTCCAAGTGTAACTACCACGGTGATTGATAAAACTTCACCGCCAGAACCAATCGTTAATCCTGTTACCAATAAAGATGGAAAAATCTCAGGAAAAACGGAAGTAGGAGCAACTGTTAAAGCTGTTATAGGTAATAAAACTTACAACGCCATTGCTGATGTAAATGGTATTTTTAACATTATGATCCCGATTCAAAATAGTGGAACAGCGATTTCTGTTACTTCAACCGATCTTGCACAGAACCAAAGTCAGTCCAAAAATGTGGTGGTTACAAGAATTTCTCCAAATATTCCAGTGGTTAATACGATAACAAATAAATCTACCACAGTAACAGGGGTAAGCGAAAAAGGAGCCACGGTTACCGTGAAAGTGGGGACATTATCCTATAGCGGCATTGCTGATTCTTATGGGAAGTTCACAGTCAAGATATCTACTCAAAACAGTGGTGTAAAATTGAGCATTACTGCAAAAGATGCAGCAGGTAATATAAGCTTACCAAAGGAAATGCAGATTACTAGAGTTGCTCCAAATATTCCAGTGGTTAGTACGGTAACAAACAAATCTACTACAGTAACAGGGGTAAGTGAAAAAGGAGCCACGGTTACCGTGAAAGTGGGGACATTATCATATAGTAGCATTTCTGACTCTTACGGGAAGTTCACAGTCCAGATATCTACTCAAAACAGTGGTGTAAAATTGAGCATTACTGCAAAAGATGCAGCAGGTAATATAAGCTTACCAAAAGAAATGCAGGTTACTAGAGTTGCTCCGAATGTCCCGGTGGTTAACACACTCAACAATAAAGCGGCAACTGTTACTGGAAAAACCGAAAAATATGCGGTAGTAACAGTTAAGATTGGTACAAATTCATACACTTCTAAGGCTGATAGTGTAGGGAATTTCAAAGTGTCGATACCGATTCAAAACAGTGGGGTATCATTTAATGTAACTGCAACTGTAGCTGGAAAAGTTAGTAATGCTAACATCTTAAAAGTTACTCGTGTCGCACCGAATATACCGGTGGTGAGTTCAGTTAGGTATTATTCAACAACAGTTACTGGGAAGACGGAAAAGTATGCAATTGCTTCAGTAAAAATCAGTACAAAAGTTTATACTTCGAAAGCAAATAGCTATGGGGAATTTAAGGTGAATATACCAAAGCAAAAGGCCGGTACATATTTATATGTAACCGTAAAGGATGCAAAAGGATTAATTAGTGCAACAAGAACTGTAAAGGTCTATTAAAATCTGCATGAAATATGAAAAGCAGTGGAAACTCAATTCCACTGCTTTTTTGTTCAACCCTAAATATAAAACATCTACTGACAAATTAAGGAAAATCATTTTTTCTGGATTTCAGATTGGTTAAAATCTTTGTTTGCTGGACTAATACTAATAAATTTTTTTGTTGGAAAAAAGAAGATCTTTGAGAGAAACAAGGCTGGGCGAGTTATTGGCACATCCGTATTATGCGCGAACTGAACCTCGACTCAAACGAAGCAATCGAATACGCAAAACTAAACGCAGGTGTTGTACAGCCATCGAAAACAAGCATTAATCCATATTACTTAGGATTACGTATGTTTGAAGACATTGAAGAACGATACAATCATCCAACAAAAGAAATGCGTGAGTTAGGTGTTAAACCTGGCAGCGGAAGAGAAAAAATGTTTGAAGTGCGAGAGTTAGAGTCTGATAGCTCATTCATACGAAACTACTTAACTAAAGAACTAGTAATGCGAGAAGATATGTATTTATTCCAGCGCCAAGGTAAGGAGTATAAGGTTACCGATAAAGCTTGGGAGAATGTAAGAGATCAACTTGTTGTTAGTAGGGTAAATGGCGGATTTCCTTATATTGTTGTTCAAGAGGGCGATTATTTAAAAAATGGTGAGCTTTATTTGAAGCATTCCTATGAAAATATGGAACTTGATGTGAAGTATGTTGAGAAGGTTATGCCGTATATTCATCAGTTGTGGGGTAGAGGGGTTCATTTGGAGACGAATATTGAGAATAAGTCTGTGTTGTTTAGTTATGATGGAAAGAATATTCATCGGAAGTATATTTAGAGCCACCTTTTTTAGGTGGTTTTCTTAATGGATTAGAAAGTATAAAATTCTTTTTTGGTAAGTTAACCTTATTCAACTAAATGGCAGTTTAGTTGCATAAGGATTCGTATATTTTTGTGTTAATTTATACTAATTTAAGATGCTTTTTACTTAAATGAACTTATTAATACTATTAAATTAAGGCTAAAATAACCCAACTTTAAAATTGAAGGAATGATAGACCTAATTGTAGAAATTAATCCTAATAAAGATGGTAACTAATCGTAACTACTCTGTATAAGTAAATAAACAAACATTAGGAGATAGAAGATGAAGAAATTAGGGTTAGCATTAATTTTTGTTGTAATTATTTTAAGTAGTTGTTCCAATCAAGATAAAACGGAAAAAGTTATTCTTACAGGAGAAAATGATAACTGGAATATCAAATATACTGCACTATACATTCACGGTGAAAAAACTCTCACAGGTAAAGATATTCTTCAAATTCAGTATAAAAAATCGGGAATGGATTTATTTAACGCTCATACATATCAGTTAACTCTCAACATTGCAGGTAACACAACTCAATTAAAAGAAACAATGAGTCAACCGATATTTGATACTAAAAAAATAGAAATCAGGACCAATAGCATAAGAGATGCTCGGTCAAATGAAACAGCAAAGATAAGCTTAGTACTTGGTGATAATAAAGAAGAAACGATAATATTAAAATCGAAAAAGTAAAATGTATTAGCTATTCTTATTCAACTAACGCATGCAATAGTTGAAGATCACAAGCTGCTAATATGCGGCTTTTTGTGCGACGGGCAGTCGCATAGGGTGCTGACTTAGTCAGCGCCCTTCATTTGCTTATCTAGACAGAGACGACACCTCGGTGTGACGACTGAATGAAGGATAAATTAATGACTTCCAGATGGTGAAAATCCATCCTCGAGGAGACTGACCTAGCTCGAGAAGTCTAATCTAGGGCATTATCGTGAGGTATTGTCTGAAGGAGATGCGGTAAATCGAGAGACCCGTAGACGAAAAGATAGACCCTAATGCAAGAAGTGTGAAGCACGGGGGCGGAGTAAGTTAGCGACTTTTCGAAGAGTGAGGAAGCCCACTAAAATGGCATTTTCTTTAGAAGTCAGAACGAGGAAAGGTGGCTTATAACTTGATGGTGCAGGGTATGTCTTGAAGGAAAATGCGATGACCCCGTGAGGTCTCTACCTTACCGAACAGGCAGGGTTCTAATCTATAAGGGAAATCCGAAGTGATGATGAACTGGTAGAGAAGTCAGACATTCTCATAGTACAGAAGTAGTTTGATGACCATAACATCGAATGAACGGAAGGGGAACGACCTATGACTCCAAGTCATGGACAAGATGGAATGTTAACAATCAAGTTACCGAGGTAAAACCGTTTGGATGAACATCAAGGAAAGGCATGGAATACGTAATGAATCAAGAGTGGAAATTTAAATTACACAGTGTTTATGGTCAATTATTATTCGACCGCAAATTAACTCAAAGCTTTGAACAAGTTAAGGCGAATAAAGGAACAGGTGGTATTGATGGTGAATCAATAGAAAGCTATGAATCAAACCTGCATGAAAATATCATGTCTTTACTTGAAAAGTTGAAAGCAAAGACTTACCAAGCACAACCAGTTAAAAGAGTATACATACCAAAGAAGAATGGAAAGAAACGTCCTTTGGGAATCCCGACAATATTACTGTAGAATCTATGAAAATACAAAATACAAATCTAAAAAAATATATAAACAGCCATCCAAGATTTGTTTTAATCTAATTAATTGGGCAAAATAACGTTGGTAAGTAAGCTTATTGGTAAAGAATAATGGGGAAGTATGTGTTTTTGGGAATAGCAATAATTAATATTTAACAAGTTAAAACAATTGTAGCACGACAGATTTTTCAATTTTTGCTACTGCTGTATAAATTGTGATAATAGACAAGTTTGTCATATCTCCTAAATTTTCACTTATAATTGGATTGGCTAACGATACTTGATTTTAATTTGTGAGTATTAATTAAGCTTTAAAAAAAGTAGATTATATAATACAATTTTTTTAGCACATACGTTTGTTCTGTATTTACTAATGGTAGGTTAAATGCTTGTGAGAAAAAATTCAACTAATGGGAGTGAAGGAAATGACAATTTCTGATATTGCCAAACTAGCTGGGGTTGCTAAGAGCACTGTATCACGTTATCTTAACGGAGGATCAGTTAGTGAAGAAACAAAAAGAAAGATTGAAAATGTTATTATAAACACTGGGTATATTCCAAATACTTTCGCACAAAGTCTCAAAGCAAAGAGAACAAATATTATAGGCACAGTTATTCCTCGTCTAGATTCATATGCGGCTGCTAAAACATTAATTGGAATTGATGAGGAATTAAGGGCTTTAAATTGTCAAATGCTTATATCAAATACTAGTCAGGATTTAGACCGAGAGCTTGAAAGCATTTATGGCTTTGCAAGACAAAAAGTAGCTGGAATAATCTTGATGGCTACACAGATAACAGATGCGCATTTAGAGGCGTTTAAAAAAATACAAATACCTGTCATCTTAGTTGGTCAACTCCATCACGAAATATATAGTTTAATTCATCAAGATTACGAATCTGGTTACGAGATGGGTAAATATGTTTTGTCAAAGGGACATCGTAACATTGCATTCCTAGGTGTTACAGAAAAAGATATTGCTGTAGGTGTTAGACGTAAAGAAGGATTTAAAAAAGCTTTAGAGGAAGTAGTAGATTGCAATGTAAGATTCCATGAAACAAGTTTTAGCATGATGGAAGCTTTAAAACAGGCCACATTGATAATTGAAAAATATAAACCTTCAATTATAGTGTGCGCAACAGATAATATAGCACTTGGAGTTTTAAAAGCTGCATCTTTAAAAGGGTTAAGGATTCCCGAAGACTTATCAATTACAGGATTTGGTGGATACGATGTTACAGAGGTGATTCATCCAGGATTAACCACTATTAAGTATTTTTATAAAGATGCAGGTCAAGTGGCCGCTAGGAATATAGTTAAATTAGTTAATGGGGAAGATGTCAATAAAGTTACACATTCGAAATTTAAATTAATCGAAAGAGAAAGCGTTGACAATCGAATTGTTAATATTTTATAATCAAGTTGAAACCGGTTCCAAAAAATATGATTTATTTTGAAACCGGTTCCTTTTGAGTATCAAACCAGGTGTTTTGTTTTTTTAATGTATTTCGGAACCGGTTCCAATGAAAAAAAGGAGGTATTTATTATGGATTTTAAAAAGATTGCAGAAGAGACATTCGAAGCAATAGGTGGAAAAGAGAACATAACTGCCGCGGCTCATTGTTCAACACGTCTAAGACTAGTATTAAAAGATGAAGAAATTATTGATCAAAAAAAATTAGATGAACTAGAAGAAGTGAAAGGGACGTTTTCTACGGGTGGACAGTATCAAATAATATTTGGTGCGGGTATAGTAAATGAAGTATATAAAGAGCTTGCAAAGTTAGCTGGCATTTCAGAAATGTCAACTAAAGATGTAAAAGATGCTGGTACAAAGAAAATGAATATACTTCAACGTTTTGTGAAAATGCTTTCAGATATTTTTGTTCCAATTATCCCAGCCATTGTCGCTGGAGGCTTACTAATGGGGATTAACAATGTGTTGACGGCACAGAATTTAATTATTGAGGGTAAGTCATTGGTGGAAGCTAATCCTGCACTTGCAGATTTAGCTTCACTTATTAATACGTTCGCTAATGCAGCATTCGTATTCCTTCCAATATTAATTGGTTTTTCAGCAACGCAACGTTTTGGAGGAAATCCCTATCTAGGTGCGGTACTTGGGATGTTAATGGTTCATCCGGACTTACTAAATGGATACGGTTATGGTGCGGCATTAATAAAAAATGATATTCCGGTATGGAAGATTTTTGGTTTCGAGATTGAAAAGGTAGGGTATCAAGGTAGTATATTACCAGTTCTCGTTTCATCTTTTATTCTTGCTAAAATAGAAATAAACTTGCGAAGAGTAATTCCTTCAGCAATAGACAATCTATTAACTCCATTACTTACTATTTTTATTACAGGTATTATAACTTTCACGGTAGTTGGACCATTTACACGCACAGCAGGTAACTTATTAACGGATGGTTTAATATGGTTATACGATACAACTGGATTTATTGGTGGAGCCATAGTTGGCCTTATCTATGCACCAATAGTTATAACTGGAATGCATCACAGTTTTATTGCAGTAGAAACACAATTATTAGCTGATATTGGTAAAACAGGAGGATCATTCATATTTCCAATTGCAGCAATGTCTAATGTAGCACAGGGTGCAGCAACAATTGCCATTTTTCTTACCACAAGAGATAAAAAAGTTAAAAGTACTGCCTCGGCTAGTGGTATCTCAGCACTTTTAGGAATTACTGAGCCTGCAATGTTTGGAATTAATTTAAAATTAAGGTATCCATTTATAGGTGCAATAATTGGATCGTCTGCTGGTTCTTCATTTGTAACGTTATATAAAGTAAAAGCAGTTGCGCTCGGAGCAGCTGGTATCCCTGGTATTATTTCGATAAAACCTACAAGCATTATTCCGTATATTGTTGGAATGGTGATATCTTTTTCGATAGCATTTATTGTAACACTGGTACTAGCAAAAAGAGATGAAAGAATAACTGCTACTAAAATGTCATCCGAAAAAGCAATTTATTCGTAAGTGCTTCGAAAGAAGAGGGGGAATTTAAATTTTCCCCTCTATTAATTTAAAGGAGTGAAAAAAATGGAGTGGACAAAAGAACTACTTTACCGCCAGTTAGAAGAAGTTAGTAATGAAGAATTGGCTGTACTAAAATCTAAAGTAGATAATTGTCCATGGAGGCAATCTTTTCATATTCAACCAAACACAGGGCTTTTAAATGATCCGAATGGATTCTCGTATTTTAATGAGGAATACCATTTGTTTTATCAGTGGTTTCCACTTGGTGCTGTGCATGGATTAAAATATTGGTATCATGTTAAATCAAAGGACCTTGTACATTGGGAAAACGTTGGAATTGGAGTAAAGCCGAATAACTACTACGATAGTCATGGAGCATACTCAGGGTCTGCAATAGAACATAAGAATAATTTGTATTTATTATATACAGGAAATACACGTGATGAACATTGGGTAAGACATCCTTATCAATGCATTGCTATAATGGGTAAAAAGGGGGGGATTACAAAACTAGATACCCCTGTAATCTCTGACGTACCACATGGATACACAGATCATTTTCGTGATCCAAAAGTATGGAAGGTAGGAGAATTGTTTTATGCAATTATTGGAGCACAAAGAAGTAATAAAACTGGCTGTGTAGTTTTATATAGTTCACCAGATTTGTTTAAATGGACATTTGAAGGGGAAATTAGGACAAAAATGGATTCATTTGGATACATGTGGGAGTGCCCTGATTACTTCGAATTACAAAATCAAGGAGTACTCATTTTTTCACCTCAAGGTATAGAACCAGAAGGAGACAAGTATCAGAATATTTATCAGTCTGGATATGTGCTAGGTAAAAAATTAGATCTACTGCAAAAAGTTATGGAACATGGAGAATTTATAGAGCTTGATCGTGGCTTTGATTTTTATGCACCTCAAACTACAATTGATTCATCTGGACGTCGTATTTTAGTAGGTTGGATGGGTTTACCTGAAATTGTGTATCCTACAGATCAAAATGGATGGGCGCATTGTTTAACAATTCCACGAGAATTGTCAATTCAAAACGGGAAGTTAATTCAACGGCCAGTGAGAGAGCTTGAATCACTTCGTAAACAGGAAGCTAAAACAGTAAACATTATTAATAGCGAATCAAAGACGTTTAACAGCTTCGATGGAACATCATATGAGATGATTTGTGAATTTAAAAATATAGATGCATCTGAATTTGGGATTGAATTTAGGACAAGTAAAAAAGAAAAAACAATTTTGACCTATGATGTTATAGAGAAAAAGGTTATACTCGATCGTACTTTTTCTGGACAAACAATTGATTCTCCTTTTGGAACGATTAGGAAATGTAGTCAGGAATTAAAACAAGATAAAATTAAGATTCATATGTTTGTCGATGTTTCTTCAGTTGAGATTTTCATAAATGATGGTGAAGAAGTAATCACGAGCAGGATTTTCCCTAAAGAAGAAAGCACTGGAATTCGTTTCTTTGCATCACGTGGAAGTGTTAAACTTCAAGCAGTGAAATGGGATTATTAACTTTTTAAAATTTTAACATGTTAAATTTGATGCTGATAAAGTAGAGACTTTAAAAATGATGAGGTGGAAAAGTGGGACAATTATATTCAATCGGTGAAGTATTAATTGATTTTATTCCTTTACAGAAAGGTAGACCTTTAAAGGATGTTACTTCTTTTGAGCGTGCACCTGGTGGCGCACCTGCAAATGTCGCTGCAGCAGTAGCTAAGTACGGTGGCAGCGCGTCCATGATTACAAAAATAGGAGAAGATGCTTTTGGTGACTTTATATGTGATCAATTATCGGCCGTTGGCGTCAAGACAGATAAAGTTTTAAGAACAACTGATGCTAATACTGGCTTAGCTTTTGTTTCCCTTCAGGAAAACGGTGATCGTGACTTTTCATTTTACAGAAATCCTTCTGCCGATCTATTACTAACTGAGGAAGAAGTTAAAGATGAATGGTTTACAAAAAACGATATTCTTCATTTCTGTTCCGTTGATTTAGTTGAAAGTCCGATGAAGCAAGCTCATATAAAAGCAATAAAATCAATTATTTCAAAAGGTGGAATTGTTAGCTTCGATCCAAATGTACGTCTTCCTCTTTGGAAAAACCCCGAGGCATGTAAAAATACTATTTTAGATTTTATTCCTCTGAGTCATATTGTAAAGATTTCTGATGAAGAACTCGAATTCATAACTGATATTACAGATGTAGAAGAAGCAATTTCTACTTTATTTAGGGGTGAGGTAAAGGCTATTATTTATACAAAAGGTTCAAAGGGTGCGGAGCTTTACTTAAATGATAAAAACTTTGAATCAAAAGGATTCAAAGTTGAAGTACAAGATACAACTGGTGCAGGTGATGCTTTTATTGGGGGGATTTTATTCAAATTGCTTGAGAAGAAAGCAACTCAGGTTAATTTAGTGGAATTATTTGAGAAAAACTATCAAGAATTCCTTACATTTGCAAATGCCAGTGGAGCTCTTACAACAACAAGTAAAGGTGCAATTTCTTCCCTTCCAGATCGTGAAACAATTATTCAGTTAATAAATGGATAAAAAATTGTTTAATTAATGCAATTGCTGGTCTATTATTATGCTTATTAACTTTAATATTCACGGAATAATTTAGTTGTATATATGAAATTATTTCTTTTAATATTATAATTGTAATGTTTCAAATCAAATAAATTAAAAAGTCGATTTTCAAATTTATGAAAATCGACTTTTATTTTCCTATAGTTACGGATAAGGCATGGGAAAATGTAAGAAATCAACTTGTTGTTAGTAGGGTTAATAGCGGATTCCCATACATCGTTGTTCAAGAAGGTGATTATTTAAAAAATGGGGAGCTTTATTTGAAGCATTCCTATGAAAATATGGAATTAGATGTTGAGAAGGTAATGCCGTATATTCATCAGTTGTGGGGTAGAGGGGTACATTTGGAGAAGAACATTGAGAATAAGTCTGTGTTGTTTAGTTATGATGGGAAGAATATTCATCGGAAGTATATTTGATTCTTTAATACAAAAAAGGATATATAAGTGCGCTAAATGAATAAAAATCTTTAAGTCTCACTAATAAGATTAATCAAAAGACATCATTCGATTAGAATGGTGTTTTTTATTTTTTTGCTATATTAAAATCTTCAAACAATCTAATGAAATTTTCACTTAATAAAATTATGAAATTCATTCAAATTTATAATTACAAAGTGATATTAAATTCAAAGCAAGAATAAGATTTATTGGAAAGAGGTGAACTATATGTTATCTGTATGCTCGAAAATGATAGTTGCATATGATCATTCTGAATTAGGTAAAAAGGCACTAGAAACGGCAATGAGTATAGCAAAACAGGATAAAAGGATCGAATTGGTTGTTATTATGGTTATTGATATACCATATACCGTTTCTTACTATCGTGTGATGCGTAAGGCAGAACTCTTAGCAGCCAATGAAATACTTATTGAAATTGAGAAAAAGTTAAATTCACTGCCAAACAAGTCAAAAACATATGTATTGGAAGGAAACCCTGCTGAAACGATTGTGGATTTTGTTAAGCAAGAAGGCGGTGATCTTGTTGTGATGGGAAGTCGTGGCTTAAATACATTAAAGGAAATTTTTCTAGGCAGTGTCAGTCATTATGTATTGCAAAAAGCTACTTGCCCAGTATTAATTGTTAGATAATAGAGTGCTATTTTATTTATGTATGTATTTACAAAGATTTTGAAATTACTAGAAAGATCATTCTAATTGAAGCTGATAATTTTTACATATTAGGATTTTTAAACATTTTTGTACTAACTTTTCCCTCAAAAATTATTTCTATATAGGTCAATTTAATACCTATTAAAACTGTTCTTTAGAATTTAAGTATATTAAGAATCGAACTACTTTTACAAATCTAATGTAGTTTTAGTGAATACATCTAAATTATATGATCCTATTGGGACTATATCGAAGTGTTTAGATAATATATTTAGGAGGAAGAAAAGGATGTTAAATGTATGTTCAAGAATAGTAGTTCCATATGATAATTCTGAATTAAGCAAAAAAGCATTGGACAGGGCTATCACATTAGCAAAACAAAATAAAAGTATCGAATTGAATGTCATCACAGTATTTCATGTACCTGTTGATGTTACTAATTACGGTACGTTGAATATAGACGAGATACGCCAAACAGAATATGAGATAGCGAAAATAGCACTTAATGAAGTAAATAAAAAGCTGGAAGAACTTCCTAATCGTACAGAAACATTCGTTTTGGAAGGTATTCCTTCTTGTACGATTGTGGATTTTATTAATAGTAATAATGCTGACCTTGTTGTGATGGGTAGTCGTGGTCTAAGTAATTTAAAAGAGTTGTTTTTAGGCAGTGTCAGTCATTATGTAGTACAAAAGGTGAATTGCCCAGTATTTATCATTAAATAATAATCTTTTTAAATTTGATTAAACTTGATGTGCTTTTTTTCTATGTCTAAATTATAAAATAAGAAAACGCTCAGGAGGGCGAGAAGCAATGAAAAATAAAAATGTTGGAAGCTATGAAGTTGTTGTTTCTGATAATCCTGTTTCTAATTTTTTATTTAACAGTAGTAAATCTGCTTGGATTTGGTTAGTTATACGTATTTACTTAGGGTACGAATGGTTTTCAGCTGGATGGGATAAAATAAATTCAGATGTTTGGACTGGAGCAAAAGCTGGAGCTGTAGTAAAAGGCTTTACTCAAGGTGCTTTAGCTAAAGCTAATTCTAATGTTCCTCATCCAGATGTAACGGGTTGGTATGCAAGTTTTTTAAAGCACACAGTATTACCAAATGCAAAATTCTTTTCATATTTAATAGCTTATGGTGAGGTTCTTGTAGGTTTAGGACTAATTTTAGGTTTACTAACTGGAATTGCTGCTTTTTTTGGTAGTTTAATGAGTGTAAGCTATTTATTTGCTGGAACGCTTAGTACTAACCCCCTTTTGTTTATTCTAGCTACTTGGTTAGTATTAGGATGGAAAGTTGCGGGATGGTATGGATTAGATAGATGGACACTACCGTTTTTAGGAACACCATGGGAAAAAATGGATATAAAAGAAACAAAACAAGTTATTAATAAAGTGTAATTAATGAGATAACAGAAAAGGACTAAAACCACCTGTAATGAACTGCACCCTGATTGTTAGCTGTGTCTAACAATCGGGGTGCAGTTCATTTTTAGGTGGTTTTTATTTTTCCAATTTTAGGAATTTAAAGTGAAACAACGCCTATGTATTCACCAATCGGCGAGTTTTCTGTATAAATAAATAAGTTTTTCATCTGAAATATAAGAAAATCTTATAATTCACCGTTATTATCAAAATTTCTAATTATATTCGAAAATTCTGATAATGTATACTGATAATAGTAAATGGGGAAGGAGCTCGAATGAGGTCGAAATTTGATAGATTATCAGTTCAGTAAATTTCAGCTAGAACACATCGGAACCTGATTAAATTCTATCAAAATATTAAATTTTGTTTTCTGGAGGACTGGATAAATGGGAATCGAAAAAGCAATTTTTAATATGGAGCAGATGTCATTAACCTATCCAGGTATTTATGAAGGATATATCGTTTATACGAACCAAGATAATCCATGGGAAAGTGTTGGTTCGTAACGAAAGAGTTATAGCAATTAGTCATCTTACAAAAAAATTAAATAAATGGGGAGAACTGGGGAATGAAGAAAAAGCAAACTAAATTACTAGTTGGCGCGCTAACTACTAGT
The DNA here is from genome assembly GCF_900112535.1 of Bacillus sp. UNCCL81. Lineage (NCBI taxonomy): Bacteria > Bacillati > Bacillota > Bacilli > Caryophanales > Bacillaceae > Bacillus > Bacillus sp. UNCCL81. Next base: position 33,229 of record NZ_FOMF01000018.1, on the reverse strand, counting down.
ATCGTATTTTCACAATCACAAATGGTTAACGTATTTGCACAAAGCCCAACAAAATTAGATGAAGCTGTAGCAAAACTTAACACAACCACTAATAGTGACGCTAACACTAACGAAGAAAGCAAATTGAATCTAACTGCAGAACAACGTCAAGCTCTTGAGAATATTGATAAGTTCAATGCACAAGGACTTCAGTTATCTGACGACGTGAATTTAGATAGTTCAAAACCTGTGTCAGTTATCGTAGAGTTCAAAAGCAAACCGAAGAAAGTTGCTTTACTTGAAGCAGCAGCAAACGGACAATCTCTATCTTCTACAACAGCACAAAGTGATGTAGATTCAGATCATGCAACATTTGAAACTGATTTAGACAATGCATTCCAAACAAAGTCAGATGGAACGTACAGAGTCAATCGTACATTCAAAACTGGATTCAATGGTGTATCACTACAAGTTCCTGCAAACAAACTAAAAGAGTTAGTAAAATCAGGAGCAGTTAAAGCAATCTATAGTAACCAAACTATTCAATTAAATGATCCTAAAGTGCCTGATTCACAAATCGCTTCTGGAGCAGATACACAAACCGCTTCTACTGGAGTAGATACACATGGAATGGCAGCAGAACGTTCTTATCTTAAAATTGACCAATTACACAAAGAAGGTTTCACTGGTGCAGGAATTAAAGTAGGTATTCTTGATACAGGGATTGACTATAACCACCCAGACTTAAAAGACGCTTACAAAGGCGGTTATGATTTCGTTAACAATGATAATGACCCAATGGAAACAACTTATGCTGATTGGGTAAAAGCTGGCAAACCAAGTATCAATGGTGGTGGTGCTGAATCTTACTACACTGAACATGGTACCCACGTAGCTGGTACAATCGGAGGTCGTGGAAAAGCTGACAGTAACTATTCAACGACAGGTGTTGCTCCCGACGCGAGTATTTATTCATATCGTGTACTTGGTCCAGGTGGTTCAGGAACAACGGATGATATCATTGCTGGTATCGATAGAGCTATTACAGATGGAATGGATGTTATCAATCTATCATTAGGTGCACCTTACAATGATCCATTAAGCCCTGAAAGTATCGCACTTAACTATGCAGTACTAAGCGGTGTAACATCTATTGTTGCTGCAGGTAACTCTGGAGATGCAATGTACACTGTAGGAAATCCTGGGAATGCTGCTTTAGCATTATCAGTTGGTGCAAGTGATGTGCCAACAACGATCCCAACAATGAAAGGTAACGACGATACTGCGAGCTATGGAATGCAGTTATTAGCAAAAGGATTTGACGATGATTTAAATAGCTTAAAATCTAAATCATTCCCAATAGTAAACGTGAATTTAGGCCAATCTTGGGATTACTGGGGTGCAAATACTCGAGTAGATGGAAAAGTGGTATTAGTTCAACGTGGTTCAAATACAATTAATGATAAAATTTTACAAGCAAAACTACGTGGCGCTGCTGCAATACTTGTGTACAACAACGTTGATGGTGTAATGCCTTTCTATTTAGCAGAAGGTCAAGACTTCATCCCTTCATTTAACTTAACAATGGCAGATGGCACTGCATTAAAACAACAAATCGCAAGTGGTAAAACAACATTCACTTTTAGCGATTTAAGTTCAATTACAACAAAAGGTGATGAGTTAGCATCATTCAGTTCACGTGGACCATCTCGAGTAACTTATGATATTAAACCAGAAGTCACTGCACCAGGTGTAAGTGTGTTATCAACTGTTCCTGGATATGTTCATAGTCCAACTAATCCGACTGATTATACCCATGCATATGATCATATGTCAGGAACATCAATGGCAACTCCGTTTGTAGCAGGTGTTGCAGCATTATTAAAACAAGAGAACCACAATCTACAACCAGAAGATATCAAAGCTTTACTAATGAATACAGCTGATCCATTAAGTAACACTTACTCTGTTTACGAAGTTGGTGCAGGACGAGTTGACCCGTACCGAGCTTTACATTCTTCTGTAGAAATCAAAGTAAAAGATAAAACGCCAATCGTGATTAACGGAGAAACACAAGATATCAAAGAAACAACAAGTGCATTAAGTTTCGGTAATGTAGCATACACTGGCAAAGATTTAGTGAACACTCGTGCAATGACAATCGAGAACAATAGCCTTACACCAAAAACGTTTGATGTGAAAGTTACGTATCAAACAGATGTAAGAGGTTCAAAAGACGCAGTGAAAAACGGTGTATCAGTTTCCTTAGATCCTTCATTCAAAGTACCTGCATATGGCAAAGTGACTAAGAATGCAATTTTAACAATTCCGAAAGCTGCTGAAAAGGGTATCTATGAAGGTTATGTAACTTACACAAACCATAACGACTCAACTGAAACATATCGTGTTCCATTCGGAGTTCATTTCGTTGAAGAAGGAATTAAAGACTTTACTCTTTCTCGTAACTCACTCACGAATGACCGAAATCAATTAACGAGTCCGATTATGAGTCCATCTTTATCTGCAACAATGACACTGAATTCTCACATGAGATATGTAAAAGTAGTTCTTTCTGATGCAAAAACAGGTGAAGATTTAGGTATTGCAAATACGTTTGATGGAATGGGTTACCAAGAAGGTAAAACATATTTCTTCGTTCCGTTCTCAGGGTTTATCTATCCGTTTGCTGATAAAGAACACAAAACGATCAACAAAGTTGCAACATTACCAAGAGAAGGTCATTACAAACTAAAACTTGTTGGTGTAAATGATGATGGTCAAGAATTTGTGAATGCCCAAGATCTGTTCATTGATAATACTGCTCCTGATAAGTTTGAAATGAAAGTACAAGGGGAAAAAGAAGGAAGTCCTTTCGTTGAATACAAGAAAGGTACAACATCAATTCCTGTTACAGCTTCTATCCATGATCAAATGGTTGATCAAATGAGAGCAGCTGGTATCAACATTAATCAAGGTACAGTAGGTATCCCTTATGCTTGGAACAGTAATTCAATCAATGGAAAACTAACATTAGATGAAAACGGAAATGGGTCAGACAGCGTTGCGGTTCAGACAAACTCACCAGTTACACAAGTGCTATTTGTTGGTGGTGACCAAGGAACGAATGCAAATGCTCAAGAAATGTACTACCTTGTTGAAGATACTTATTCATATGTATATGGTATGCCACAAGGTCCGACTAGACATAAACAAATGATTACACATGTTTGAGATACAAGATCAACTACACTAACTGCTTATAATGTAACAAAAGTAAAATCAGCTGTTTATACTTTTTCTGCTAATTCGGTTGATACAAGCATTGAAAGCGTTAAATTAAATCCTGCAGCTGAGGCTTTAGGTGGAGTTTTAACAACAACAAATACTACTGCTAATACTGTTAATGGTCCAGTAGTTACAGTAAAAGCAACAGTTACGTTTGATGGTTCTAAAGAAGTAACAGGTGACATCCCAATGGTTGATGTAGCAGTTAAAATTCAAGATATTCAAAAACCTACTCTAGGTTCAAGTTTACTTCTTAATTCTACAAAAATCACAGACGTTAATGGTGGTGTAACTCAACCTTGGGGAACATTCCCTAGAATCGTGATTTTACCGAAGTTCGCTGCTTTAGGTGGTTATGTATATGCTCAAGGATTATTTAAGAATGGTCAGTTCGATAGTACTACAACTAAAGATTATACAACAGCAGGAATAAAAGCGTACGTTCAAGATAAAGATGGAAAAACGTATAATGGCACAATCGCTAAGAATGGTCAGTTCTATGTAAATGGTTTACCAATTACTCATGATGATATGTCAATTGTGTTTGATGTCCCTGGACACTTTACAACATACACTGATTTCCATGGAATGTACGGAAATTTAGATGGTGAAGAGTATGGTGTATCTGGTTACATTGGTTCAGATGTTTATACAGCTACAGCAGGAGACGTTAATAAAGATAATGTAATCGACATAATGGACGCACTGGCGATCCAAACGTATTGGGGAACAAATAAACGTAGTGCAGATATTAACGGCGACGGAACAGTTGACGTTAATGACTTTGCTTATGTGTACTACAACTACGGACTTGGTAACCCAACAAATCCAAATCCAAATCCAAAAGCTAAGAAAACGTACAAAGGTCAAACGTTAGAAAGCATTATTAAACAATTAGGTCTAGATAATTAATTTAATTGGTAACCTGGATAGCTTCTGCTGTTCAGGTTACTCCATTTTTTAATATTCAGGTTGTAGCACTATCTATAGCAGTTAAAAAGTATAAAGGTGTTAATTTAGAATCAGTTAAAAGTCAATTGAGATTACAAATTAGAAAGCTCTGGAAAAAAATTCAGAATTTGTCTTCACACTGTAAGTCTGTTCTCAATACTTGAGAACAGGCTTTTCATTATATTTAAAATAATTGTAAAAAAAATAATAAAGAAAATATAGTTTGTAGTATACTAATAACGTTGTTAGAAGGAGAAGATTATGAACATCGAAAAATTGGAATATCTAGTCGAAGTCGCCAAAACGGGATCCTTCTCGATTGCTTCACAAAATCTCTTTGTGAGTCAATCCGCTATTAGTCAATCGATTGATAGTATCGAAAAGAAATTAAATGTCAAATTGTTCGAGCGTTCCAGAGGTAGAGGCCATAGTGCCATACTTACGCATGATGGAGAAGAGCTTGTTTCGATTGCGATAGAGGTATTTAGTAAATATCAAGAACTAATTGAAAAAGCACAATTAATTAATAATAAAGTAAACGATAAATTGAAAATATCTACGACTCCAGGATTTTTTGCCGTACTTTTAAACCCAATATCAACTATTAGAAATGTTTATCCTAAAATTACTATCGAGATTTTTCAAAAGCCTGGTCAAGATATTATTGAAGATATTTTAGAAGATCGAAGTGATATCGGTGTTTTGCCATTTATTAAGCATTTACTAGAAGATGATGATCGCCTAGTTTACCATAATTTATTTGAAGCAAAAATGAAATTAATGGTAAATAAAAACTCTCCATTAGCGAAAAAATCATTTGTTACACCACAACAAATTATAAACGAAACACTAATTACTTATGATGGAGAATTCATTCATTGGTTTAAAAAACTTTTCTATAGGGAGTTTGGCAAAATGAATGAGTTATTTACCACTACGAATACTGATACATTAAAAAAAGCGATTGAAGAAAACTTAGGCGTATCATTTGTTCCAGCCTTCAACGGGGTAAATTACAATTTGAATGATGACATTATAATGTTGGATATTGTAGATTATGATGCTGTAAATCTTCAATATGTATGGATTATGTCTAGTAATAGGGATTGTTCAAGAATGATAAAAGACTATATATCGAGATTGAAGGAAGAACTAAATTCATAATGTAAAGTGGGTGATATGATTCATCCGCTTTTTTTGCATGAGACAAGGACGCCTGTGTTGGTAAGGGATAATGTATTTATTATTTATACGAAACTACTTTACTAAAGAACTCGTAATGCATGAAGAAATGTATCTATTCCAGCGACAAAGTAAGGAATTTAAAGTGACTGATAGGGTATGGAAAAATGTACGAGATCAACTTGTGGTTTCTTATACTTTAGTTCAAGAAGGAGATTATTTAGAGATTAACAGTTTAGAAGGAGAAAAATAAGAATGAATGAATGAATTAATCGTTTTTAGTGAACTTCATAAATATTTAAACGGTTTAGGTCCAATGAAATGTACAATGGCGGCAAAGAGTCTGTCGTTAGGGTATAAACCTATTACCTTTAGTGGCGCGTCTACTAAATTTGCGACTCTAAATGGAGAAAAAAAATACCATTGCTTAATTCTGCATGTAGATCCAGGAAATCCAGAATCTAGTAGAGGGAAGTCTATTCAAAAAGAAGTACAACAAATTTTAAATTTTGAAATTAAAGAAATGAGAAATTTCCTCCTTAAAAAGCATGAAATATATGTTCCATTTGAAGTCATAGATTCAAAAGAAAAGATGGAGCTATTAAAAGCTATTATAAAGAATGTATTTAAAATTTTTTTTAGATAGAAATTAAAATAACATGCTAATTGTTAAAAGATGATAGTATGTGAAAAAGGCGTTGCTCAAGAGCAATGCCTTTTTGTATATTCTCTTTTTTAAAATTAATCTTTTAAATAAGTAATTAAATTAAAATTATTTTTATTATATTAATATACTTTCTAACCCTCGGTCTAAATCATAAAATAGAGAACTAAAGACAGAATGTGTTCTCTTTCAAAAACATAGAAGGTGGTTATTTATTTATGCGTAAATTAAGAGTTTTCATTGCTTTCAATACGACTTATATCCTCTCCCCATTAAAAAGCATTGATTTTTGTTAAGGGAAATTTAAGGTACACAATCCAAAATGAGCTTATCAAAAGAAATTAGGAGGAGTAAAAAAATAGATAAAACAAGCTCTAATGCAAACGACTAATAGTAGAGTAAGTTTGGTGTATAAACGAAAGAAAAGTCCTGATTTTCTTAAAATGGTTACAAGATAGTAGAGGTTCTTAAGGATATGTGAAATTCCGAAAACGTATGTACCTCAATGAAGAATAATCGGGTATCTATTCAGATCAATCTCAATGTTGGAGAGGAGAAAAGAAAATTGAAAAAGTGGGTTATTATTTCAGTTATTGTTGTTGCTGTTGGAGGAGGAAGTGGTTGGTTCATATATAGTAAGAGTCAAGCAAATCAAGCCCAAAACGTGATGGCTACAGCACAAACAATTACGGCACAAAAAGGAAAGTTAGAAGTAGCTGTTACTGGATCGGGTTCGGTAACTGCAAATACTGACGAAGATGTTACTGCGGCAAATACAATTCTTGTTGTGGATAGTGTTAGTGCTTCATCTGGAGAATCAGTGGGTAAAGGTGATACACTTGTGACTTTTAAAAATGGTGATGTTGTTACGGCTCCAAAAGATGGAGAAATTACAAAGGTTTATGTAAGTAGCGGTAGCGGAGCATCGCAAGGAAAAGTACTAATTCGTATGGAAGATGAAGATGGAGTTACATTACCAATTACAAGAGAAGATAGTGGCAGTTCCTCAAATAATTCTAGTACGGGAAATACTGGAGGTAGTAGTTTAATAGCGGATACTGTAAATGTGAAGGAAGGTTCAGTTGTAAAAGCAGGTGCAACACTTGTGAAATTTACAGATGGTAGTATTTTACAAGCACCAGTTGCTGGTACGATTACTAGTCTTGCTGTTAATAGTGGAGATTCTGTACAAAGTTCTACGACAGTGGCGCATATAACAAATTACAGTTCTTTGGAAACAACAATCAGTGTTGATGAATTAGATATCACTAAGGTAAAAGTTGGACAATCAGTAAAAATAACAGCAAGTGCTTTTGAAGGTGAAACATTCGATGGGATTGTAACGAAAGTAGCAAATGAAGGTACATCGACAAATGGTGTTTCGACATTTGATGTAACTGTAAAAATTAAAAATCCAAAAGGTTTGAAAATTGGTATGTCAACGGAAGCAAGTATTTTAATACAAAGTAAAGCAGACGCGCTATTTGTTCCAGTAGAAGCAGTGTATAAAAATGGAAATGAAAAATATGTACTAGTTCCTTCATCTACGGATGATTCTGGACAATCTACAAAGAAAGTTACAGTAAAAACTGGTATTTCAAATGATACGAATGTAGAAATTACAAGTGGATTAAGTGAAGGAGAGTCTATTGAAATTCCGAGCGTTCAATCTAGAAGTAATTCTGGTGGATTTATGATGCAAGGTGGAGGATTCCAAGGTGGTGGCTTCTCTGGCGGTGGTTTCGGAGGAAGAAATTTTGAAAGAAATCAAAATGGTGGCGGACAAGGAGGTAAATGATGACTAACTTTGAGCCGATTATTCAAATTAAAAACATGACGAAAATGTATGAACTTGGCGGAGAAACGGTAATGGCTCTTCAGAGTGTATCTCTTGATATCCAAAAGGGTGATTTTATTTCAGTGATCGGTCCATCAGGTTCGGGGAAGTCAACATTTATGAACATGATCGGATGCTTAGACCGTCCAGATTCTGGGAGATATTTGATTGATAATGAAGATGTAGGGCAAATGAAGAGCTCACAACTAGCGACTATACGGAATGAAAAAATTGGATTTATTTTTCAAAATTTTAATCTTATACCAAAGTTAACTGCAGTAGAAAATGTAGAACTTCCTCTTATTTATAGAGGGATGAAGACGGCTGAAAGAAGAGAAATTGCTCTTTCGGCGTTAAAAAAAGTAGGATTAGTCGATCGAGCGAATCATTTACCTACACAATTATCAGGGGGGCAGCAGCAGCGTGTCGCAATCGCGCGTGCCCTTGCTGGAAGCCCTCCTATTTTACTAGCAGATGAACCGACTGGTGCTCTTGATAGTAAAACAAGTAAGGAAATTTTGGAGATTATGAATTTGTTAAATGAGCAAGGACATACGATTATTCTAATTACACATGATTTAGATGTTGCAAAACAGGCAAATCGTGTTGTACGAATACATGATGGCCAGCTATACGAGAATGGTGGTGAATGGTTTGCAGACACTGAGAATGGCGCTTAAGAGCATTAAAGGAAATAAAGTAAGAGCGTTCCTAACGATGCTAGGTATTATTATCGGTGTATCCTCCGTTATTGTGATGGTTGCGATTGGACAGGGATCAACGAAAGAAGTGCAAGATCAAATAGGAAGCTTAGGTACAAATGTATTAACAGTAAGTGTGACAGGCTCAGATGTAACATTTAAAGAAGATGATGCTAATCAACTTAAGGACGTTAGTGGTGTAGAAGCAATAGCTCCAACTGTTTCTGGAAGAGTAACTGTAAAAAACGGACAAACGAACGCACAAGTGTCAGTGACAGGAACAACTTCACCTTATTTAAAAGTTCGTGATTTGGAGCTGCAATCAGGGCGATTTATTGCAGATTTGGATAATGATAATCACTCAAAAATAGCAGTACTAGGTTCAAGCACAGCACGAACATTATTCGGTTTTGGAAATCCAGTTGGTCAATACGTTAAAGTAAATGGAACATCATTTAGAGTTGTTGGGGTACTTCAATCAGTTGGTAGTTCATTAGGTTCAAGTGGGGACAGTACGATTTTTGTTCCGCTTAGTACAGCTCAGCGCTTGGCATCTACTACTTCAATTGGATCTGTCTATGTAAAAGTAGAAAATGAAAATATGATTAATTTTACATTACGTAGAATTGAACAAAAGATGTTTACGATTATTGGAGATGAAGATAGCTATAGCGTTTCGAGTCCAGAGGATTTAATGGAAACTGCTTCATCCGTTAATAAAACGATGACATTAATGCTAGGCGGAAGTGCTGCAATCTCACTTATTGTTGGTGGTATTGGTATAATGAATATTATGCTTGTATCGGTTTCTGAACGTACAAAAGAAATCGGTATAAGAAAAGCAATTGGCGCAAAGCGCGGAAGTATTCTACTTCAATTTCTCATTGAATCAATGGTATTAAGTTCACTTGGTGGAATTATAGGCGTTGTAATAGGTGTAATAAGTGCCAAAATATTTACTATAATGACAGGAACAGCAATTGCATATTCTGTTCCGGTTATGTTGTTATCGTTTGTATTTTCTTTATTAGTTGGAATTGTATTTGGTGTTTTTCCAGCAAATAAGGCATCAAAGCTTGATCCTATTCAAGCGCTTAGATATGAATAAAAAGAATAAAGTGGTTGTCCCAAAAGTAAATCTTTTAAGGGGCACCTCTTTTTTGTTTAAAAAAGAAAATCCTTCTTTATGATTATATAAAAAAGATTTTATTAAGTTGATTATCTAATAAAATAGTATTTTAGGTTTCTATTCAAAAATATCAGAATAGTCTATAATTATGGTCGTAACCAAAATTCAACCGTAAATAATGAGAAGCTTGTTGTTTAATTAATAATTCAATGAGGAGGTAAACGACGTGGAAGAATTAATATCAGAATTAGTTGATAATATGAAAGGAAGTTTAATCAATATTAGGCGTGATCTCCACTGTTTTCCTGAGATAGGATGGACAGAATTCCGAACCTCATCTCTCATAGCAGATTTCTTATCTGAATTGGGATTTGAAGTGAAAGTAGGAAGGGAAATAATTGTACCTGAATCGAGAATGGGTGTCCCAGATGGAAAAACGATTCAAGAAGCAAAAGAGCGGGCATTGTCGTTTGGGGCAAATTCATATTGGATTGAGAAAATGGAAGACGGGTTAACTGGTGTAGTTGGCATTTTGGATACAGGGCGTATTGGTCCAATACTTGCCTTCCGATTTGATATCGATGCATTGGAAATATCTGAGGATAAAGGATCAGATCATGTTCCAACGAATCAAAATTTTCGTTCGAAAGTAGAAGGCTATATGCATGCCTGTGGACACGATGGTCATATTGCAATTGGGTTAGGAATGGCACAATTGATTTCAAAAATGAAAGAGAAGCTATCAGGAAAAATCAAACTTATATTTCAACCGGCTGAAGAAGGTGCACGTGGTGCGAGAGCGATGGTTGACGCGGGAGTCTTTGAAGATGTTGATTATTTCTTTAGTGGCCATATTGGAGTTACGGCAACTAAACAGAATCAACTTGTCTGTAGCGTAACAGATTTTTTCGCGTCAACCAAGTTTGATTTAGAACTGGAAGGTGTGCAGGCCCATGCTGCATTAGCACCACATGAAGGTAGAAATGCATTACTTGCGGCATCTACTATTACATTGCAATTGTATGCAATCTCACGGCATGGATTAGGGGATTCAAGAATAAATGTTGGAGTGATTCAAGGTGGAGAAGGTCGAAACATTATTCCAGCACATGCTAAGCTAAAATTTGAAACTAGAGGAACGACCAATGAGGTTGATCAATATATGCAGAATGAATCATTGCGGATCATCCAATCAGTTGCTCAGTTATATGGGATTAAGGAACATACCGAAGTAGTAGGACGTTCGATTATCGCAGACTGTGACGCTGACCTTGCAAATCTTGTATACGATATAGGTTCAAATGTTAAACAAACTAGTGAGATTGTTCTTTCTCAGCCTTTTCTTGCTTCTGAAGATGTAACTTATATGATGAAAGAGGTTCAAAAGAATGGTGGAATGGCTACTTACCTATTATTTGGAACTGAATTGGCAGCGGGTCATCATAATTGTGCATTCGACTTTAATGAAAAAACAATTGCGTATGCAGTTGAAGTTTATGGAAACTTACTTGTACATTTAGCCAGATAATCAACTAGAGAGAGGAGAAAGGAATATGTTTTTTCTTGCATTAATCAGTTCTTTTTTGAATGCAGTAAATGCGTTGTATGCAAAAAAAATTACCATGCAAATGAAGGATAATAATAGCTTTATAGTAACATCATTTCTAGTGGTCACCATTATATTAGGCTGCGTAATGCCTTGGTATTATTCCTTTACTGTTACTCCAGCTACAATCGGTTTATTAATCATTGTGATTATTTTAGATGCATTGTCTAATGTATCATTTTTCTTAGCACTTGGACGAATAGAAGTATCTCAACTAGCAGTGTATACTGCGTTAACTCCATTATTCACGTTTATTCCAAATAGCATTTTGCACGGATTCGATATACATATTTTAATTCCGGTCTTGCTCATTGTCCTTGGTGTATATTTTCTGAACGTACGAGGTAAAAACTTGTTATCTCCATTAGTAGAAATAAAAAAACCTGGGAATTTATTAGGGGTTGCAGCTGCAGTTTCTGCTGGACTCAGCATGGTTCCTACACAACAATTGCTCGTTCATCAATGGATAAATGCCCCTACACTTTATTTTTTCAGAGCGAGTGGGATTGCCCTAATAATCTATTTAATCCATCGTCCGAAAATTTGGTATCCTAAACTGAATATGCACCTTTCGATTCGTGGGGTGCTTGCGATTACCCAATGGATTGCATTGTTTGCAGCCTTAAAGATTGCCAATGGAACGCTAGTTGTAGCTTTAGCCTATACTTCACCAATATTTGCATTGTTTTTAGCAAGAATTTATTATAAAGAAAAAATTACAGCAGCTAAGTTGATTGCCTGTTGCATTACCATTTTAGGAATTTTATTTATTTTAGAGTAGTGGAGGAAACGATGAAAAAAATCCGTTTAGGTTTACTAGGATCTGATGATTCGATTGACGTTATTCAATCTGTAATAAAGGAATACCCTGAATTTGAATGTACCCCTATTATCTATTGGCGAGAAGAGGAAATACCTGATCTTTTAAGTCCTATTGCCAATGATTTTGATATTTGGCTCTTTTCAGGCAAGGTCCCTTATGCCATAGCAAAAAGTTGGGGTGGAATTACCAAACCAATGTTTTTTACGCCACACACTGGACCGAGTCTCTACAAAACGTTGTTACAAATATTCTATCATAACCAGATTGCAATGGAACAAATTAGCTTTGATAACTTCCATTATGATGAACTCAACAGTATTTTAGATGAAGCAGAGATTAAAGCCAATCATTTATATTTGAAATATTATGAAGGAGAAGAAGTTGATGCAAAGGTACTTGCAGGATACCACTATGAGTTATGGAAAAGTGGGAAAACGAAAGCAGCGGTTACATGTCTTCGATCGGCACATATCGAACTTGAGAAAATGGGTGTCCCTGTTTATCGTGTACTTCCTGCTAAGTCGGCTATTGAGTCAGTACTAAATTTAGCACTTCGAACTTATGAGATGTTACATTTTAAAGAAAGCCAAATTGCAGTTCAAATGATTGAGATTGACTCTTATTTTGGTTTGGCGAAGGATACTTTTTCAACTGATGAAATTTACAAAATAGAAATTAAGATGGCAGAGAAACTACTTGTTTACGCTAATAAAGTTCAAGGATCACTTAAATCTGCTGGTCCAGGTAGATATGTCATTTTTACAACCCGAGGGCTTTTACAGGATATAACGAATGAATTTTCTATTATACCGAATTTGGAAGATCTCGAAGAACTAAAGAAAGAAGTCATTACTTGTGGAATTGGAATCGGTAAAACGGCTTATGAAGCAGAAATTCATGCCGGAAGAGCTTTATTTCATGCTAGAGAGTATGGAAAAGGAAGTTGGATGGTTGCTCTTGATAATCAAACGATCGCGGGTCCATTGGGAAGAGAGGAACAAATTACCTATTCTTATGTTTCAAAAGAACTGCAGAAAATAAGTGAACAAACATCTCTAAGTATTTCGACACTTAGTAAGCTAGAATCAATTCTTAAAAAGATTGGAAAGAGTGAAATTGGAGCTCACGAGCTAGCACAGTATATGCAAATCATGCCGAGAAGCGCGCGAAGAATTTTAAAAGAATTAGAGGAACAAGGAATTGCTCAGGTAATAGGAGAGGAAACACCTTATTCACGTGGAAGGCCTAGAAACATTTATAAAATAACCTTGTGACGATAAGTAGATAAACTTATCGTTTTATTATTTTAAATATAATATTCTGAATATTTTCGCTTAACAAAATAAATATTTAGTGATATAGTTATGGTCATAGCCATAAATAGACCTAAAATATTAATTTTATAATAGGAGGACAAATGATTAATCAGGATCGATTGTGGAATCGCCTTATGGAATTAGGGTCCATTGGAAAGCAAGAGTCTGGGGGAATTACTCGTTTATCTTTTACTGAAAATGAGAGAAAAGCTAAAAAACTGCTTTCTTCCTATATGAATGAAGCAGGATTAAAAGTTTACGAAGATACCGTTGGAAATCTTATTGGACGTAAAGAGGGAATTAATCAGGATGCACCGGTTGTACTGGTAGGCTCACATATAGATTCTGTATATAACGGGGGGAATTTTGACGGACCACTCGGCGTTCTCTCAGGGATTGAAATCCTACAGACGATGAATGAGCAGGGAATCACAACAGTGCATCCAATTGAAGTTATTGTCTTTACAGATGAGGAAGGTGCAAGATTTAGCTTTGGAATGATTGGCAGCCGAGGAATTGCTGGAACTCTCACCTTGGAAGAACTACAAAATAAGGATCAACAAGGGATTACTGTAGCGGAGGCAATGAGCGAAGCAGGTTATGATCCATTATTAATTGAACAGTCAGTCAGAAGTATTGGATCAGTAAAAGCATATGTCGAATTACATATTGAACAAGGTAAGGTACTTGAGAACGATAATTTATCAGTCGGTATCGTTACAGGAATCTCTGGCCCGTTATGGCTTAAATTCATAATTGAAGGTAAAGCAGGGCATGCGGGGGCAACTCCAATGAACGATCGTAACGATGCCTTAGTTGCTGCCTCCCAGATTATACAGCTAATTGAAACTGAATCAGCTAAGACTGGTACAACAGTGGGAACAGTTGGTCAATTGCAGCTGTTTCCTGGAGGAATCAATATAATACCTGGGAAGGTTGAATTTACTTTGGATCTTCGCGATGTAAATGAATCAATTCGTGATGAGGTTGAAAACCGAATAGTAGCAGGGGCAAAAATTTTATGTGAACAGCGTGGTGTAGGATTACAAATTGAAGATTTGCAACGTATTGCACCTACATTATGCTCTAATGAGATTCAAGATTTGGCAAAACTAGCTTGTGAAACGATTGGTGTGGAACCATTTTTTCTCCCAAGTGGAGCTGGGCACGATTGCATGCAGCTTACAAATCTCTGTCCAATAGGGATGCTTTTTATCCGTTCAAAGGATGGAATAAGCCATAATCCAGCAGAATGGAGTTCTAAGGAAGATTGTGCAGATGGTGCAAATGTACTTTATCATACTGTACTTCAGTTATCTAATAATGAATAAAGGGGGATGCAATAATGCAAACAATATCATTAAATAGTTTAGTAGCACAAACAAAAGAAGAAGTAATAAAGTGGAGAAGGCATTTCCATCAGTATCCGGAGTTATCTTTTCATGAAGAAAAAACAGCTCAATATGTGTATGATACACTTCAAACTTTCGGGAATTTAGAGATATCTCGTCCAACAAAGACGAGTGTTATGGCTCGTCTGATTGGTTCTCAGCCTGGCAAAGTGCTAGCAATTCGAGCAGATATGGATGCTTTACCGATCGAAGAAGAAAACACTTTTGAATTTGTCTCTACAAATCCAGGTGTGATGCATGCTTGTGGACACGATGGTCATACTGCAATGCTTTTAGGCACAGCAAAAATACTTACTAGTTTAAAAGACAAAATCAAAGGTGAAGTTCGCTTTTTATTTCAACATGCTGAAGAGTTATATCCTGGTGGTGCCGAGGAAATGGTACAAGCAGGAGTAATGGATGGAGTTGATATGGTAATTGGTGCTCATCTTTGGGCTCCTATGAAACTAGGTACTATAGGTGTAGCTTATGGACCGATGATGGCTGCTCCAGATACTTTCTATCTTGCTGTTAAAGGTAAGGGTGGACATGCAGCACTTCCTCATGACACGATTGATTCGATTGCTATAGCTTCCCAAGTTGTAACAAATCTTCAACATATCGTTTCTAGAAATACTGATCCGCTTGATAATCTAGTAGTTTCTGTTACAAAGTTTATTGGAGGTACAACTCATAACGTAATCCCAGGTTCAGTTGAAATCTGTGGAACCGTTCGTAGTTTCAACGCCGACCTTAGGAAATCGGTTCCTGACCTTATGGAACGTATTATAAAAGGAATAACTGAGGCTCATGGGGCACAATACAAATTTGATTATGAGTTCGGATATCGCCCGGTTATCAACGATGAGCAGATTACGAAGGCTATTGAGGAAACTATTCTTGAAGTGTTTGATGAAAAGACTCTCGACCTTATGAAGCCAAACATGGGTGGTGAAGATTTCTCTGCTTTCCAACAAAAGGCACCAGGTACTTTCTTCTATGTGGGAGCAGGAAACGAAGAAAAAGATATTACTTATCCGCATCATCATGCACGTTTTACAATAGACGAGGACGCTTTGGAAATTGGTGTAAACTTATTTGTTCATGCCACATTTAAACTTTTAGATTAATAGAATTATGGTTAAGTAGACCCTTAATTTACAAGGATCTACTTAATCTAAACTTTTATTTTTCTGAATATTAAAACTAATATAAATTTTAAATTGAAAGTGGGGAACAATTTTTGAAAATCTATCATTTATTAGCACTTATTCCATTTATTGCTATTCTGGGCTTTTCATCTTGGGCAAACCACGTTGAGCCATTTGTATTAGGAATGCCTTTTCTCCTTTTTTGGGTTGTACTATGGACAGTTTTTTCAACACCAGTTATGTGGATAATCTTTAAATTAGATTCGGCGAAAAAGGGGGACAGATAAGATGAATAGTGCATTAATTATAATTTTTCTATTTCTTGCAGTATCGATTTTTCTAGGGGTACAAGCTAGGAAAGGAAAAGACATGAATCTTGAGCAATGGAGTGTTGGTGGAAGAGGATTTGGTACTATTTTCGTCTTTCTCTTAATGGCTGGTGAAATCTATACAACATTTACTTTCCTAGGTGGAAGTGGTTGGGCATATGGAAAAGGAGGACCAACCTACTATATCACTGCTTATGGTGCACTTGCTTATATTATGTCTTATTGGTTGCTTCCAAAAATATGGAAATATGCTAAAGAAAATAATTTAATGTCTCAACCGGACTTTTTCGCAAGTAAATACAAAAGTAAAGCCCTTGGCGTTTTAGTTTCACTAGTTGGTGTATCTGCTGTAATTCCCTACTTAGTTCTACAATTAAAAGGATTGGGAAGCATCGTTTCGGAGGCTTCTTATGGATTGATTTCACCAACTTTTGCGATTTGGATTGGTGCAATTTCAGTGACGATTTATGTAATGATCTCTGGTATCCATGGATCTGCATGGACTGCAGCGTTAAAGGATATTATGATTCTTGGTGTTGTTCTTTTTCTAGGAATCTATCTACCTATTCATTATTATGGTGGATTCCAAGCGATGTTTGAAGCAGTTGATAAAGCTAAACCAGGTTTTTTAAATCTCCCAAAAGAGGGATTAAGTGTATCTTGGTTTAATTCTACGGTTCTTCTAACAGCCCTAGGATTTTATATGTGGCCGCATACTTTTGGCTCTGTTTATTCAGCTAAAAGTGAAAACGTATTTCGTAAAAATGCGATTATCATGCCTTTATACCAACTTGTATTGCTTTTTGTGTTTTTCGTTGGATTTGCAGCAATTCTTCAAGTTCCTGGACTACAAGGTCCGGATGCCGATCTGTCCTTATTAAAATTAAGTAAACAATCTTTTAACCCGTGGTTTGTTGGAATCATTGGTGGAGCAGGTGTATTGACTGCAATCGTGCCAGGTTCGATGATTCTAATGGCATCTGCTACTTTAATATCAAAAAATATTTATAAAGTATTTGTACCATCTGCTACAGAAAAGCAGGTTGCAGTTTTAGCTAAATACCTTGTTCCTGTGGTTGCTTTATTCGCAGTATTTTTCACATTTAATGGTGGATCTACATTAGTAACTCTACTTTTAATGGGATACAGTTTAGTTACTCAATTGTTCCCGACACTTGTCTTTAGTTTAATGAAAAAGAACTTTGTAACGAAGCAAGGTGCATTCGCTGGTATTCTTACTGGGGTTGCAACAGTTACTTATGTCACTATAAGTAATACAACAATCGGATCATTATTCCCAGCACTACCTCAATATATTAAAGATTTGAATATCGGTGTTATTGGCTTAGTTGTAAATCTAGTATTTTTAGTTGTTGTTAGCTTACTTACTAAAAATATAGCGGTTCAAAGCAAAAAAGAGATTGTAGCTTAAATATGAATAATTACTCTATAAGGGGTGAAAGGGGGTGATTGCTCTAATCAACCCCTATTTTTTTGTGTAGATATTCTAAAAATTTAGGAGGTTTACGAAGTTAGGTTTTTATCTATGATTTCTTCAAAGTTTTTAAAGTACGTGGAACTTGTTTTATAAATAGCTAGTCCTATAATTGTTCCAATTGTATTTAGTAAAATGTCATCAATATCACATGATCTGTAGTTATAGCCAAGGAACATTCCAATACTAGCTTGAATTAATTCAATTGCAAGACTTAGTGTAAAACCTATTACTATCGTATTTCTGTTTGATATATTAAAAAATAGAATAGGTAATGCAAATCCTAGTGGTATGAATAATAAAACATTACCAGCTACTTGTTTTAGAATAAGTAGAATTGAGCCAGAACTGAAGGTATCTATGATCGATTTAAAGGGAATAAAATTATGAGTATGTCCCAACCGATCTTCTATCATTATTTGAATTAAAAGTTTTTGATAGGGAAAAGGAAAAAAGGTGAAATTAATAAGAGATGTAAAGTAAATGCCAAAGATCATCCAATAAAGAAGTTTTAGGAGAGTTATTGAACCTTTTAGAAATTGATAGCCAAAATATAGGATAAAAAAAGTAGAAATAATTATGCTAGGATATAAGAAATTTAGCAATTAATTGTACCAGCCTTTCATAGTACCAGACTTAATAGATCAGGGATTCTGAACCTTGAATATTACAACTTACAATATTTAGCTCCGTATCCAATTGTTTTTATAACACCTAGAGAATAACATATTTGTATACTTTTCCTTCATCATTTTTATGTCAAATTTTAGAAACTTATAAATTAGTTCTTATTGAATCTTAAAATAAATAAAAACTCTTCCTATAAATATAGAAAGAGTTTAAATGCGGAGAGGATAGTTTCTTTATTATTCTATTTTTAAAAAGTTTTGGGAGAAATAAAATTATAAATTAATGTGACCACTTTGAAGTAAGCTTCTAGATTGTTCTTTGTTTATTTTGCTTGAACTAGAGGTGTCCCACCTTGAACAGTAACCCAACCCCATTTTTGGCGTGCATCCATTTCCATTTTCTTTAATAATTCTGGAGTCAGTGAGTCTGATAAAATTTTATTTGATTTAGCATCTGCTTCTGCATTTAGGATTTTTGTTTGATTTTCAATCTTAGCTTTTTCTTGGTCAGCTAATGCCTTTTTTACGTTCAATTCAGAAGTTGCTAATTGTGCCTGTGACTGTGCCATACCTGCGGGAGAACCTACGTGTGTAAATCCAAAAGTTCCGACTTCGATACCTTGTTTTGCAAGTTCCTTATCAAGTGCAGTATTGATTTCTTCAGTAATATCAGCTTGTTTTGAACCTTTAATGTCGTTCCAGCTATATTTGTGCGTAATTTTGTTAACAACATTTTTCATTGTAGGTTTGACGATGTTATTTTTAATGTAACTAATATCTTTTCCACCTACTGATTGATAAAGATTAGCTACGTTTTTAGTTGAAATTTTCCATGTTAAGTTTGTATTAACAGGTAGTTCTTGCTGATCTCCAGTACCTACTGACCATTCTTGATCAGAATTACCACCTTCGTGCTTGTCACTTGATAAAACTAATGATTGTGTATATGTAGGGTATTCTTGTACTGAAACTCCCCAACCAGTCCAATGAAAGCCTTGGGGGACTTCAGTAATTTCACCACTCATATGTTTTTCAATACCAATGCTACCAACACTAATATGGGACATACCGCCTATCGCGTAAATAATACCTCCAACTATAATAACTCCGCCTGCAATCAGACTTCTTAAACCGTTCACTCTTCATCTCTCCCGATTTCTTTTTTTATGTTTTTAATATGATTATTAAATGATCTACCTATTTTGATAAAAACCTTATAAAACAGTAAGAAGAGAACGATTCCAATAATAATAACTAAAATTCCGAATTGATAAAAGAAAACCATTATCATTCCCCCGAATGTGCAAATTAGATTAACTATCTTTCTATCATTTCTTATATGCAATTATAGTTTGATTTAAGCTATATTAATAATTAAATTTTGCTTAGAAATATAGTGGCCTATCAGGCTTCATTGGTAAAATTATTAGCTTTTAACTAAATTACCCCAAATGCTTTTTGATAATTAAAAATATTTCGAGGATAGAGAATTCCTTAGAAAACCACCAGTTAAAGGTGGTTTATCTATTTGAGTAATAATATATTGGCCTATTTAACATACATATCTTCTGAAATTAGCAGGATCAAGCTAGAAAATTCAATAAAATCAAGGCGAAAATAACCCAAGTTTAAATCAAAGGAAAATCAATTTTTATTGTAGAATGTTTCTTTTTATTGGAGTTATAAAATTTGAATTTGGTCTGTTGGTATATAGGAAGGAGATAACATACGCAGCTATAAACGATTTATTCAGTGAAAAATCATCATTTAATCAGAAAAACCAATATTGATACTTTTTTTCAAAATTAAAATCACATCAACACTTAATATAATTAAACTAGATCAGGATAAAGAACATCGTAGAGTATGGAGGAAGCTAAATGAAAATTGAACAATTAAGTCATCTTTGTGAAGTGATAGAAAGTGGTTCCTTTACGATTGCAGCAGAGAAATTTTTTATTAATGAAGCTGATATGAAAGAATCAATCATTAGTTTAGAAGTTGAATTTGGCATAAAGCTAATTGAGTGTGACGACGAATCTAAAGTGGTGCCTTCATTTGAATGTTTACAAATTATTTCACATATAAAGGAAATCGTAAGGAATTGTCGAGAAATTGAAGAAGAAATTAAATCCTTACATAAAAAATCTTCTGTTAATACAATGTATGATGTAAGTATGTTTTAACTCTTTCTAATAAAGCATTTTCAATATATAACCAGATTATAATTTATTTGGTCTTTTTAGAATAATTATTACTTTTCATATAAACGTCAAAAAAGAAGGCTACAAATTCAGTAGGCTTCTTTTAATTTGTCTCATATATAATTTTCCCTGTTCTAGAAGTATCATAATCTCCTAAGGAATCAACCTCTGATTGAAACTGATTTGAAGATAAAATTTCTGTGACAATTCTGATCAGGCGTTCATTTGCAAGGGTTTTTAAAATAACGAGATCATATTGTTCTGTTATGAGTGGTATAAAATCAATTCCTACAATTTTAGCAGCTTTTTCAATTCCGACTCCAACATCTGCTACCCCAGTGGAGACAGCGGAGGCCACACTTAGATGATTGCTCTCTTCATGCTCATATCCGTTAATCTTTTTTGAAGAAATCTGGTTAATACGCAGTTGTTCATCGAGAAGAATTCGAGCACCTGACCCTTTCTCTCTATTGACAATTTTTAGATCTCCACGTTCTAAATCTTTCCAAGAGGTTATCTTTAAAGGGTTACCTTTTTTAACGTATAAACCTGCTTTCCTAGATAGTAAATTGAATAAAATAAATGAATGTCCCACTAAAATTTTCTTAAGATATGGTAGATTATACTCTCCTGTATCTCCGTCAAAAAGGTGAAGGCTAACGATGTCACATTCTCCATTATACATAGAAATAAGACTGTTTAAGCTTCCAGTAAAAGATCTTAAAGATTTATAGGTTGAGTTTTTCTCGATCTGTTTACCGAGCATATCTAAAACTAAATCTTGGCCACTAATAACAACATGGTTTGTTTCTTTTGGATCGCTTCTGCGAGGTTCAAAAACAGAGGCAGGTAATGTGGTTTTTTGATTTGTTTTATTGTTTTTTATGTAATTGTCCAAGTCATTTGCTGCTATTCTCATCTGTCTTCCTACACGGAATACAGGTAATTCACCTTTTTTGACAAGGTCATAAATGGTTAATTTCGATACTTTTAAAAACTGTGATACTTCTTCAATTGTATAGGAAAGTTCCGTCGTCATTTACATCCCTCCATTTTCTATTTTAACCCAATGCCTTTTAAAAAGCATATTCCTAGTAAATTTAATGTAAATATTAAAATTCTATTTCTTATTTAGTTATAACTAAATATAATTAGATATAACTAGATATATTTTATAAATGAAAGGTAGATGAAGGATGAAAAAGATTTATTCTTTAATAGTGTCGATGATGTTATTAGGACTAATTCTATCTGGGTGTTCATCAAATGAACAAGCTAAAAAGTCAACAGCTCAGAAACAAGAAGTTTCTCAAAAAAATGTAGAATTAACTATTTCAGCAGCTGCTAGTTTACAGGATGCACTAAATGATATTAAAGCAAACTTTGAAAAGGCAAATCCTAATGTGAAAATAAACTTTAACTTTGGAGCATCCGGAGCATTACAACAACAAATTTCTCAAGGAGCACCAGTGGATCTTTTCTTCTCGGCTGCAGAGGACAAATTTAATAATTTAGTAAAAGATGGTCTAATTGAAGAGAACCAGGGAAAAGATGTAGTTGGAAATGAACTGGTTTTAGTTGTACCAAAGGATACAAAAAAAGAAATTAACTCCTTTGAAGATCTTACAAAAGCAGATAAAATTTCGATCGGTACGCCAGACGCGGTACCAGCAGGACAATATGGAAAAGAAACTTTGGAAAATTTAAATGTATGGAAAGCTATTGAAGGAAAAGTAGTATATGGTAAGGATGTTAGACAAGTACTTTCTTATGTAGAAACAAATAATGTGGACGCAGGGATTGTATATAAAACAGATGCGTTGACATCGACAAAAGTTAAGATTGTAGCAACAGCAGCTGAAAATACACATGATCCAATTATTTATCCGTTAGGCGTAATAAAGGATAGCAAGCAACCTAAAGAAGCTAAAAAATTCTTTGAATATCTTCAAAATGATGAGTCTATGAAGATATTAGAGAAGTATGGGTTTAAGGGACTAAATTAACTTATATTAACTGACATTAGTTTTAGAAATGAGCCGATTAGTTGATTGGTTCATTTTTCTTTTAGTAGGAATGTTAGATTATGAAGTATTAGTTAAAAAATACAAAGATTCAACTGTTCTATATAAAGAACGTTTAAGTAGATTTGTTAAACTTATTTAGAAGGGGAATTTTAGGGGGGAGGGCATTACTTAAAATAGAAAAAGGAATTAGCTAGAAAAATTATATCAAATAAAATCCTTTTATAAGATAAACGAGAAAATATAAAGCCGTATAATTAAAAGGCTAGTGCATGTATTCCTTTATTGTTATATTGAAGAGTTTTCGGTCTCTTTTCCCTTTTTGACCAATTAGCCAGTACCAGCTCTGTCCAATATAAAAAGAGTTTGATACAAGCTGTTCAATATACTTTGATATAATTCCATTGATTTTTTCTTTTTCAATTTTATTTTTTATAGACAAGGCGATGACAAAATAGGATTTATCACTTTCAAATTCAAGTAATTGAAGATGATATTTACCACCTTTTTTTTCATTAAAATCATTTAATACGTGATCTATACAGTTTCGGACGTCTATATTATATTTAGCCGCATCGTTCCAATTTGATATAAGAGAGTCATATAATGAGACTGTTAAGATGTAATATGATGCATAATCTTTAGGATTAAATTTTTGTTTCTCTCCTGTAAATGGATATAAAGGTGGAACAACAAATTTTTCATAATCAGCAAAAAAATCTTCAGTCATGTTTAATACCTACTTTCTAGTTTGAACAAAAGTTTACTATATCGAATCTTAATTTAGTTTTTCCTATTCTTTCCAAAAATAGACACAAGTGAAAGATGATTTGGATTATGGAAAAGGAAGTATAAGATTTTTAGTAAAAAGCAGAGTTGAGAAATTCAACTCTACTTTCACGTTGATGAAAAACAACCTAGTCAATTAAATTAGCAAATTTTCGTAAGAGGAGTAGAGTGATGTTGATTTGGATCCTCTGCTTTTTTGTTTGTTTAATCCGATAGCCAATGGGATTTTTCAATCTATTTAGCTTTATAATATTTGAAGCGAGAATACTAGTGAGGTAAAATCACCGTTCGCAAAAGCATCATTACAACTGTAGAACATGACATCATTTTCCTTTTTGATTCTCATACCAGACTGAAAATCATGGAATCCCACCATTCGTTCTTCTTCCCATACATTAAAGACATTTAAAAAGCCACTAGAGCATTTTAAGGTCAATTCTGATTGAGTTTCACTTCTCCATATAATGACTGTTTTTTGTTTTTGAGCATCGTTGATTGATATTCCATTTTCTGATATGAATCCGATACCTTGATTTCTAGGAGAATTTGAACTTAAAAATTTCAACTTAATCACTTTTTCTTCATTCATTTGAAATACTTCGGTATGAATTGTTTCATCAGATTTTACAGACTTGTTAGTACTATACACTTTTTCTTTTACTAGTAACATTTTCACTTATCTCTCCTGTTAAGTTATTTTGATCCCCTAATGTTAATTTTAAAAAGTAACATAATCCTAAACAGGGGATACAGACCAATGCCATACCTAAAAAAGCAAAAGATGGAGATATAGAGTAGAGGTAACCACTTACTAATGTTAAAATACCGCTACCTAAACTTAAACCTAGAGCTGCATAAATTCCATGAGCAAAGGGGAAGTACTTATTTTCAATGTTTTCATCTAAGTATTTCACAAAGGCATATTGAGTAAGCCCAAAAGTAATAGAATGTAAAAGTTGAGACAATACAAAAACTGAAATACTGTTAAAAGAAAAGATCAATACCCATCTTAATATGGAAGCACTTATACTAAACAGTAATAAAACTTGTACAGATCGTCTTTTAAATAGAGAGTCTGATATATAGAAGAAAGCAATTTCGGAAATTACCGCAATGATTAAGATGAATCCTGTAAAACTTGTTTTTACCCCAATATTTTTCAAAAAAAGGACAGCATAACTATAATATGCTGCATGTGCAGCTTGAAGGGTGACACAGATCGTTAATACGATTAAAAATGTTTTTGATTTAAATAACTTAAAAAATGGCACTTTATTTGAAGCTATTTTTGTTTTTAAAGGTATTGGAGCTTTAATGGATGTAAGGAAAGAAAGTAGAATACATCCAAAAATCAAAAGGTAAATAACTACATTTTCACTTTTTAAAGATATTAGTATTCCAGTTAATGATAGAGAAATAATATAGCCAATCGAACCATATGATCTACTCTTTCCATACTCTATTTTACTTTCCCGAATAAGGATAGATGCCATAGACTCATACATAGCTAAAGGCATTGGATAAACAAGGCTTAGTAAAACTGTAATAAAAGCTACAGCAATTAAACTATTAAACGGTATTAATATGATTAATAACGTAACAGAAATTAAGGAAACTACTTGATTTAATCTTGCTAAATTTAAGTATCTACTTATAAAGGGAAATATAAAAAAGGTTGTAATCGACCTTGTTATTAATCCTAAAGCAATGATAAGTCCAGCTTCATCAGCTGTAAAACCTTTACTTGTTGTTAGCCAAGCAGACCAATAAGGCACGAAGATTCCGAAAGTGAAGAAAAACCCAAAAAACTGTAAAGACATCCATCTTTGATCGGTCATTAGATTCCTCCTGTTTCGGAAAAGCTATTATTTTGTTTCATAATAAAATCACGCATTTTTTGAAAACAATATTCAGTAGCATACTGATCATAATTAGAAGTTGATTGATCGGTAAAACCATGACTTCCTTCTATTTTAATGACTTGGATCCTATCTTTTGTTTTCAATTCACTTATGACAATTTCGGGGTCAAATGATTTTTCTTTCGTTGGGAATATTAGTAAGGTCTCACATTTTGGACGAACCTCTAAGTAGTCCCTAATCCTCGAACCATAAAATCCAATTACTCCATCAAATAACCCGTCATACTTACTGCATAACCATGCAATCGTTGCACCTATACTAAAACCCAAAATATACAAATTAGCACATTTAGTTCGAAGTTCTTTTGCAAGAGTGATAATTTTATTAGTAGCTAACTCAAACCCAATCTCATGAATAAAATGCTTATAAGCTTTGTTTTCATCCCTATAGCAATAGTTCTCTATATTACCTAATAAATTTGGACAGACAACTGTAAATCCCAACTTATTTAAACTGTCGCAAATATCTTTTATATGTTTGTTAATTCCATAAATTTCGTGAACAACTAAAATGGTGGTATTATGAAACTCACAATTATTCAATTTTTAATCACCTCTAACTTAGAAAAAATAGGAATAGAATTTTGTTCTATTCCTATCAAATAACCTAGTAATACTAGATTTTTACTTGCATCTGAATCATTCCAGTGAAAGTAGGGTTTGCAGTCCATTCTGGATTTTCTAAATCATATAATGAATCGATTGTAGGAAAACGTGTTATTACTTCCTTAAGAATCTCCATAATCTCTACACGAGCAAAAGCAGCAGCTATACAAGTATGATAACCTCCACCGAAAGCTACATGACGGAAACCTGTTCTACTTATATCCATTTTGTCAGGATTTGCAAATACTCGCTCATCTCGACCAGCAGAAGCTAAGAAGAAATAAACAGAATCATTTTTCTTGATTTGCTGTCCATGTAACTCAATATCATTTGAAGCATGTCTAACAATATATTGGATTGGCCCTTCTAGTCTCATTGTTTCATCTAATACTTTTGGAAGAAGAGACATATCTTTTTTAAGCATTTCTAGAACATCTTGATTCTTAAATAGAAGATGTAATGTATTACTTAACACAAATTGAGGAATTTTATGTCCACCGAAAATTAAGTGCATTGTTTGAGCAATTAATTGATCATCAGTAAGTTCACCATCTGCACCAGGAGTCTCAGAGATTAATCTACTTAATAAATCATTTTTCTTTTCTTTTCGTCTTTCCGCAATTGCATCTGAAAGGTATGCCCAAATTTCTCTTACACTTCCTCTAACTTGTTCACTAATTTCTTTACTAGGAACATGAGACACAACGAAATCTTGCATAAATAATGCGATATCATCAGACCACTTAATGAATCTGTCAACTTCTTCACCAGGAATTCCTAACATTTTACAAAGTACCATCGCAGGAATAGGGTGTGCGATCTCTTTTACAAAGTCAAATGAACTTATGTTTTTTTCAAGTACTTTATCAACGATTGTAGAAACAATTTTCTGAATTTCAGGAGCAATAAGTTCGATTTCATTAACTAAAAAGGCTCTGTTCATATAACCTTTTAATTGTGAATGAACTGGGCGATCATTATAAACCATCCAAGTCTTAATGATATCGATTATATCTTTAAAATGTTGATCTTCTCCTTCAGCGAGATTACTCATTTTATTCGGAATTACATTACTTGAAATAAATTTATCTCCTAGTAAATTCTTGGACACATCCTCGTACCTAGTTATAAACCAAGATTGCATTTCTTCATGCCAAAAAACAGGTGCATCATTTCGTAATCGTTCATATAATTCGTATCTGTTTTCATAATACTCTTTACTATTTAAACTGAACTGCTCGACAGATTGTTTTACATTTATACTCATGTTATTTCCTCCTGTTATACTACAATTATTTTTTTACTAGATTTACTTACAAAATCTACAATCTCCATATCACTTAAATGACATATTACGTCACAAACAAAACGTGCTCGCTCAGTATGGCTAGACATATTGATTAATTTTTGTAAGATTTCCTTATCTAATTTCAACAAAGAATCCTCACTAATTAAGTTAAAAAGATAATCGTAGGTGAGCTGTATATTATGAGTAATCTTTTTATCTATTTCTCTATTAACACTTCTTTCTAAGAAACATTTCTTTGTAATTTGATTTAATAGAAAAAGTTTTAATTCATTTTCTATTGGAAGATTCAATTTACTATACATTGGTTGTGCATAGTTTATCTTGATCACTAATGAATCTATAAAATCATGAATAATAGATTGTAGTGGATCCGATGTGAACTTACAGTAATTTTGTAAAATTTCCCCAAGTATATTATTTTTAATGTCTTCCATAATCTTTGGAATGAAATAAAGTAATTCAGATCTACTAACTTCAGGGAAAAAAAGGATTGTCTCCTCTAACATCGCGCCTTCAGTAATATATTTGTTAAGTAATTGAGCAAATCTATTTTCTCCATAAAATAGAATTAAATCTTTTAGATCTGAAAGGGAATAAGATAACGTATCTGCTATGTCTACAATCGATTGCTCAATGACATTTTCTTGATATGTCAAAAATAAAGGTTCTAAATAGTCTGTCATATACCCGTAATAGCCTTTGATTAAACCGTTATATTCTTCTCTAATTAAAGGAATATTGGTTTTATATTTCATTAAGGCTGTAATGGTTCTGAATTTAAAATTATCGGAACTAGTTACTAAAATTTTAATGCTCTGTGCATTTGATTCAAATCCACCCATTTTTTTCATCATTTCATCTAGCGCTCGTTCACCGGTATGTCCAAATGGTGGATGACCAATATCATGAGCTAGACTAATAGCCTTTACTAAATCTTTATTTATGGGTGTAATGTTATTCTCTTGAAAATAGTTATTAAGATGTTCCACGATTAAGCCTGAAACATGGCATACGTCAATAGTATGAAACAAACGATTATGGCAATGCTCTGAGTTGGGAATTAACTGTGTTTTTTTTGCTAGTTTTTTTAAATGGGGGGATTCTAAAACTGCATTAAAGTCATGTAAGAACGCAATATTAGCTTCTTGCGTTTGCTTGTCAGATAATCTTAGGTGGTCAAAAGTATGATACATGGCCTTATACATATCAATAAACCCCTTCTATAAACAATAATTTAAGAAAACATTTAAATGACGTAAAAAAACCAAGATAAAGTAGGACGTATTCTCCACTAAAGAGATAAGTCCTACTTTATCTTGGTTCGCAAAAAAGTTGAAATTTTTAAAGGTATATAATGTCCTTCAAATAGGTGAAGAAGAGCGCACTTTTAAATAGTCTAAGGTTATTAGAGTATTTAAAAGGATCTATTCAAAGTGACATAGTTATCCCTTATTAAATTCAGCTTTTTTTACTAAATAAAGTAAAAATTACCTCGTAGTCTAATTCTTAACGGGAATTAGGTAGAGACTCCCAGACCATATCTCTGGGTATATACGAGCTAAAATACATTTATGGTAAATAGTGGTAAAAATGGAAATAATAACCTGCAGGATTATCATTTAATATATTACATTCAATCAAATTAAATATCAACACTATCCCTATGAGGATATAGTATGAAGTTTTTTTGGTTAATTACAGATATTAATAGTTAAATATACCGAATTAAACTGGGCTTTTAGTGAACGATGATTCATTTTCGATATTGACAGTAAATTTAGTGTGTAATAGTATAATAATTAATTTTTAAATATTAAGTATTTTTAGAAAAATAGATTTAGTTAATACATAATGGAAAGATGATAGTAAGATTTCATCCAAAGGTTTGAGTTATGTGTAGTTACTGTGTCCTTAAAATGAATAGATTGCTAATTTAGGAGGAGTAATAATGAAAGCGATTACTGAAGGTGCTTTATTATGGGAGCCAACTAGGCAGCAAATTGAAAATGCTGGAGTTAGCCATTTTATGAACTGGCTCGAAAATGAAAAAAATCTATTTTTCAATACACAAAGTGAGTTATGGAAATGGTCTGTCGATGAATTAGAGTCCTTTTGGGAAAGCGTTTGGAAATATTGTAATGTAATTTCCCATGCACCATACGATCAAGTTCTTGAAGAGCGAAAAATGCCAGGCGCAAAATGGTTTACCGGCTCTAAAATTAATTATGCAGAACATGTATTTCGAAATGATAAGGGAGACCAACCTGCATTAATTTTTCAATCAGAAATTACTCCAAAAACAGAAATAAGTTGGAAAGAGCTTAAGGAAAAAACAGGTTTGGTCGCAAATTCTTTAAGAAAATTAGGTGTTAAATCTGGGGATAGGGTTGTAGCATATATGCCTAATGTCCCTGAAACGATCATTGCCTTTTTAGCTTGTGCAAGCATTGGAGCGATTTGGTCTAGCTGTTCACCAGATTTTGGAACGAGTAGTGTAATTGACCGATTTAAACAAATCGAACCAACTATTTTATTTGCGGTGGATGGTTATTCTTATAATGGAAAAGTTCAAAATAGGTTATCAAGTGTTGAAGAACTACAGTCTGAATTACCTACATTAAAGAAGACAATTTTAGTAACATATGCGAATTTTGATGAATATAAAATAGAAAACGAAATAGTTTTTTGGAATGAATTATTAGTGGGAAGTAGTGAACTTACTTTTGAAAGTGTTCCTTTTGATCATCCATTATGGATACTATTTTCATCGGGAACAACAGGATTGCCTAAACCAATTGTACAAAGTCAAGGTGGAATATTAGTTGAGCAACTTAAGACCTTAGTAGTCGAACAAGGAATAAATCAAGATGATGTGATTTTTTGGTTTACTACTACTGGTTGGATGATGTGGAATCAATTAGTTGGAGGATTGTTATCTGGCAGTAGGATATTATTGTTTGATGGAAGCCCTTCTTATCCTAGTCTACATGTTTTGTGGGACCTTGCAGAAGAAGTAGGTGTAACATTCTTTGGGACAAGTGCAGGATTCTTAAGTGTGTGTGAGAAGCACGCAATCAAGCTAAAAGATAGACATAGTTTTTCTAAATTAAAGTCTATTTGTTCAACAGGATCCCCACTATCAGTCGAAGGATTTTCTTGGGTATATGAAAATATAAAAGATGACATCTGGCTTGTTTCAACTAGTGGAGGTACTGATGTTTGCACAGCGTTTGTTGGAGGTTCACCGATTCTTCCTGTTTATGCTGGAGAGATTCAAGCTCGTTCATTAGGGGCTCATGTACAATCTTTTGATGATGAGGGAAAATCAGTAATTAATGAAGTGGGGGAATTAGTGATTACATCTCCTATGCCGTCCATGCCGCTTTATTTCTGGGGTGATTCGAATAATGAACGTTATCTAGAAAGTTATTTTGAAGTTTATCCAGGTATTTGGAGGCATGGAGATTGGATTAAAATTGATGAAAAAGGTAGTTGTGTCATTTATGGGAGATCAGATTCAACCATAAATAGACATGGAGTGCGTCTAGGTACAAGCGAAATCTATCGAGTTGTTGAGTCAATTGATGAGATAATGGAAGGTTTAGTGATCGATCTAGAACTACTTGGCCGTCAGTCATTTATGCCATTATTTGTTGTACTTAAACATGGTGTTGTTTTGACAAATGAATTAAAGAGAAAAATAAAAGAAGAAATTAAATATAAAGTTTCACCACGATTTGTCCCTAATGAAATTTATGAAGTTGATCAAATTCCAAAAACATTGAGTGGAAAGAAATTAGAAGTTCCAATTCGTAAAATATTATTAGGTTTTTCTCCTGAAAAAGTAGTCAACCAAGGTTCGATGGCTAATCCTGAGTCATTAAAGTTTTTTATCGGGTTGGCACAGGTTTTAAATGGACAAATTTGAAATTAATCTAGAACGTTATCTTGATTATGAGATAGCGTTTTTTTATGCTCTGTTAAGGTAGATTGTGATTTTCTTATTCAACTAACTGGCAGGTTAGTTGAATAAGAATTGTATTTTGATATTTCAAAAAAAAAAGAAATTTCCTTAAAAATATTGTATAATTTTGGAAGATATTATTTTGTTTAAGTAACGCGATGTATTTTCATATGTAGAACATAAGGGGAAAGATAAAATGGAAATTTCAAGAAAGTATAAACGAACTAAAAAGAAAAAAATATTGAAGCGTGTTTTGATAATATGTATTCTGTTTCTTTGTGTGTTTATTGGTTATAAAGGATTTGTTACTTACTCTGAATTAAATAAAATGACTAATGGTGAAGAGATTGATTCAAAACTTAGGACTGGTAAAGTTGATATCCAAAAAGATCCTGTATCCATTCTTTTTTTAGGACTTGAAGATTACGCTACAAAAGGAGTTAATGGGCGAACTGATGCGATTATCCTTGTAACTTATAATCCGAAGGATAAATCGTTTAAAACTTTGAGTATTCCAAGAGATACTTATGTAGATATTTCTAATTATAATGTTACTTCTAAAATTAACGGTGCCTATTCTCGAGGTGGAATTCAAACTACTATACAAACTGTCGAAAATTTCTTGAATGTTCCAATTGATTATTATGTCACTGTAAATTTTGATGGATTTAAAAATATAGTAGATGAAGTTGGTGGTGTTACTGTAAATGTCCCTTTTGATTTTTGGGAAAATACGGATACTACACCAAGGAAAAAAATCTATTTCACTAAAGGGGAGCAACATCTGGATGGACTAGAGGCACTTGCATATTCTCGTATGAGAAAACGAGATAAAAATAATGATTTTGGACGTCAGGAGCGACAAAGACAGGTTCTTACAGCTATTTTAAAAGAAATAAAGTCTCCGAAATCAATTTTAAAAACTGATACATATGCAAAAGAATTCAGTAAAAATATTCGTACAAACATAGGTATGCGAGATGCTCTTTCTTTATATAGTAGTTTACCAAAAGAGATTAATTCTCATATTGAGCCTTTAAAGTATGATGGCGAAAATAAAAAAATAAATGGAGTCTATTACTATGTGGCGGATCAAAAAAGCGTAGATGATATTTCATCTGAAATGAGAAATCATCTTGGCTTGAAAGTAGATCAAGTAGGAAAAGCAACTCAATAAGTTTATAAATTTCTCAACTTTTATGCAACTAACACAGTGTTTTAGTTGAAGATTACGAGCTGCTAGCAGCTCGTTTTTTATTCAACAAAATGGCAGTTTAGTTGGATAAGATTTCTCTTATTTAAGGTAAGAAAATATTATAAAATTGAATAAGAGAAGCAGCGTATTTTAGGGGGATTTAAATAAGTGGGGATAATGATTTTAAAATCTGTTTGTTTAATAATATTAATTATTTTTGGTGCTTTGTCTATTTATGAAGGCATAAAAACTTATAAACACTTCAATCAAGTTTTTAAAGAGTCAAGGGTTAATAAAGTACTAAAGGTGGATTATTATTTGAAAGCTAAAAAAATGTATTTGTATTATGCCATTACTATTTTAATTGGATTTATATATGGAATCTTAAAAAAATATTAGAACACTATTCAACTACTATGAAAATAAACTTCTGTAAATTCGATAAAAAGGCAATACTAAATAGAAGCAGCTCATTCGTTTTTTAAAAAAAGAGGAGCGACTTATTGTTGGTGTTTATGGACTGATCAAATAGATTAAGAGGCTTCAGTTATTGATACGGAATAGCCTAAGTTTTCTAATCTTCGTACCGAATGGCGGACAATTGATTCCTGTCTTTGTTTATCAAAATAATCTTCGCCTAGGTCGACATACATTTCTTTTCGGGTTAAAAGGTAATATGCAATTCTTAACATCGCATGGGCGACAACGATTGCAGCTTTACTTTTTCCTTTTCGTCCAGCTGTACGTCT
>NZ_FOMF01000015.1:0-81643 GCF_900112535.1 Bacillus sp. UNCCL81 | reverse complement strand
CTCAAGATGAGATTTCCCATAGCGTTAAGCTAGTAAGACCCCTGAGAGACGATCAGGTTGATAGGTCAGAGGTGGAAGCGTGGTGACACGTGGAGCTGACTGATACTAATCGGTCGAGGACTTAACTAACAAGTTTGATAATGACATTATCTAGTTTTGAGGGTACGAAGTACAACTCAAATACAAATCAGGTGATTATTGCGAAGAGGTCACACCCGTTCCCATACCGAACACGGCAGTTAAGCTCTTCAGCGTCGATGGTAGTTGGGGGTTTCCCCCTGTGAGAGTAGAACGTCGCCTGGTAATCAAAAACATCAGCTATTAGGCTGATGTTTTTTTGTGTTCAAATATGGAAATGTCAGTACTTATCATGACTTTACGTATCGAGAGAATAAATCTGAAGTCTAAAAGACAAACTTAAGAATCACCAACAAGTTCCGATAAAAATAAAAAGGTTACTTTACTTTTGCTAAAAATAAATAAAGTAAACAATAATATTAATGCTGGGCAAACACCCTTAAATATAAATCTACATAACCTAGATTGAATGGAGGGAAAAAGATGAGAGGAAAAATACTCAATTATTATGCAGGAGGTAATACTGCAAAAGGGTTTTATAATCTCTATGACTCAGCTTTAGAGGATTTAGATAAACTATTCATTCTAAAAGGTGGTCCAGGTACTGGGAAATCAACTTTAATGAAAACAATTGGAGAATTGATTGTAAATAAAGGAATCGATATTGAATTTTTACATTGTTCTTCAGATACCAATTCAGTTGATGGCTTAATTATCCCGAAATTTCAAATAGGTATAGTGGACGGAACAGCACCACATGTAATTGAACCAAAAGCTCCAGGCGTTATTGAGGAATATGTGAATTTAGGTGTTGCTTGGGATTCTAAGAAATTATCCGTACACAAGGAAGCAATACTATCTCTAAATGCTGAAATTTCTAAGAAGTTTCAAACAGCATATAACACATTTGCGGCTTCATTAAGGGCTCATGATGAGATTGAAGAAATTTATATTTCCAATATGGACTTTTTAGAAGCTAATAAACTGACTGACGAATTGATAGCGTTATTTTATGGTAATGACAATAATACTGAAAAAGACTCCAAAGTAAAACATAGATTTTTAGGTGCAGCAACTCCAAGTGGTGCGGTTGATTATATTCAAAATTTAACAGAAGAAATCGAAAAGCGATATTTTATTAAAGGTAGAGCTGGTTCTGGGAAATCAACAATGTTAAAGAAGATAGCAGCTGCAGGAGAAGAGAGAGGCTTTGATGTAGAGATATATCATTGTGGATTTGATCCAAACAGTCTTGACATGGTAATTATTCCAGAAAAAGGAATTGCGATCTTTGACAGTACAGCACCACATGTATATTTTCCCGATCGTGAAAATGACGAAATTATTGATATGTACGAAAGATGTATTACGCCAGGAACAGATGAGAAATACGCCACTGAAATAAAAAGAACAACTAATTCATATAAAGATAAAATGAAAGAAGCAATATCGTATTTGGCGGAAGCTAAAGTCCTTAGAGACGAATTAGAAGCGATTTATATAAGTGCTATGGACTTTTCAAAAGTTGAAAAAATACAGTCTGAATTGATAGAGGAAATTGAAAGTATGATTAATAATTAAGGTTTTATAATTTGGAAAAGGTGTAACCACATTGGTGCGCCTTTTTTATTTTGGAAGAGATTCATTATAAAACTATTAGTACTTTCTAATCATTTTTTACTGAGGTATTCGAGAAGATGGATTAAATAAATTGAATTTTCTTTATATTTTCACAAATCAAGTTTTAAATTAATCTATTTAATAAAAAAAATTCGACGCTTTATTATATTTTTCGTCTTATTATTTATCATTTTTACAACTAAGAATACCATTAAAAAATTTTTTTGTAATTATTTGTAGAAAAAAGGCACTTCATTTCATAAGAATTTCCCCCAATTTACTTCGTTATATGTTGAATGTACATTTAAATTGTATTTTATTTACTTACTTAATGGTAAGGGCTTAGGTTTAACCCAAACTAATCTCGTTCTATAGTTATTAAACTACTAACCTCTTAATCATAGTATTAAAGCAAATACATAATCGAATCAATACATTCGCAAAAAGGAGAGGAATAAATGAAATTCACTAAAATTATACCGTTTAAAGTAATGACTTCAGTGGCAATCTCATCTTTGATTTTCTCATCTTATACAGCACTTGCTGAAAATAATGATTCAACAACTCAAGAGATTGAGGATCAAGTACCTCAATTACTAGACCAAAGTTCTAATGGTAAAGGAGACTTATATAAAGATAACCAAAAGGAAGTTTCTGAGAAAACTTATAAACCTACAGATAAAGTTCGATTTATTGTAGAAATTGAACAACCATCAACTTCCGAAACTTCTACAGTAAACAAAAAATCTCTATTTAAAGAAAAGCAAGACAAAGTAATCGAAGAAATCACAAAAAATAATAAGGATAAATCAAATTCCCCTAAATTAAAACAACGCTTTTTTGAAGGGTTCAATGGATTTAGTGTGGAGACGGAATATCAAAATTTAAAAGAGATTAAATCGATTCCTGGTGTAATGAACGTAAGCGTGGCGAGAACATTCCATGAAACGATGGCTGCAAGTAAAGAGTTAGTACAAGCACAAAAAGTTTGGAATCAATATGGTTATCAAGGAGAAGGTTTACTTGTAGCAGTTGTAGACTCTGGTATCGATTATACTCATAAGGATATGACTTTGACTGAAAAGGGTAAACAAAAAGAGAAATTAACTCAAAGTGGAATTAAAGGTAAACTAGATGCTACATCTGTAAATGATGTTTGGTACACAGATAAAGTACCAACAGGCTATGATTGGGCTGATCATGATACAGATGTTATTCCTAGAGGCGATGGAAGTCCACACGGTACGCATGTAGCAGGTACGGTTGGTGCAAATGGTAACGATGCGACTGGCGGTGTTCAAGGAATCGCTCCTGGAACGCAATTATTGGCTGAGAAAGTATTCTCCGATACAGCAGGTGGTGCTTATGAGGATGACATTATCGCAGGTATAGAGCATGCAGTTACAATGGGTGCTGATGTAATCAATATGAGTTTAGGTGTTGATGCAGGTTTCGTGGGTGAGGATTTTGATCCGGTTCAAAAAGCAATTCGTTTAGCAACTGAACAAGGTACGCTTGTTGTAGTTGCAGCTGGTAACTCATCATATAGTACAAAGCATGGATTATTATATCCTTCAGCAATGCAGCCATATGCAGATAATCCGGATATTGGAACAGTAGGTGCACCCGGAGTAAGTCCATATGCTTTATCAGTTGCTTCTTATGAAAATACAAAAATGCATTTAAATACTCTAGGTGATGCTAATGGATTTAAACTACCTTTCCAAGACCAAACTATGTTTGCACCAAGTAAAAACTTTAAACTATCTAAAAACTTAACCCCAGGTCAAGAGTATGAAATGGTTTATGTAGGTGAAGGATCAAAGCTTACTGATTTTAGTACAAAAAATGTTGAAGGTAAAATTGTTGTAGCAAAAATGAATAATCAATATACATCATATTCGTTTGTTCAATTTAATGCCGCGAAATATAAAGCAAAGGCTGTTATTGTCGTTCCACCTACTAGTATGGGTGATTATCCATATATGAAATTTGCAGATACTTCTATACCAGCTGCAACAACTGGTAAAGCTGTAGGACAAGAATTAATCGATAAGTTATCTAATAATCAAGTTGTAAAAATGAAACTTGCCGGAGATACTTGGATTGATAACCCAATTAAAGATACGATGTCTTATTTTTCATCATATGGAGCTCCAAGTACATTAGATTTTAAACCAGAAATGTCTGCTCCAGGTGGTAATATTTATTCAACTGTACCTGGAAATGATTATGAAGTAATGAGCGGTACATCAATGGCAACTCCTCATGTTGCAGGTGGTTCTGCGTTAGTATTACAGTCACTTTATGAAAAAGGATTACAACATTCAGAGAATACAGCTTTAAAAGCAAAAATTGCTTTAATGAACACATCAAAAATTGTAATGGATCCAAAAACAAATGGAGAAGTTCCGTATTCGCCTCGCGTACAAGGCTCTGGTTTAATGCAAATACAAAATGCAATCAATACCCCAGTCGTTGTTACAAGTAGAAATACACCATTAGAGCAAGCTGGTGCAGTAGCTTTAAAAGAAATTGGACAAAACACAAGCTTTAAACTAAATGTAGATGCATTTGATGCTCCTAAAGGAAAAAATAATAGTGCTGATATCGAATACAATGTATACGTAGATTTGTTAAAAGATAAAACAGAAACGAAGCAATTTGACTTAGACAGTGATGGCACACTTGATTCTAAGGATTATTTAACTTTAACTAGTGAACGCATTGACGGTGCAGCGATTACAGTAAATGATAATAAAGTAACTTATAAAGATGGCTCGTTGCTTAAAATAAAGCCAGGTCAGTCAAAGATGCTGACAATTAATGTAAATCTACCAGAATCATTAGCGAAAAATAGTTTTGTTGAAGGATTCGTGCGATTAGTTCCGGTGGCAAAAGACGAAGATAAGGCTGTACCAATTTCAGTTCCTTACATGGGCTTTTATGGAAAATGGGATGAACCAAGAAATATTGATGCTCCTGCATGGGAAAAAGATGCATTTTTAGGATACACAGCTCTTTGGGATGGAACTTCAGAACGTTATCCTAAAGGATATAATTCTACAACGGGTACATTTGATCTTAGCAAAATTGCCATATCACCAAACTTCCATTTAAATGGAATTTATTCTTCATTTACAGCATTACGGAATTTAGCAAAAACAGAAATGTATATTGAAAATCAAAATGGTAAAGTGGTTAAATATTTAGGTGATTTTAGTGAATTTAACGGAACTCCATATAAATTCAGGAAAAATGTCATGTCGTTTGGAGATACAAGTTATAATGAACTTTATGCTTGGGACATGAAAGATGAGTCAGGAGAATTTGTTCCAGACGGGGATTATAAATATGTTATCCGAACAACTTTAGATTATCCAGGTGCAAAACCTCAAGAAGTGAAAATGCCAGTAAAAGTTGATTCAGTACTACCTAAAGTCACAGATATTAAAGTTACTCCTAAAGATGGTGGTAAGTATGAAATTTCCTGGAAGGGTACAGATGATGATAGTGGATATGCTGCATCAATGGTTTGGGTCAACGGTAACTACTATACACCAGGAGCAGCGCAATCAATGATAGTTAACGTTGAACCTAAGAGCATTGTTATTGGTGGAGCTGACAACGCATTTAATCACTCATACACAACTTGGGGCGATCAAAGTTCAAAATATATGAGTGAATGGATGGTTCTTTCAAACGGTAGCGTATATCCGACTAACAATATAAGTAAAAATAGAGTAGCATCAGTCGACTTCTTTGCTCAAAACAGAGTAGATTGGAAGTTCAATGTAAAAGATGCAAGTGGAAATATAGTAGATACTTTCGAATATAAAAATGAAAAAGAAATTCATACAAAGTGGATGCCAAAATCAGACTTACCAAACGGTACGTATTACATCTCTGCTGATGTCACAACAAAAGATGGATTCAAAGTAACTTCAACTCCGACTAAAGTAACAGTTCTTCAATAAAAGTCAATAATTGAAAAAGCTATCTTTCCCAATTATTATAGGGATAGATAGTTTTTTTGTTTTTCAATGATTCATTCGTTGTAAAAATCCGAATAAGAAATAAAAACATTATAGTTGCTATCAGTAATTTAATAAAAATAGACATCATAGAATGTAAAAAACCGAGCAAAACACGAACATTAAAATATTTTTTAAGAAAAACATTCATATTTTATTGAAAAAAGAGTTATAAATTGATACTATAGAGATAGGAAATTTAGCAAACCTCATATAAGTTTGGGAATATGGCCCAAAAGTTTCTACCTAGTAACCTTAAATTACTGGACTATGAGGGGAAGTTAATCACACGTGTACGTATTTAAGTATACGCCTAAGTAGATTATCTTTCCTCACCATAGAGGGATAAATCTATTTAGGCGTTTTTTGTTTAAAATTTATGATAAACATAAAAAAATAGCGAATAAACTTGGGGGATAAGCAGATGAAACCGGTGGTTGGTGTCATTATGGGGAGTACAAGTGATTGGGAAACAATGAAACATGCTTGTGATGTGTTAGAAGAGTTGAATATCAACTATGAGAAACGAGTTGTTTCGGCACATCGTACACCAGATTTAATGTTTGAGTATGCAGAATCAGCTAGAGAACGTGGTATTAAAGTAATTATTGCAGGTGCAGGCGGGGCTGCTCACTTACCAGGAATGGTAGCAGCAAAAACGACACTTCCAGTAATTGGTGTACCAGTACAATCAAAAGCTTTAAATGGATTAGATTCATTATTATCAATTGTACAAATGCCAGGTGGAGTACCTGTTGCGACTGTTGCAATTGGTAAAGCAGGTGCGACGAATGCAGGCTTACTTGCAGCTCAAGTATTAAGTATCCAAGATCAAGAAGTTTATTTAGCATTAGAAACTCGTCGTGAAAACACTACTAAACAAGTTCTAGAAAGCAGTGAGTCACTATGAATAGCAAAGTAATTCTACCAGGACAAACAATAGGAATCATCGGTGGAGGCCAACTTGGAAGAATGATGGCGCTTTCAGCGAAAGAGATGGGCTATAAAATAGCTGTTTTAGATCCTACTCCAAACTCGCCTTGTGGGCAAGTATCTGATATAGAGATTACGGCTGAGTATTCTAATATAGAAGCAATAAAACAGCTTGCGAAAGTAAGTGATGTTATAACATATGAATTTGAAAATATAGATGTAAACGCACTTGAGTATTTAGATGAACATTCTTATTTACCTCAAGGTAGTGAGTTATTAAAGCTAACAAGAAATAGATTAACTGAAAAAACAGCTATTCAAAATTTAGGCATTAAGGTTGCTCCATTTCGACTAGTAGAAAATGAAGAGCAATTTTCTGAAGCAGTTACGAAAATAGGTTTACCAGCTGTATTGAAAACGACAACAGGTGGTTATGACGGAAAAGGGCAAGTTGTTTTAAGATCTGAAGAAGACTTTGTTGAAGCGTTAGAACTTGTTAAAAAACAGCAATGTATTCTTGAGGGCTGGGTTCCTTTTGAAAAAGAATTGTCAATAATTGTCGCAAGAAATAGTAATGGAGAGGTAAGTACGTTTCCAATAGCAGAGAATGTTCATATAAATCAAATTTTGCATACTTCATCTGTACCGGCAAATACCTCAAAATTAGTAATAGAAACAGCAGAAAGCTATGCAAAAAAAGTAGCTAGCTCATTTCATCTTGTAGGTGTTTTAGCAATTGAGTTATTTGTAACAGAAGATGAGCAAGTTTATATTAATGAATTAGCTCCGCGTCCACATAATACAGGACACTATACAATGGAGGCAGTTGAAACTTCACAATTTAAGCAGCATATTCGAGCGGTTTGTAATTTACCATTAGGGAATACGGAATTACTAAAACCAGTTGTAATGGTGAATATATTAGGTGAACATGTTGAAGAAGTATTGAAAGTAATGCAAAATGATAGTACATTAAATGTCCATCTTTATGGTAAAGAAGAAAGCAAAAATGGCCGTAAAATGGGACATATTAATATAATGGCAGCATCAACAGAACTAGCGATGCAAAAAGTACAAGAGTTAGGGATTTGGGAACAAAACCCGGTGGAGGTAAAAATATGATTGAACGTTATTCACGCCCAGAAATGGCAGCAATTTGGACAGAAGAAAACAAATTTAAAGCTTGGTTAGAAGTTGAAATCTTAGCATGTGAAGCATGGGCTGAATTAGGAGATATTCCTAAAGAAGACGTAAAGGTGTTACGAGAAAAAGCTTCTTTC
Source organism: Bacillus sp. UNCCL81 (assembly GCF_900112535.1). Classification (NCBI taxonomy): domain Bacteria; kingdom Bacillati; phylum Bacillota; class Bacilli; order Caryophanales; family Bacillaceae; genus Bacillus; species Bacillus sp. UNCCL81. The sequence goes on along the minus strand of NZ_FOMF01000015.1, from coordinate 73,698 downwards.
GATATAAACCGAATTTATGAAATTGAAAAAGAAACACGTCATGACGTAGTTGCATTTACACGTGCAGTTTCTGAAACATTAGGCGACGAACGTAAATGGGTACATTATGGCTTAACATCAACAGATGTAGTAGACACGGCACTTTCATACTTACTACGTCAGGCAAATGATATCTTATTAAAAGATTTAGAGAATTTCATTGGAATTCTTGAAACGAAAGCTAAAGAACATAAGTACACAGTAATGATGGGACGTACTCACGGTGTACATGCAGAACCAACTACTTTTGGTTTAAAACTTGCATTATGGACTGAAGAAATGAAACGTAACTTAGAGCGATTTAAGAATGCGATTGAAACAGTTCGAGTAGGTAAAATCTCAGGCGCTGTTGGAACTTACGCAAATATTCCTCCATTTGTTGAAGAATATGTTTGTGAAAAGTTAGGAATTCAAGCAGCTCCAATTTCAACTCAAACTTTACAACGTGATCGTCATGCTCACTACATGGCAACATTATCTTTAATTGCAACTTCAATTGAAAAGTTTGCAACTGAAGTACGTGGATTACAAAAAAGTGAAACACGTGAAGTTGAAGAATTCTTTGCAAAAGGTCAAAAAGGCTCTTCTGCAATGCCACATAAACGTAATCCAATTGGATCTGAAAACATGACAGGTTTAGCTCGTGTAATTAGAGGTCACATGGTAACGGCTTATGAAAATGTATCACTTTGGCATGAAAGAGATATCTCACATTCATCTGCAGAAAGAATCATCTTACCAGATGCAACAATTCTTTTAAATTACATGTTAAATCGATTTGGAAATATAGTTAAAAACCTTACAGTATTCCCTGAGAATATGAAACGTAACATGGATCGTACTTACGGATTAATTTATTCTCAACGTGTACTTCTTGCTTTAATTGAAAAAGGAATGTCACGTGAAGAGGCTTATGATACTGTTCAACCAAAAGCAATGGAAGCTTGGGAAACTCAAGTTCAGTTTAAAGAGCTTGTAGAAGCAGAAGAAAAAATTACTTCTTTATTATCTCAAGAAGAAATTAATGATTGCTTTGACTACAGCTACCACTTAAGTCAAGTCGATACAATTTTTGAACGCTTAGGATTAAATTAATAAATATTGTTTGGCTAAGATTAGAGAAAAAAATTCTTAGCCAAACAATTCAAATAACAGATAAAGCAGAAATCTATTGGGTGTTTAAATGAGGATATGGGAGGCATTGTTAGCATGGCAGAGCAAGTAATGTTATATGAGGGAAAAGCAAAAAGAATTTTCTCAACTGAGAATCCTGAAATTGTAAGAGTTGTGTACAAAGATTCAGCAACTGCATTTAACGGTGAAAAGAAAGCAGAAATTGCCGGTAAAGGTCGCTTGAATAATGCAATTACTAGTTTACTATTTTCAAAGTTAATGGAATCAGGTATTGCATCTCATTTCGTAGAAAAAACATCAGAACTTGAACAACTTGTAAAACGAGTAACAATTGTACCAATTGAAGTAGTTGTTAGAAATATCGTTGCTGGTAGCTTATCGAAACGCATGGGTTTAGATGAAGGTGTTAAGTTAGAAAAGCCAATCATTGAGTTTTATTACAAACGTGATGACTTAGGTGATCCAATTATTAATGAAGATCACATCGCTGCACTTAAACTAGCAACAACTGAAGATCTTGAAACAATTAAAGAGATTGCTCTCCGTGTTAATGATGTACTAGTAGAACAGTTTAATGCATGTAATGTTCGATTAGTTGATTTTAAATTAGAGTTTGGCAAATTAAATGATGGAACAATTTTGTTAGCAGATGAGATTTCACCAGATACTTGCCGATTATGGGATAAAGATACAAACGCAAAATTTGATAAAGATGTATTCCGTAGAGATTTAGGTAACTTAACAGATGGATACGAAGAAATTTTAAAACGCTTAGGGGGATTATCATGTTCAAAGTAAGAGTATTCGTTACATTAAGAGAAAGTGTTTTAGATCCACAAGGAAATGCAGTTAAAAATGCACTTCATAGCATGAATTTTAGCGAAGTTCAAGATGTTCGTATCGGTAAATATATGGAATTATTAATTGATAAAAATGTTGCAGATTTAGATACTACAGTAAAAGAAATGTGTGAAAAGTTATTAGCAAACATCGTAATTGAAGATTACCGTTATGAGGTAGAGGAGGTAGTCGCACAGTGAAGTTTGCAGTAATTGTGTTCCCGGGCTCAAATTGTGATGTTGATATGTATCATGCAATCAAAGATGAGTTAGGCGAAGAAGTAGAATACGTATGGCATGATTCAACGAATTTAGATGAATTTGATGGTATCTTATTACCAGGTGGCTTCTCATATGGAGATTACTTACGCTCTGGCGCAATTGCAGGTTTTGCAAACGTGATGGATGCCGTGAAGAAAGCTGCTGCTGAAGGTAAACCAGTATTTGGCGTTTGTAATGGATTCCAAATCCTAACTGAAGCAGGTCTACTACCAGGTACTCTTAGACGTAATGAGAAATTAAAATTTATGTGTAAACAAGTTGAGCTTGTTGTTGAAAACAATGAATCAATGTTTACAACTGGTTATGAAAAAGGTCAAGTAATTACTGTGCCAATCGCACATGGTGAAGGAAATTACTATTGCGATCAAGAAACATATGAATCACTTAAAAATAATAATCAGATAATTTTCCGTTATCAAAATAATCCGAACGGTAGTTTAGATGATATCGCAGGAATTGTTAATGAAAAAGGAAATGTATTAGGTATGATGCCACACCCTGAGCGTGCAGTTGATGCATTATTAGGTAGTGCAGACGGACTTCAACTATTTCGTTCGATTGTAAGAAACTGGAGGGAAAACCATGTCGTTACTTCTTGAGCCAAATCCAATTCAAATTGAAAATGATAGAATTTATGCCACTATGGGCTTAACTGATGAAGAGTTTCAATTAGTCAAATCAATTATTGGTCGCAATCCGAACTATACAGAGCTTGGATTATTCTCAGTAATGTGGTCTGAACATTGTAGTTATAAAAACTCAAAACCTTTATTACGTAAATTCCCAATAAGCGGTGAGCATGTTTTACAAGGACCAGGTGAAGGAGCAGGTATTGTTGATATTGGCGATGAGCAAGCTGTAGTATTTAAAATCGAAAGCCATAATCATCCTTCTGCAATTGAACCATACCAAGGTGCTGCAACTGGTGTAGGTGGAATTATTCGTGATGTATTTTCAATGGGAGCACGTCCTGTTGCACTTCTAAATTCTTTACGATTTGGTGAATTAGAAACTCCAAGAGTTAAGTATTTATTTGAAGAAGTAGTTGCAGGTATTGCTGGATATGGAAACTGTATTGGTATTCCAACAGTTGGTGGAGAAGTAAACTTCGATCCATGTTACGAAGGCAATCCTTTAGTAAATGCAATGTGTGTTGGATTGATCAATCATAAAGATATTAAAAAAGGTCAAGCGCACGGTGCTGGAAATACAGTAATGTACGTTGGTGCTTCTACTGGTCGTGACGGAATTCATGGTGCAACTTTTGCTTCTGAAGAGTTATCTGATGCATCTGATGAGAAACGCCCAGCGGTACAAGTAGGCGATCCATTTATGGAAAAGTTATTACTTGAAGCATGTTTAGAAGTTGTTCAAAATGATGCTCTTGTTGGTATTCAAGATATGGGCGCAGCTGGATTAACTTCTTCATCTGCTGAGATGGCTTCAAAAGCAGGAATGGGAATTGAGATGAATCTTGATTTAGTTCCTCAACGTGAAGCGGGTATGACAGCTTACGAAATGATGCTATCTGAATCTCAAGAACGTATGTTACTAGTTGTAGAAAAAGGTAGAGAGCAAGAAATCGTAGACTTATTTGAAAAGTATGATTTACATGCTGTTTCTGTAGGACGCGTTACAGATGATAAGATGCTTCGCTTACTTCATAAAGGTGAGGTTGTAGCTGAATTACCTGTAGATGCTCTTGCTGAAGAAGCTCCAGTATATCATAAGCCATCAACTGAACCTGCATATTATGGTGAGTTCCAAGCGATGGAAAACTATATTCCTGAAATTAGTGATTCAAAAGAAACGTTAAAACAATTACTTTCTCAACCTACAATCGCAAGTAAAGAGTGGGTTTACGGTCAGTATGATTATATGGTTCGTACAAATACAGTAGTTGCTCCAGGTTCAGATGCTGCAGTAATCAGAATTCGTGATACTAAAAAAGCTCTAGCAATGACAACTGACTGTAATGCACGCTACTTATATTTAGATCCTGAAGTTGGTGGGAAAATTGCAGTAGCAGAAGCAGCTCGTAATGTAGTTTGTTCAGGAGCTCGTCCACTTGCAATTACAGATTGCTTAAACTTCGGAAATCCTGAAAAACCTGAGATTTTCTGGCAGTTAGAAAAAGCAACAGATGGTATGAGTGAAGCTTGTAATGTATTAAGTACTCCTGTAATCGGTGGTAACGTATCATTATATAACGAAACAAATGGTGAAGCAGTTTACCCAACTCCTGTAGTTGGTATGGTAGGTCTAATTGAAGACGTCGAGCATATCACGACTCAAAACTTTAAAACTGCTGGCGATTTAATTTATGTAATCGGTGGAGCAGAAGCTGAATTCGGTGGAAGTGAGCTTCAAAAATTATTAAATGGCAAAATCTTTGGTAAAGCACCAAGTATTGATTTAGCTGTTGAATCTAGTCGCCAAGAGCAAATTCTTGCTGCTATTCAAGCAGGTGTAGTTGCTTCAGCACACGATATTTCTGAAGGTGGTTTAGCTGTAGCGATTGCAGAAAGCACATTTGGTCCGTCAGAAGTTGGTGCAACGATTACGATTGAAGGAAATGAAGTAGTTTCATTATTTAGTGAAACTCAATCACGTTTCTTACTTTCAGTTAAACCTGAACATAAAGAACAATTCGAAGCATTAGTAGATGCAAAGTTAATCGGTACAGTTACAGAAGAAACATCAGTAACAGTTCGTAATGAAAACAATGAAACAGTTCTTCATGCTTCGGTTGAGGAACTGAAACAAGCTTGGAAAGAGGCGATCCCATGCTTGCTGAAATAAAAGGACTAAACGAAGAGTGTGGAATATTTGGAATTTGGGGGCATACTGATGCTGCCCAAATCTCCTACTATGGTCTTCATAGTTTGCAACATAGAGGCCAAGAAGGAGCTGGAATTGTTGTAACGAATGGAAATGAACTTGAAGGTGCAAAGGGGCTTGGCTTAATAACAGAGGTTTTCAGTAAAGGTCAATTAAATGATTTACACGGAAAAGCTGCTATTGGTCATGTTCGTTATGCAACTGCAGGCGGAGGCGGTTATGAAAATGTTCAGCCTCTATTATTCCAATCGCATACTGGAAGCATTGCTCTTGCTCATAATGGTAATTTAGTAAATGCTTCAAGATTACGTAAAGACTTAGAGATGCAAGGTAGTATTTTTCAAACTACTTCTGATACTGAAGTTCTTGCTCATTTAATTAAACGTAATGGCTCTGCTCCATTAAAAGATAGCATTAAAGCATCTTTAAATATGATCAAAGGAGCTTTCGCTTACTTAGTTCTAACAAAAGATGCAATGTATGTTGCACTAGATCCAAATGGCTTTAGACCTTTGGCGTTAGCTAAACTAGGTGACGCTTATGTTGTAGCTTCAGAGACGTGTGCATTTGATGTAGTCGGAGCAAAATATATCCGTGATATTAATCCGGGAGAATTACTGATTATTTCAGACAATGGAGTGGAAACTGATCAGTTTACTTCATCTGTTAATCACACAATTTGTAGCATGGAATATATTTATTTCTCTCGTCCTGATAGTAATATTGATAATATCAATGTTCATGCCGCACGTAAAAATATGGGGCGTGTATTAGCTAATGAAGCTCCTGTTGAAGCAGACGTAGTAATCGGTGTTCCCGATTCAAGTATTTCTGCAGCAGTTGGTTACGCAGAAGAATCTGGTATTCCATATGAACTTGGATTGATTAAAAATCGCTACGTAGCTCGTACATTTATTCAACCTTCTCAAGAACTTAGAGAGCAAGGGGTTAAGATGAAACTTTCTCCAGTTCGTTCGATCGTTGAAGGGAAACGAGTAGTAATGGTAGATGATTCAATCGTTCGTGGAACGACAAGCCGCCGAATCGTACAAATGTTACGTGATGCAGGTGCAAGTGAAGTTCATGTTCGTATTGGCGCACCACCATTGAAAAATCCTTGCTATTACGGTATTGACACTTCAACAAGAGAAGAGTTAATTGCTGCAACTAATACAATAGAAGAAATTTGCGAAGAAATTGGTGCAGATTCATTAGAATTTATTAGTTTAGAAGGATTATTAAATGCAATTGGTCGAAATCATGAGGGACCAAATAGAGGGCAATGTACTGCTTGTTTTACAGGGAAGTATCCAACAGTAATCTATGATGAAAATGAGTTAGTACATTCTCATAATTAATAGTAAAAAACAGAGGCGGTGAGCAAAGTCGCCGCCTCTTCTCAATTGAATCTTTTCATAAGGAACTGAAAGGGGAAATCATCACATGGCGAATGCATATAAACAAGCTGGAGTAGATATCGAAGCTGGCTATGAAGCAGTGAACAGAATGAAGAAACACGTTCAAAAAACAATGCGTCAAGAAGTTCTTGGTGGATTAGGAGGATTTGGAGGAATGTTTGATCTTTCCAAATTCAACTATAAAGAACCAGTTCTTGTATCAGGGACAGATGGAGTAGGAACAAAATTAAAATTAGCTTTCCAAATGGACCGTCACGATACGATTGGCATTGATGCAGTCGCGATGTGTGTGAATGATATTGTGGTTCAAGGAGCGGAGCCTTTATTTTTCCTAGATTACTTAGCAGTGGGCAAGGCTGTACCTGAACGAATTGAGCAAATTGTAAAAGGTGTATCTGATGGCTGCGTCCAAGCAGGCTGCGCTTTAGTCGGAGGAGAAACTGCAGAAATGCCTGGTATGTATCCAGAAGATGAATATGACGTTGCTGGTTTTGCAGTAGGAATTGCTGACAAGTCGAAGCTTGTAACAGGTCAAAACATTAAAGAAGGAGATATCTTATTAGGAATCTCATCAAACGGGATCCATAGTAATGGATATTCTCTAGTTCGTAAGGTTTTATTAGAAAAAGGTGGCTTAACACTTGATCAACATATTGATAAATTAGGTCATACTTTAGGCGAAGAACTACTACGTCCAACTAAAATTTATGTAAAACCAATCTTAAATGTACTAAAAAAGTTTGAAGTAAAAGGTATGGCACATATTACTGGCGGTGGGTTTATTGAAAATATCCCAAGAATGCTTCCAGAAGGAATCGGTGCAGAAATAGATTACGGTTCATGGCCAATCCAACCAATCTTTGATTTATTAGAAGAGATTGGTGAATTGAAGCGCGAAGAAATGTTCAATATTTTTAATATGGGTATTGGTATGGTTCTTGCGGTTAGTGAAGAGAACTTCCATGACACTATTAAACTATTAGAAGAAGACGGAGAAAAAGTATTTATTATCGGACGAACAAAAGCTGGTGAAGGTGTAACCTTTGGCGGAGGTTCTCTGTAATGAAGAAGATTGCCGTATTTGCTTCAGGAAATGGCAGCAACTTTCAAGCCATTCTTGATGCAACTCTAAGCGGAGAAGTGAATGCTGAAGTGAAATTACTTGTTTGTGATCGTCCAAATGCATTTTGTATCGAGCGAGCAAAGCAAGCAAATATACCATCATTTATATTTTCAGCGAAAAACTATGAATCAAAAGAGCAATATGAAGGTGAAATTATTGCCCATCTAAAAGAGTTAAATGTCGAATTTATCGTATTAGCTGGCTATATGAGATTGATTGGTCCGACAATTTTAGACTCATTTCCTGGGAAAATAGTAAATATTCATCCTTCATTTCTACCATTATTTCCTGGAAAAGACGCAATTGGACAAGCTCTCCTAGCAGGTGTCGAATCGACTGGTGTAACGGTTCATTATGTCGATGAAGGAATGGATACTGGTCCAATTATTGCGCAAGAAGAAATTCTGATTGAAAAGGGAGATTCTAAGGAGTCTCTTGAGCAGAAGGTTCATAGTGTCGAGCATGTTTTATATGTGCAAACACTAAAAAAATTGTTTAGTTAATCAGATTAGATATAGAGCATGAAATCGATTAGATAGGGGAATGTATATCATGAAAAAACGAGCTTTAGTTAGCGTTTCAGATAAACAAGGGATTATTGAATTTGTAAGTGGGTTAATTAAACATGATTTTGAAGTTATTTCAACAGGTGGAACTTATAATTTATTAAAAGATGCTGGATTAAATGTAATTGGTATTTCAGAAGTAACTAACTTTCCAGAAATTATGGATGGACGTGTAAAAACATTACATCCTTCAATTCACGGAGGTTTACTAGGTGTTCGTTCAAATGAAGAACATATGCGTCAAATGAACGAGTTAGGTATTCAGCCAATTGATTTAGTTTGTGTAAATTTATATCCGTTTAAAGAAACGATCATGAAGCCTGATGTTACATTTGAAGATGCAATTGAAAATATCGATATCGGTGGCCCTACAATGCTTCGTTCAGCAGCTAAAAATCATGAATTTGTATCTGTAGTAGTTGACCCAACAGATTATGAAGTGATTTTAACTGAGTTAGCTGAAAATAATACAGTTTCTATTGATACGAATCGTCGATTAGCTGCTAAAGTTTTCCGTCATACTGCAGCTTATGATTCATTAATTTCTAATTATTTAACAGAGCAAGTAGGAGAAGAAAATCCTGAGAGCTATACTGTTACTTACGAATTAAAACAATCTTTACGTTATGGTGAAAATCCTCACCAAAAAGCGACATTCTATCGTGCTCCAATGCCAACAGTTTCGTCTATTGCTTATGCAGAGCAATTACATGGTAAAGAGCTTTCTTATAACAATATTAATGACGCTAATGAAGCATTAAATATTGTACGAGAATTCTCAAATCCAGCTGTTGTCGCTGTAAAACACATGAATCCTTGTGGAGTAGGCGAAGGCACTACAATTGAAGAAGCTTATGATCGTGCTTATACTGCAGATCCAGTTTCAATTTTTGGAGGAATTATTGCGACAAACCGTGAAGTTGACGCTGCAACTGCTAAGAAAATGCACGAATTATTCTTAGAAATTATTATCGCTCCTTCATTCAGTGAAGAAGCTTTAGAAATCTTAACTAGTAAAAAGAACTTACGTTTATTAACAGTAGACTTAGAGACTAAACCTACGTTTGCACCTAAATTAACGACAGTTCATGGTGGCTTATTACGTCAAGATATGGATACATTTGGATTAGATGATGCAACAATTACAGTTCCTACAAAACGTCAACCGACTGAAGAAGAGTGGGAGAATTTAAAATTAGGTTGGAAAGTTGTAAAACATGTTAAATCAAATGCAATTGTTTTAGCGAAGGATCATATGACAATCGGTGTTGGTGCAGGTCAAATGAACCGTGTTGGAGCTGCAAAAATCGCGATTGAACAAGCTGGCGAAAAATCAAATGGCGCGGCGTTAGCTTCCGATGCATTTTTCCCTATGAATGATACAGTAGAAGCAGCGGCTAAAGCTGGTATTACAGCAATTATTCAACCGGGCGGATCAATCAAGGATGAAGATTCAATTAAAAAAGCTGATGAATATGGAATTGCAATGGTCTTTACAGGGGTTCGTCACTTTAAACATTAAGAAATAAGGAGATGACAAGATGAAAGTATTAGTCATTGGTCGCGGAGGCCGTGAGCATACAATTGCTTGGAAGGTAAATCAATCGGAGAATGTAACAGACGTATTTGTTGCTCCAGGAAACGATGGAATGATTGATGTTGCAACACTTGTCAATATTGATGAAAGTGACCATGAAGCACTTATTGCATTTGCAAAAAAGGAAGAAATTGATTTAACAATCGTTGGTCCTGAAGTGCCTTTAATGAACGGAATTGTAAATGATTTTCGTGCTGCTAATTTAAAGATATTTGGTCCAACTAAAGAAGCGGCAATTATTGAAGGAAGTAAAAGCTTTACAAAGGATTTAATGAAAAAATACGCTATCCCGACTGCAGCATATGAAACATTTACTAATTTTGAAGAAGCAAAAGCATATGTTGAAAAAGTTGGTGCACCAATCGTTATTAAAGCTGACGGTTTAGCAGCTGGTAAAGGTGTAGTTGTAGCGATGACAATTGAAGAAGCAATCATAAGCCTTCATGACATGCTACTTGATGAAAAGTACGGCGATGCAAGTGCATCTGTAGTAATTGAAGAATATTTGGAGGGCGAAGAATTCTCGTTAATGTCGTTTGTTAACGGAAATAAGGTTTATCCTATGGTAATCGCTCAAGACCATAAACGTGCTTATGATGGAGACAAAGGACCTAATACGGGTGGTATGGGTGCTTATTCGCCAGTACCACAAATCTCAGAGTCAGTTGTTGAACAATCTTTAAAAGAAATAGTAGTACCAGTCGCAGAAGCAATGATTTCTGAAGGAAGGGATTTTACTGGAATACTTTATGCTGGTTTAATGTTAACAAGCCAAGGACCTAAAGTAATCGAGTTTAATGCAAGATTTGGAGATCCAGAGACAGAAGTTGTATTGCCTCGTTTAGAGAGTGAGTTAGCTGAAGTGTTATTAGGCATATTGAATGAAGAAGAAATCCATTTAGAATGGTCAGAGGAAGCTGTTGTTGGAGTTGTACTTGCTGCAAATGGATATCCTGAAGTTCCTGAAAAAGGCGCTGTAATATCTGGATTAAATAATGTAAGTAATGAAACAATGGTTTTCCACGCAGGTACAAAGCTTGAAAGTAATGAATATGTTACAAATGGTGGAAGAGTATTAATTATTGCACATAAAGGAAGCTCCATTAATGAAGCTTGCGAAAATGTATATAAGCAAATTGATACGATTCAATCAACAGGTTTATTCTATCGCCACGATATAGGGCATAAAGCAATTAAAGTAAATAATTAGCAAGAAAGGGTCGTCATTTATGATTAATGACGACCCTATTTCTTGTTAAAATAAGAACTAGTGTTCTATTTTTGTCTATACAATCTACTCCATTTTTGATAAACTACTTTTATGAAGGTTGAATATAATCTTCGAATGTATCTCCCTCGTCGTGTTTATCTGCCATAATCTTACATTTCTTACCTAGAGCAGTCATTGGGCAAAAACGTAATACTCCCTCTGCAACTTTCATGGCACCGATTATGATTAAAATGATGACAGAATTACTACATCTTCTGCGTGTGAGCTTTGCTGTGCCATAAGCTAAAATTGTTAAGCCAGCAGTTATACGTATAAGTGCATTTATAATGCTAATATTTGGTCTCAAAAGAAACTCCCCTTATAATAAGTATCAGTGACTACATCACTCTTTACCATTTTTCCCTTTAATTGTTTCAATATCATAGGAAACAATTAGCATTAATTACTTAAAATGGGGACGTAGGGTTACTTTTCCTTTTTAATAAGATACAATACATTTATATTTTTGATAAAAAGTACTTAATAAAAATAGATAAATTAATGTTAAAAAACAATTCCGGAGGACAAAATGTACGATTATTCACAATGGAATCACATATTTAAATTAGATCCAAACAAAGAAATCTCTGATGATGAATTAGAAAAAATTTGTGAGTCAGGAACGGATGCAATTTTAGTTGGTGGAACGGACGATGTAACGTTAGATGCTACGATATCTTTACTAGTTAGAATAAGACGCTATGCAGTACCATGTATTTTAGAGGTATCAAATCTTGAAGCCGTAACTCCAGGTTATGATTTCTATTTTATCCCGACAGTTTTAAATAGTAATGATCCAAAGTGGATTATTGGAATGCATCAACAAGCAATGAAAGAATTTGCTCATTTAGTTCATGCTGAAGAATTGGTGATGGAAGGTTATTGTATATTAAATGAAGATTGTAAAGCTGCAAAGCTGACAAGTGCAGTGACAGATCTTTCAATAGAAGATATTGTAGCTTATGCGGAAGTTTCTGAGCAATTATTAAAATTACCAATTTTTTATTTAGAATATAGTGGCACATATGGTTCACCCCAGGTGGTAGAAGAAGTATCAACAGTATTAAACAATACGAAATTATTCTATGGTGGGGGAATATCATCAGCTCAACAAGCAATTGAGATGAAGCAATTTGCTGATACGATTGTTGTTGGGAACATTATATATGATAACTTACAAGAGGCTTTACTTACTGTGAAAGCTGTGAAAGAAGGAGCGACGAAGTAATGAAAACAGCAGAAGAATTATTGCAAGGTTTAAATCCAATGCAAAAAGAAGCCGTTAAAACGGTTGATGGTCCTTTATTAATTATGGCTGGAGCAGGTTCAGGTAAGACTCGAGTACTAACTCATCGAATTGCGTATTTATTAGGCGAAAAAGGTGTTGCTCCTTGGAATATACTTGCAATCACATTTACAAATAAAGCAGCTAGAGAGATGCGAGAGCGTATATTTAATCTAGTTGGAAAAGATGCAGAAGATATTTGGGTTTCAACATTCCACTCAATGTGTGTGCGAATTCTTCGTAGAGATATTGATCGTATTGGCTTCAATAGAAGCTTTTCTATATTAGATACAACTGACCAATTAACAGTCATAAAAAATATCCTTAAAGAGAAAAACTTAGATTCAAAGAAATTTGATCCACGTAGCATTTTAGGTTCTATTAGTAGTGCAAAAAATGAACTACAAACTGCTACAGATTATTCAAGAGATGCTTTTACTCCATATGAAAAAGTTGTTGGAGAAATATATGCATCTTATCAAGATCGACTACGTAAAAACCATTCTTTAGATTTCGATGATCTAATTATGATGACAATTAATTTGTTTGAACGCGTTCCAGAAGTATTACAATATTATCAACGAAAATTTCAATATATTCACGTGGATGAGTATCAAGATACAAACCATGCCCAATATAAAATTGTAAAATTACTTGCCGAGCAATTCAAAAATATTTGCGTGGTAGGTGATTCAGACCAATCGATTTATCGCTGGCGTGGAGCAGATATTTCTAATATTCTTTCATTTGAAAAAGATTATGATAAAGCACAAGTAATTCTGTTAGAACAAAATTACCGTTCGACTCAAACCATTCTTGATGCTGCTAACGCGGTTATTACGAACAATTCAAACCGTAAAGCGAAAAAGCTTTGGACAGAAAATGGACAAGGCACACCGATACATTATTTTAGAGCTGCCTCAGAACAGGACGAAGGATATTTTGTAGCTGGAAAGCTAGCCGAGTGGAAAAAAGAAGGAGTTCATCAATATGGTGATGTTGCTATTCTTTATCGTACGAATGCGCAATCACGTGCAATGGAGGAAGTTTTAGTTAAGTCTAATATTCCTTATAAAATGGTCGGCGGAGTAAAGTTCTATGATCGTAAAGAGATTAAAGATATACTTGCTTACTTAAGATTTATTGCCAATCCAGATGACGAGATCAGTTTTTCAAGAATCATTAATGTGCCAAAACGTGGTGTAGGCGCGGCGTCTGTAGATAAAATTATTAACTATAGCATAATGAATGACTTATCTTTATCTGATACGTTAGAGCAAATTGATTTCGTTGGATTAAGTGGAAAAATTACGAAAGCAGTTGGAGATTTCCATGCTATGGCGAAAAACTGGCAGCAAATGTTGGATTATTTATCAGTTACGGAGCTTGTTGAGGAAGTTCTTGATAAAACAGGTTATATCCAAGTGTTAAAAGATGAAAATACTATTGAATCTGCTTCTAGAATCGAAAATATTGAAGAGTTTTTAACAGTTACAAATGCTTTTGAAGAAAGCAGTGAGGATAAAAGTTTAGTATCATTTTTAACTGATTTAGCATTAGTATCTGATATCGACCAAGCGGATAAAGAAGAGTCACAAGCGGATGAAGTTATCCTTATGACGCTTCACTCTGCAAAAGGATTAGAGTTCCCAGTAGTCTTTCTAATCGGATTGGAAGAAGGTATTTTCCCGCATAGTCGTTCTTTAATGGACGAAGAAGAAATGGAAGAAGAAAGAAGATTAGCATATGTAGGTATAACACGTGCGGAAAAAGATTTATATATTACGAATGCACAAACACGTACACTTTATGGTCGTACTAGTGTAAACCAAGAATCTCGCTTTATTAATGAAATTCCTGATGAACTATTAGATCGTGCTAATAAGAAAGTAGTAACAGAGCGCCGTGCAGTTTCTAGACCAGCAGTGGCAATGAAAACAACAGGTGGAGAGTCACTCGGTTGGAGAGTTGGAGATAAAGCCTCTCATGGTAAATGGGGAATTGGTACAGTTGTAAGTGTAAAAGGAGAAGGCGAAGCAATGGAGTTAGATATTGCATTCCCAAGTCCAGTTGGTATTAAGCGTTTATTAGCAAAATTTGCTCCTATTACGAAAGCATAGAAGGGATGGAGAGCTCATGGATCAAAAAATCATTGATAGAATTGAAGAACTAAGAACAAAATTAAATCAATACAACTATGAGTATTATGTATTAGATCAGCCATCAGTGCCAGATGCCGAGTATGACTTACTATTACATGAATTGATAGGATTGGAAGAACAATATCCTGAAATTTTAACACCAGATTCTCCATCTCAACGTATAGGTGGACAGGCAATTGATTTGTTCGAAAAAGTCGTTCACAGTCATCCTATGTTAAGCCTTGGAAATGCGTTTAATGAAGGAGATTTAAGAGATTTCGACCAAAGAATTAGACAGGATTCAGCGGGAGTATCTTATGTTTGTGAACTTAAAATAGACGGTTTAGCTGTTTCCTTACAATATGAAAATGGATTGTTTGTCAAAGGTGCAACTCGTGGTGATGGTACAGTTGGAGAAGATATTACGCATAATTTAAAGACGATTAAAGCCATTCCATTAAGACTTTCTGAGCCAATTACAATAGAGGCTCGTGGTGAAGCATTCATGCCAAAAGCTAGCTTCGAAAAGGTAAATGAATCGCGTGAAAAGAACGGGGAAGAATTATTTGCAAATCCAAGAAATGCAGCGGCAGGTTCATTGCGCCAACTTGACCCGAAAATTGTTGCAAAGAGAGATTTATCGTTCTTCGTTTATGGATTCCCTACAGCCGAGGAATTTTCAATTCAAAAGCATAGCGAAGCATTGGACTATCTTCACAAACTTGGATTTAAAACAAATACTTTCCGCAAAACATGCCATACAATTGAAGAAGTAATTGAATACGTTGAGGAATGGAAAGAAAAACGACCATCATTGCCTTATGAGATTGATGGAATTGTCATAAAAGTGGATGAATACAGTATTCAGAAAAAGTTAGGTTCAACAGCAAAAGTACCAAGATGGGCTATTGCATTTAAGTTCCCAGCTGAAGAGGTAGTTACAAAATTAGTAGATATCGAATTAAGTGTTGGACGTACAGGTGTAGTAACACCAACTGCAATTTTAGAACCTGTTCGTGTTGCAGGTACAGTAGTAAAACGTGCATCGCTTCATAATGAAGATTTAATTAAAGAAAAAGACATTCGAATTGGTGACTCAGTCGTTATTCGCAAGGCTGGAGATATTATTCCTGAAGTAGTAAATGTTCTACTAGATCGTCGTACTGGTGATGAACAGCCTTTTGCAATGCCAACTCACTGCCCTTCATGTGATCATGAGTTAATAAGAGTCACAGGTGAAGTAGCACTACGTTGTGTAAATCCTTTCTGCCCATCTCAAATTCGTGAAGGATTAATTCATTTTGCGTCTCGTGATGCAATGAATATCGAAGGTTTAGGCGAAAGAGTAGTAGCGCAATTATTCGATGCTAATTTGATTAAGACATTTACAGATCTTTATCTTCTAACGAAAGAACAATTATTATCACTTGAACGATTTGGAGAAAAATCTGCAGATAAATTAATTTCTGCAATACAAGCTTCTAAAGAAAATTCACTTGAAAAATTATTATTTGGTTTAGGTATTCGTCATGTTGGAGCTAAAGCAGCAAAAACATTAGCCCAGCATTTCCAAACAATTGATCGACTGATGGAAGCAGCGGTTGAGGAAATTACCGGAATTAATGAAATTGGTTCTAAAATGGCCCAGTCAATTAATGATTATTTTTCACAAGACGAAGTAAAAGAACTTATTTCAACGTTTCAAACGGTTGGAGTAAATACTGAGTATAAAGGGATTCAAGTAGAAAATATGAATATGGATTCTCTTTTTGCTGGTAAAACAGTAGTATTAACTGGTAAGCTAGAACAGATGACTAGAAGTGAGGCTAAAAAGCAATTAGAAGCACTCGGCGCAAAAGTAGCAGGAAGTGTTAGTAAGAGTACTGATTTAGTCATTGCAGGTGAGGCTGCTGGATCGAAATTAGATGCAGCACGTAAATTAAATATCGAGATTTGGGATGAAGAAAGAATGATTAAAGAGCTTCAACCACAATAATAGTTCAATCAACAAGAGGGCGGATTAATGAGGTAGTGGTTCGTTCACTTAATAAGTAGAAGGTGTGAGTTAGATGAAAAAACGTATAGGAATGCTCCTATGTTGTCTTTCGCTCATCTTATCTGGCTGTTCATTATCAATAAAGAATGAAGATAAGGTTGTACAAGAGAGCAATAATAAAAAAGGGGAAGACGCAATCATACCCCGCTATTCAATTTCAAATGACTACTACAAGACAATACTTCCATTTAAACCAAGTAAAACAAGAGGTGCTGTCGTTGCAAATATCGATAATAGACTTGATATTAGTGAATTTGAATTAGGTTTAATGCGAATTGTACAAGAGCAATATTCAACAAAAGATTACTTGTATCAAGAAGGACAATTATTAAGTAAAAAAACAGTGGAATCTTGGCTAAAAAGGAAGTATACTCCTTCACAATTTAAACAAAAACAAGATGCACTTAAGAGCGCAAATTTAAAGCCAAGTTCAATTACAAATGATGGATTGAATCCAATTCAAACGGATACAAAAAATCTTACGGAAGATCAAAAGGCTAAACAAGCTCCGATATTTTTAAATTCTATTTTAGAACAGGATTATCTAAAAAAGGACGGAAAAGAAGTTAAAGTTGAGGGTGTAGCAATTGGTTTAGCAATGAACTCTGTTTATTATTATCAAGAGGAGCACGGCTACCCAAGAGAGCTTAAAATTCCTCAAGATGAAATGATTAAACAAGGTAAAGCGATCGCTCAAGAAATTTTGACGCGAGTGCGAAAAATGGACGAATTTAAAGATATACCAATTACATTTGCTATTTTCCGTCAGCAAAGCCAATCATCTGTAGTACCTGGAAACTATGTTGCAATGACATCAGTTTCTGGAAATGACTTCTCAATTAGCAATTGGGATAAAATAAATGAGAAATACTATTTATTCCCTTCAGCTGCTGCAACTGCAGATTACCGAGATGATGCAATGAAAATGGTTAATTTTAAATCAGATATAGAAAATTATTTTCCGAATTATACTGGTGTTGTAGGCACTGGTTTTTATAAGGATAATGAATTAATACAACTAAAAATTGATATACCTATGCAATTTTATGGTAAGGCAGAAGTCATAGCTTTTACTCAGTATGTAGCGGGACTTATGATGGACCATTTCCCTTCATACTTAAAGGTTGAGACGAATATATTCTCATCAAATGGACAGGAAGCACTCATCGTAAAAGAGGTAGATGCTAAGGAACCAAGTGTGCATATTTATAACTAAAAGGAAGAGGACTACTCTTCCTTTTTTTTAATATAAGGGAAGAATCTGTAAGCGTTTCATATTTGAAGAATATATAGGAATATTGTATTATGTATATGTGAGTTTTTTATAGAGTAGTTATTCTACTAGCAATTGACTGAAAAAACTGAATGAAAAACGGTTACAGTTGTTGCTATTTTCAAACTAAAGGGGGATTTATTCAATGGTTATACCTTACAAACATGAGCCATTTACTAACTTTGGCTTAGAGGAAAATCAAGAACAATACAATCAAGGATTAGCAAAAGTTTCATCTTATTTAGGTGAAAAATATCCACTAATCATTGGTGGAGAGCGTATCTTTACAGAAGAACAGATCGTATCTGTAAATCCTTCAAATCATAAAGAAGTTATTGGTTCTGTATCTAAAGCAAGTCGTGACTTAGCTGAAAAAGCTATGCAAATTGCTGATACAACTTTTAATACATGGAAAAAAGTTAAACCTGAAGTTCGTGCTGACATCTTATTCCGTGCGGCTGCAATTATTCGTCGTCGTAAACACGAATTCTCAGCTTTATTAACTAAAGAAGCTGGTAAACCTTGGAATGAAGCTGATGCTGATACAGCTGAAGCAATTGATTTCTTAGAGTTCTATGCTCGTCAAATGTTACAATTAAAAGACGGAATTCCTGTTGAAAGCCGTCCTGGTGAATATAACCGTTTCAACTACATTCCATTAGGAGTTGGCGTTGTAATTTCTCCTTGGAACTTCCCATTTGCAATAATGGCTGGAACAACTGTAGCTGCTGTAGTAACAGGTAACACTGTTCTATTAAAACCAGCAAGTACAACTCCAGTAGTTGCTTACAAATTCTTAGAAGTATTAGAAGAAGCTGGATTACCTGCAGGAGTAGTAAACTTCGTACCAGGTAGTGGTGCTGAAGTAGGAGATTACTTAGTTGATCACCCACGCACTCGTTTCATCAGCTTTACTGGTTCTAAAGAAGTAGGTATTCGTATCTATGAGCGTGCTGCAAAAGTAAACCCAGGTCAAATCTGGTTAAAACGTGTTATCGCTGAAATGGGCGGTAAAGACACAATGGTAGTTGATAAAGAAGCTGATTTAGAATTAGCTGCTAAATCAATCGTTTCATCTGCATTCGGATTCTCTGGTCAAAAATGTTCAGCATGTTCTCGTGCAGTAATTCACCAAGATGTGTATGATCAAGTTCTTGCTCGTGCAATCGAATTAACAAACGAATTAACTGTTGGAAACCCAGAAGACCGTTCAACTTACATGGGTCCAGTTAATGACCAAGCTGCTTTCAATAAAGTAATGAGCTACGTACAAATCGGACGTGAAGAAGGCCGTGTAGTAACAGGTGGAGAAGGAGACGACTCTACTGGTTGGTTCATCAAACCAACAATCGTTGCTGACGTTGCTGAAGATGCTCGTTTAATGAAAGAAGAAATCTTTGGACCAGTTGTAGCATTCTGCAAAGCTAAAGATTTTGATCACGCTTTAGAAATTGCTAACAATACTGAATACGGTTTAACAGGTGCTGTTATCTCTAACAACCGTGCAAACATCGAAAAAGCACGTGAAGACTTCCACGCTGGTAACTTATACTTCAACCGTGGATGTACTGGTGCAATCGTTGGTTACCAACCATTTGGTGGATTCAACATGTCAGGTACTGACTCAAAAGCAGGCGGACCAGACTACCTAGTTCTTCACATGCAAGGTAAAACAACTTCAGAAATGCTTTAATAGATTAGAAATGGCTTGTCTTATGGACAACCTATAAAAGAGTAAACCCACGAAGAAATTTCTTTGTGGGTTTCTTTTTATATTTTTTAAATGTTAGGAAAAAATGTATAATCGAACGTAATCAGAAATGGTTCACATTATTGGAGAAGACATAACATAAATATTTCCAAGCAAAGCCCTTCCCCATATTATTATGCTATAATTTTATATAAATGATAGTGAACAGAGAGAAGGGATATCATGCAAATTTTACAGAGAATTATTCAATTAGTAGATTCAATTCCATTAGGAACTCGTGATGATTGGGACTCTTATTTTTTAGGACAGGCATTTATAACTTCTCTTCGTTCAACTTGCGGAAGTAGAAGGGTTGGAGCAGTTATTGTAAGTGATAATAGAATAATTGCTTCTGGATATAATGGATATCCGAAAGGAGCTAAGCATTGTATCGATGGGGGATGTCCACGCTTTGCTGCTCGTCAAGAAGGGTTATTAGATAGTGGTAAATACTCAGATCAGTATCCTTGTGATGCTTTCCATGCTGAAGAAAATGCAATTTATCAACTAGTACAATCAGGAATTCAAAAAACGAAAGGTGATAATTGGACAATCTATTGTACAACTGCACCGTGTCGAGCTTGTGCAAAAATGATAAATGGAGCGGGGATTACTAGAGTTGTATATAATGTAGGGTATCCGGATGATTATTCAATTGAGTATTTTAAAAAATATGGAATTGAACTAACAAGAATCCCTGCTGAATAAACTTTAGTCCAAATTTAAACAAACGTTTGATTAATTGTATATGTAAGAATTTGATGTACAGACTGTTTGGAAGCGAATGTCTTTTGAGGTTCGTTTAGCCTAATGAGGAGCGGAGTTATCCTATACGATAATGAGCTTCAGTTAGGTAAGTAACGAAGAAAGAGACCGTTTGGCGGACAGTCTGTAATTATTTTGCTTGTATTTAAGTGGAATGTTGCCCGACACATGGGAAATTTGGTATTATCAGTATATTGTATGTTGTGCGAATAATATGGAGGTGCATATAAATGTCAAAAATTACAATGGAGCAAGTTAAGCACGTTGCTCATTTAGCGCGTTTAGCGGTGACTGAGGAAGAAGCAGAGAAGTTTTCAAAACAACTTGGAGCAATTTTAGATTTTGCTGAGCAGTTAGGTGAACTTGATACAACAAATGTGAAACCAACTACACATGTCCTGAAAATGCGTAATGTATTACGTAAAGATGAGCCAGGTAAAGGTTTACCAATTGAAGAGGTACTGAAAAATGCACCAGACCACAAAGATGGACAAGTTAAAGTACCGTCAATATTGGATTAAGGGGGGAAATTAGAATGTCATTATTTGAATATACAGTTTCAGAATTACATAGCAAATTAAAATCAAAAGAGATTAAGGTAGAAGAATTAGTAAATGAATCTTATGAGCGAATCTCTGCAGTTGATGGTGAAGTAAAATCATTTTTAACTTTAAATGAAGAGCAAGCGCGTCTACAAGCTAAAGCACTTGATGAAAAGCCTTGGGATGAGTCTCGTGGAATCCTTGCTGGTATGCCTATTGGTGTAAAAGATAATATCGTTACAAAGGGTCTTCGTACTACTTGTGCGAGTAAAATTCTTGAGAACTTCAATCCAATTTATGATGCGACAGTTGTAACGAAATTAGCTCAAGCTGAAAGCATTACGATCGGAAAATTAAATATGGATGAATTTGCAATGGGTTCATCTAATGAAAATTCTGCGTTCGGTGGTACTCGTAACCCTTGGAATACTGAATACGTACCAGGCGGAAGTAGCGGTGGGTCTGCAGCTTCAGTAGCTGCTGGAGAAGTATTATTCTCTTTAGGTTCTGATACAGGTGGATCAATCCGTCAACCAGCTTCATTTTGTGGAGTTGTTGGTTTAAAACCTACATATGGTCGTGTATCTCGTTCTGGTTTAGTAGCATTTGCTTCTTCACTAGACCAAATTGGACCAATTACTAGAAATGTAGAAGATAATGCATTGTTATTACAAGCAATTTCAGGATTAGATGCAAGTGACTCAACTTCAGCTAATGTAGAAGTTCCTTCATTTGCTAAGGCGTTAACAGGTGATGTAAAAGGTCTTCGTATCGCTGTACCTAAAGAATATTTAGGAGAAGGCGTTGGTGAAGAAGCTCGTGCATCTGTTATGGCTGCTTTAAATTTATTAGAAAGCCTAGGTGCTACTTGGGAAGAGGTTTCATTACCACATTCTAAATACGCATTAGCTACATATTATTTAATTTCTTCATCTGAAGCATCTGCTAACTTAGCTCGTTTCGATGGTATTCGCTACGGTCACCGTGCAGCTGATGTAGAAAACTTAATTGATCTTTATAAGAAAACTAGAGCTGAAGGCTTTGGAGACGAAGTAAAACGTCGTATCATGTTAGGTACTTATGCATTAAGTTCTGGTTACTATGATGCTTACTATAAAAAAGCTCAACAAGTTCGTACATTAATAAAAGAAGATTTCGAGAAAGTATTTGAAAACTATGATGTTATTATTGGCCCAACTACACCAACTCCTGCATTTAAAGTAGGCGAAAAAGTAAGTGATCCAATGACAATGTACGCAAATGATATTTTAACGATTCCTATTAACTTAGCGGGTGTACCTGCGATTTCTGTTCCTTGTGGTTTCCATAATGGTCTTCCATTAGGATTACAAATTATCGGTAAACATTTTGATGAGTCTACAATTTACAGAGTTGCCCATGCATACGAGCAAGCAACTGACTTTACAAAACAAAGACCACAACTATAAGGAGGCGCGGGAAAGATGAATTTTGAAACGATAATCGGTTTAGAAGTACACGTAGAATTAAAAACAAAATCAAAAATCTTCTCACCAAGCCCTAATGCGTTTGGTGCAGAACCAAATACAAACACTGGTGTAATTGATTTAGGTTACCCAGGTGTGTTACCAGTATTAAATGAAGAAGCTGTAAACTTTGGTATGAGGGCAGCAATGGCGTTAAATTGTGAAATTGCAACTGAAACAAAGTTTGACCGTAAAAACTACTTCTATCCTGATAATCCAAAAGCTTACCAAATCTCTCAATTTGATAAGCCGATTGGTGAAAATGGATGGATTGAAATTGAAGTTGGTGGCAAAAAGAAACGTATCGGTATTACGCGCGTTCATTTAGAAGAGGATGCTGGAAAGTTAAATCATACAGATGAAGGTTATTCATTAGTAGACTTTAACCGTCAAGGAACTCCATTAATTGAAATCGTTTCTGAGCCGGATATGAGAACTCCTGAAGAGGCTTATGCATATTTAGAAAAACTTAAGTCAATTATTCAATTCAGCGGTGTATCAGATGTAAAAATGGAAGAAGGATCACTTCGTTGTGATGCTAATATATCTTTACGTCCATTTGGACAAGAAGAATTCGGTACAAAAGCAGAATTAAAGAACTTAAACTCATTTGCTTTCGTTCAAAAAGGACTAGAGCACGAACAAGTTCGCCAAGAAAAAGTATTATTATCTGGCGGAGTAATCCAACAAGAAACGCGTCGTTACGATGAAGCTACAAAGACTACAATCTTAATGCGTGTAAAAGAAGGATCGGATGATTACCGTTACTTCCCAGAGCCAGACTTAGTTGAACTATACATTGATGATGAGTGGAAAGAACGTGTTCGCCAAAGTATTCCGGAGCTTCCAGATGCTCGTCAAAAACGCTATGTAGACCAATTAGGTTTACCAGCATACGATGCAATGGTATTAACTTTAACAAAAGAAATGTCTGATTTCTTCGATGAAACAGTAAACAATGGTGCAGATGCAAAATTAGCATCTAACTGGTTAATGGGTGAAGTTTCAGCGTACTTAAATAAATCACAAAAAGAACTACATGAAGTTGCTTTAACGCCTGAAAACTTATCTAGTATGCTTAAGTTAATTACAGACGGTACGATCTCTTCTAAGATTGCGAAAAAAGTATTCACTGAGTTAATCGAAAACGGTGGAGACGCAAATGAAATTGTAAAAGCGAAAGGTTTAGTACAATTATCTGATGAAGGCGCTCTTCGTAAAATCGTTATCGAAACTCTTGATGCTAACCCACAATCAATTGAAGACTTTAAAAATGGTAAGGACCGAGCTATTGGCTTCCTTGTTGGTCAAATGATGAAAGCGACTAAAGGCCAAGCGAATCCACCACTATTAAATAAGATCTTAATGGAAGAAATTCAAAAAAGATAAGATTTTCAATACAAAAAACTACGGACTATAAGCTCCGTAGTTTTTTTGTACATTTAAAGTCAAAATGACTCAATAATATGGTTGGCTTGTTGGTGCATACAAAAGGATATCCACTTTACTGTTGGATCGTTATATAATCCTGTTACATGAATTAATAAAGAAAAACAGCCAGCACCTAGTATATTTCCAATGTAAGTTATAAGCCACAAATTTAGCACCTCAAGCCAATTCATTCTTCCTCTTATGGCAGTATAGGCAAAATAAAATATGTTTCCTATAAATAGATCAGCTCCACCGTATGCAATAAGAAGAATGGCGACAGTAATTGTTATAGCAGCCATTGGGTAGGCAAAAGGTGTATACGTAGCATGAAAGAAATTACTTGATTTAAATGCTACGATAACCCCGAAGCCTATAAACATACTAGCCATTATTGCTCTTAATAAAAAACGCAAAACACTATCTCGATAAATTTTTAACTTTTTTAGAGCAAAATACTCTACATTCACGAACGGTTTGTTATCCATCTCATTATCAATCCTTAATTCTACTTTAATGTTTTTATCATCAATATGTACTATAATGATTAAGTTGTTCAAAACGGTAGAAAAATATAGCAAAGAAACGAATGTAATATAAATTTAATATAATATAATATTGCTTTTCAATATGGGTTTGAACATGCTTTAGAAAGGTAAAAATAGATAAGTAAATGGAAAAAGTTTACTACAAAATCTTTTTAGGTTAGGATATAAGTTAGAGAACTTAAATAAATAAGTAGGATGGTTAATGATGAAACGTGCAAGAATTATCTACAACCCTACTTCTGGTCGTGAAATTTTTAAGAAAAAGCTTCCCGATGTGTTGCAATTGTTCGAGCAAGCGGGTTATGAAACCTCTTGTCATGCAACAACTGGTGCAGGTGATGCGACAATGGCAGCAAGAGAAGCATGTGAACGAAAATTTGATTTAGTTGTAGCTTGCGGTGGAGATGGAACACTTAATGAAGTCATTAGTGGTATGGCAGAACAAGAATATCGACCAAAGTTAGGATTAATCCCAGTTGGGACAACAAATGATTTTGCTAGAGCAATTGGTGTGAATGTTTCAATTATGGAAGCGGCTGAAGTCATAACAAATGGGCAAACTGTGCCTCTTGATATTGGAAGAGTTGATGATAAATATTTTGTAAATATTTTAGCTGCCGGTAAAATTACAGAATTAACATATGAAGTACCTAGTAAACTAAAAACAATGTTAGGACAGCTAGCATATTATTTAAAAGGTATTGAAATGTTACCAAGAGTTAAGCCTACACGATTAAAAATTGAGTATGATGGAAAAGTATTTGATGAAGAAGCATTTTTGTTCTTATTATCGAATACAAATTCTGTTGGTGGATTTGAAAAAATTGCACCTGAAGCAAGTATTAATGATGGACAATTTGACTTATTAGTCTTAAAGAAATCAAATATAGCTGAAATCATCAGAGTATGTGCTCAGCTATTAAGTGGCCAGCATGTACAAAATGAACATGTTCTTTATACTAGAGCAAGCCATTTGAAAATTATGTCTGATGATAAACTACTATTAAATATTGATGGTGAGTACGGTGGAGAAACACCATGTACTGTCGATATGCTTTACAACCACCTAGAAATCTATGTACCATAATAAGTGAAATAGTAGTAAATACTAGAAAAAGTAACCACGGTAGTTAACGTGGTTATTTATTTTGTATAATGAAATGGTTTAATAAAAGGTTGAAAGGTAGGTAAGGGACTTGTCGAAAAGAGTGTTACCTGTAGAAAAGAATCAATTAATAGATGTTGAATTTATCGATTTAACTCATGAGGGACATGGAGTTGCAAAGGTGGATGGATATCCGATTTTTGTACCAAATGCACTCCCTGGTGAAAAAGCACAAATTAAGGTGCTAAAAACAAGTAAAGGCTTTGGGTTCGGTAAAATCATTGAATTCCAAAAAGAAAGTGATGTTCGAGTAGAACCGATTTGTTCGATTTACAATCAATGTGGTGGTTGTCAAACTCAACATATGAGCTATGAAGGCCAACTTGAGGCGAAACATAAACAAGTAGTAGAGGTTGTAAAAAGAATTGGAAAACTTGATGACGTAGTAATCCACCCAGTGTTAGGCATGGAAAACCCATGGAGTTATCGTAACAAAGCACAAGTTCCTGTAGGGGAACTAGAAGGTGGATTAGTTGTTGGTTTCTATCAAAAGAGAAGCCATGAAATTATTCCAATGAATGAATGCTACATTCAAGGAAAAGAAAATGATGAAATGATCCAAACTGTGAAGGATCTTTGTGAAGAATTAAAAATCGAGCCATACGATGAAGTTGGCCACAAAGGACAATTGCGTCATATTATGGCACGCTATGGTTACTATACAAATGAATCAATGCTAGTTCTTGTTACTAATAAAGTGAACTTTGCTCAAAAAGACGAATTAATAGCTAGAATTGTTGAAAAATATCCAACAATTACAAGTATTATTCAAAACGTAAATAATGAAAAAACAAATGTGATTCTTGGAAATCAAACAATTGTATTATACGGAAGTGAAACAATCAAAGATAAAATTGGTGATATCACTTTTGAAATATCAGCTCGATCATTTTATCAAGTAAACCCTACACAAACTAAGGTTTTATATGATAAAACACTCGAGTATACAAACTTAAACGGTAGTGAAACAGTTATTGATGCATACTGTGGAATCGGTTCAATATCTTTATTTTTAGCTCAAAAGGCTAAAAAGGTTTATGGTGTTGAAATTGTACCAGAGGCAATTGAAGATGCGAAACGAAATGCTATGATTAATGAGATGACAAATGTTGAATTTGAAGTAGGGAAAGCTGAAGAAGTTATACCTAATTGGTACAAGCAAGGTATTACAGCTGAAGTATTAGTTGTAGATCCTCCAAGAAAAGGTTGTGACGAGGCTTTATTAAATACAATCATTGATATGAAGCCAGGCAAAGTAGTTTATGTATCATGTAATCCTGCTACATTAGCAAGAGATTTACGAGTACTTGAAGACGGTGGTTATAAAACAGTAGAAATACAGCCAGTGGATATGTTCCCACATACTAGTCACGTGGAAGCTGTCGCAAAATTAGTACTAAATTAAGGGAACAGACACTAAGTTTTTGAACCTGATGTCCTTCTAAAGTTCTTCAGTTTTGTAGCAAAACCTTTATTAACTTGGATCACTGGATTGCTATTTGATGGCGTGGAGATAATAAGGGAATGAAGATACAAGTGTAAGCAAGGGCTTCTTGCTTTTTAATTTTGGGATAGGAGAATGGACTGGAATCCCATAATGAGAGGATTTGAAATTTAATATGAAAGATAATTTTTGGCGCGATTTACCGCGACCGTTTTTTATACTGGCACCAATGGAAGAAGTAACGGATGTTGTATTTCGTCACGTTGTAAGTGAAGCAGCCAGACCAGATGTGTTTTTCACAGAGTTTACAAATAGTGAGAGTTATTGTCACCCAGAAGGAAACAAAAGTGTGCGTGGGCGTTTGGCTTTTACAGAGGATGAACAGCCGATGGTAGCTCATATATGGGGTGATAAACCTGAATTTTTCCGACAAATGAGTATTGGTATGGCAGAACTTGGGTTTAAAGGTGTGGATATCAATATGGGCTGTCCTGTACCTAATGTGGCAGGGCACGGAAAGGGAAGCGGCCTGATACGCCGTCCAGAAGTTGCAGCAGAATTAATACAAGCAGCAAAAGCAGGAGGATTACCTGTAAGTGTGAAGACAAGGCTTGGTTTCTCTGAGGTAGACGAATGGCGCGACTGGCTAACTCACATTTTGAAACAAGACATTGCCAATCTGTCAATCCATCTTCGTACAAGAGATGAAATGAGCAAAGTGGATGCACATTGGGAATTAATACCGGAGATAAAGAAACTTCGTGACGAAGTGGCACCAGATACACTCTTAACGATCAATGGGGATATTACTGACCGTCAAATTGGTTTAAAGCTCGCTGATCAATACGGTATTGATGGGATTATGATTGGCCGCGGTATTTTCCATAATCCGTTTGCTTTTGAAAAGGAGCCGACAGAACATAGCAGTAAGGAACTACTTGATCTCTTAAGATTGCATATGGATCTTCATGATAAATATTCACATTTAGAGCTCCGTTCGTTCAAGGCTCTTCATCGCTTTTTTAAGATATATGTCCGTGGGTTTAGAGGGGCAAGTGAATTAAGAAATCAATTAATGAGTACATCATCAACAGATGAAGTACGTGCAATGCTTGATAACTTTGAGTCAAAGTATCTTGATGGAATATTGGAACTGTAAAATTGTCAGCCCTAGTGTTGTCAATTACAGTCTGCACATATAAATACAGATAAAAAGTACTCTTTAGAGTAGACACTTAAAGGTCTAACTATAGGGTACTTTTTTTGTTTTCATTTATATAATCTCCAATTCTAAACCTTGACGAGTTGTTCACATAGAATAAGTGGTTTTTTTCCTTTACATGAAGAAAATATCCACCTAGTAAATGAGAAATGTTTATTTTACAATTAATGCAACTATACATCCATAACAAATTTGAAAATTTAGATGAAATAAGAAACGAAGAAGAATGAATTTAAAGCTACATGTAAAAGTAGATTGGTACGATAACTTATTAGCTTAACGAAAGGGTGGATCAACACATAATGAATAGATTGATAATCGGAATGGACGGCGGAGGAACGAAAACGAGAGTGGTGGTCAAAGAACGCTTAAACGGAGAAACATTATTTGATAAAAATTTTGGAATGTCCAATTATAACAACATCGGCGTAGAAGGGCTTAGACCAGTATTTAGTGAAATATATGAATCGCTTGTTTCTTATTTTGGAGAGCGCATACAAAATGCGATTCTTGTATTAGGCTCTGCGGGGGTAGATCGACCGAAAGATATTGATATCTATTTGAATGCATTAAAAGAAAGTGGTTTTACTTGTCAGTTAGAAGTAGTGAATGATGCAGAAATTGCTCTTGTTGGTGGGAACGGAGATCGAAAAGATGCTTTGATGATTGCTGGAACAGGCTCCATTGTTATGGGAGTAGACTCAAAAGGAAATACAATACGCTCAGGCGGATGGGGCGGATTAATAAGTGATGAGGGTGGAGGTTTCCAGATTGGTTTACTTGCAATCGCGGCTGTTATGAATGAGTACGACAAAGTAATTGCTCCTACTTCATTTACCGAAAAATTGCTCGCTCATTTTAAGTTGGATTCTCCGGAAGATTTTATGGATTTATTATACTTGGAAGATACAATTCCCGTAGATAAGGTAGCTTCATGTACCCCAATCGTTTTAGAGGCATGGGTAAAAGGTGACGATGCTGCTCGTACAATTGTTGAAGGAGAACTAGATAAGTTGGTTCGTTTAGTCATTGGAATCAGCCGACAAATGGGTTCAATTAATTTTCGCCTATCTGTGGCAGGAAGTTTGCTGACGAAATCAGCTGAGTATTTCGATACACTAAAGGATAAGTTAAGTGTGGCTTTACCCCAAGTTGAACTTTCTGCACCTCTTTATGATCCAGTTTTCGGTGCCATCATTATTGGTGAGAAATACAAGTAATTCAAAATAAAAATAAAGGAATGGCGATCGAATATGCGTGAAATAGGAATTAGTGTATATCCCAACTTTTATCCTTTAGATCAAATCAAAGATTATTTAGAAAAGGCACAATCATTAGGCTTTAAAAAGGTATTTGTTTCACTGATTTTAAATAATCATGGTTTTGAAGGTGCAATAAATGTAAATGCGGACACTTGGAATGAATTATTTAGTTATTGTAATAAACTAAATATGACTGTGTCAGCTGATATGAATGATGAAGTTTTCAGTGAATTAGGTTGTACATTAACTGACCTTACAGCTTTACAGAATATGGGCATCACAAGGCTCCGCATCGATGGAGGGTTCACGAGTGAAGAAGTTGCGCTCCTTTCAAAAAATAAACAGGGAATTCAAATAGAAGTAAATGCTTCAATGTCTTCTTCTAATAATCAAAATGGAAACGCTTTACGCGAATGTCGTGAGTTTTTAGAAACAATCGAACGAGAAGGAAATATCGGACAACTAACAGCTTGTCATAATTTTTTTCCTCTACCAGATACAGCATTGTCTTTAGAAGACATACGCTCCATTAACAATATGTTTGCTTTATTCGGTGTGCCAGTCGGAGGGTTTGTTGCTTCGCAGCTTTCTCCTAAAGATTTACACCATTTAGGTCATGGAGTTTGTACAATTGAAAAACACCGCTTCTTGCCTAGTCATATTGCCATGCTAGAGTTATTTGCAAATTGTTTTAATGATGTGTTAATTGGAGACTCATTTGCAGATCTTTCAGAGCTCAATGAAATGGCTAGATGTTACAAACAAGATTATATAGAAATTCCAGTTGTTTTTAATCAGTTTGTTCCCGAACAGACAAAGGTGAAAATTAGCGAGCAGGTTCTTATTTCAAGAGTAGATCAACCAGCAAATCTCATTCGTGCAACTGATACAAGGGGAATGGAAGTACCTCATTGCTACTGTGCTCCAAGAAAGAAATATACAGTTTCTATTTTAAATAATCGAAGTGCACAATATGAGGGAGAGGTACAAATTTCATTAAAAGATTTAGGACAATCTGTTGAACATAATGTCATTGGATTTATTCATCCTTTTGCATACGATTTAATGCCTTATTTATTAGCAGGCAAAAATAAATTTCGATTAGTTGAATATAAGTAAAAAATTTTTATAGTCGAGGTATTAGAATGGTAAAAAGTGCAGTAATTCTTGCGGCAGGCAAAGGGAGTAAACTAAATCCTTTCAACGCAGTTCGCTCCAAAACAGCAATAAAAATCGCTGGTAAACCATTAATACGTTTTAATATTGAATCCATTGTAGCAATGGGGATAGAAGAGATTGTTGTTGTCGTTAATGAGGAACATCAAAGAGAGATTGAGAATCTTCTATTCGACATGGATAATGTTAAATTTGTAGTTGATCAATCAAATTTAGGAAGTGCAGAAAGCTTAGTTATGGGAGTTGAGAAACTTTCAAGTACTAAGGAGTTTCTTGTTCTTTACGGTGATACAATCGTCGAACAAAAGGATCTTGAGCAATTGGCTAATTCGAACAAACCTACTGTTTTGTTGAAAAAATTAGAAGAATCATCAAGGAATTGGATTGGTGCGAGTATAAAGGATGGATTTGTTCAGTCAATCGGTGCTCATTACCGTGGTGACAGTATTACCCATCAATTCGCGGGATTTCTTTTTGATGAGTCATTACTAGATGATGCGAGAAGAACGCCCGACTATTTTCCGAATGTCAAAGTAGGAGTGGGTGTTCCGAAAGAACGATACGTCGAAGCTGCTCTTCTAAAATCACTTGAGAAAACAAAATTACAAGTGATTGAGTGTAATGGCTATTTCTTTGATATCGATAAGCCTTGGCATATGTTAGAAGCGAATGAATATATGGTGCATCATTTTTGTAATGCAATAAAAGAAAACGAACTAGCAGAAGGCGCGACGATTTCTAAAAATGCAACCATTCATGGTCACGTAAAGCTTGGTAAGAATTCCTCAATTGGTGATCGGGTTGTTATTCACGGTAACCTAATTGTAGGTGATAATACAATCATCGATAACGGTGCAATTTTCAATGGCAATGCTGTTATTGGCGATCATACTGCCATTCGTAATTATTGTATGATTTATGATGGAGTTGCAATTGGATCACATTGTATTTTCGACCACTGTGCAGAGTTCCTTGGCGGAATGGTAATGGATAAAGTATATCTTTACCACTATGGCGAGTTTTATGGCGCAATAGGCAGTCATACGGACATTGGTGCAGCAACGGTTTGTGGGACATTACGCTTTGATGACGGTGAAACTGAGCACTCAGTAAATGGACGGAAAGAAATACCTTTACATTTTTCAAATGCAGCTTATCTTGGTGATTATTGTAGAACTGGTGTGAATACGATTATTATGCCAGGATGTAAAATAGGGGCTTATAGTGTATTAGGAGCAGGTGCAATCATCGATAAAGATATTGAACAAAATAGTCTTGTTTTCGTAAAACAAGATTTAGTTATAAAAAAATGGAGTGAAAAGAAGTATGGTTGGTAAATTTATTAAATCAAAGAAGGTATTTATTTATGGAGAATTATTTTAAGTATGTGATGGCAAATCTCGAAAAACTCTATACGACACAAAATCAAAACATTGACCATGCAGCAACTTGTATTTTTGATGCCATTCAAAATGGTGGCCGCTTTCTTGTTACGGGTTCGGGTCATTCACATATGTTTGCAGAAGAATTTTATGTAAGAGCAGGTGGATTTGCGGATGTCTCTCCAATTTTGCCGAATGAGTTTTTTTTACATGACCATCCATTAAAAAGTACTGTAATCGAACGAATAGAAGCTTATGCAAAGGTAATTTTTGATTTATACAAAATAAGCTCAAAGGATATTCTTGTGATTGCTTCCAATTCGGGGAGAAATGGAATGACGGTTGAACTTGCAAAAATGACACAGGAATGCGGTGCAAAGGTAATTGCTTTTACAAATCCAAATCATCCAGAAGGCTCAAAATCAAGACATAGTAGTGGAAAATATCTTTGCGAATTTAGTGATGTAGTTATAGATAATTGTACCGGTCTTGGGGATGCTGCCTTTTATGTAGAAGAAGCAAATACAGGTATGGGTGCAACTTCCACAATGGCTGGAGCTTTTGTTGCTCAATCCATTTCTATATTAATAGCAAAAAAATATCATCAAGCTGGATTAAAACCACCTGTGTTTAAAAGTTCGAATGTAGATGGTGGAGATGAATGGAATAAAGAGTTGTTTGCTAAGTATTATGGTGTTTAATAATTAATCGAATAGCTAAAAGATTGATCTTACTTATTAGCTCGCTTTTGCGTTCTCAGTTTATGGGAGCGCTTTTTCACGTTTGAATGGTCATAAAGTGTTAACCTCGTCTTACAGAATTTCTAATACAACGTTAAGAAATGCTTAAAACAATAAAAAGCCAAATTCCTTGATCTTAGTGCTTTTATGCTAAGATAAGGATTTTTTTTGTATACAAAAGAATTAGAAACGATTGGTGCTAGTAAAATGTTCCTGTATTTTGTAGTAGGGCTTAGGTCGTATCATAGCATTGTAAGTATATATGACATATGA
The DNA here is from genome assembly GCF_900112535.1 of Bacillus sp. UNCCL81. NCBI lineage: Bacteria > Bacillati > Bacillota > Bacilli > Caryophanales > Bacillaceae > Bacillus > Bacillus sp. UNCCL81. The sequence goes on along the minus strand of NZ_FOMF01000015.1, from coordinate 40,632 downwards.
ACTACGCTGGTTTGTTTTAAATTGCGAACTATATTGGAAAAATTCAAACTGTTAAATAGATTTACTGGAAAGTAAACTTAAAATACTAGATTAGGCATCTAGGGTGGTGAGGTAATGTATGCGAAGAGATTTAATTTTGCAATATTTGTATCAAAAAGGAAAATCACTAACTTCACAGGAACTTGAATCAGAATTCGCTATTTCAAATCGTACATTACGAAATGAATTGAAAGAATTAAACGCGATTGGAGAAAAGTCTGGATTTGTGATTCAGAAAAAACGTGGTGAGGGCTATTTACTTCATATAGAAAACCAAGAGTTGGTCCAAACATATATGAAAGAAATAGACGGGGCATTAGCACCAGATTTACCTCGTGTTCGAGTGAATAATATTATTATGCTTTTGCTTCAAACGACTGAGTTTCAAACGATCGATCTGTTTGCTGATAGTCTAATGATTAGCAGATCGACAGTTTTTACCGACATGATTGAAGTTGAAAAGCAAGTAAGGATTTTTGATTTAAAAGTAGAAACAAAATCACGTTACGGAGTTCGTTTACTTGGGGATGAAACGAATTTTAGAAGAGCGTTTTCCTACTTTCTAAGCCAAAAAGAAACAGGGTTATTAAAGAAGTCAAATTATCAAACTTTTGAGAAAGCGTTTCCGTTTGAGGAAATTCGAGCTGTTTTGAGTGAAGAAGTACAGAATAATCAATTGAAATTAAGTTATTTTGCACTTGAGAATATTTTAGTGCATATCCAAGTACTCTCGTTTCGAGTAACTCAACACAACTTTATCTTGCCTAATCAAGAAAAAAAGTTAGATGTTTCTCTAATTAAACCGTCGTTTATGAATATAGCAAAGAGAATTTGTGAAATTCTTTCTGAACTATATCATGTCGTATTACCAGAGAGTGAAATAATCTATTTAGCTGCTCATATAAGTGGTAAATCGAGTGTAGACGATATTGAGGAACATGAAAAAAATGACTTAAAACAAAAACTAAAGAATTGTTTAGAAAGATTAGATCAAACATTCTTAACTCAGTTTTCAGGTGATCAGCAACTTTTAAATACGATGATTATGCACATGTATCCACTGTTAAGAAGATTATATTTCAATTTAAAGCTTACGAATCCTTTAATAGATGATGTTTATAGTAGGTATTCGGATGTGTTTATGATTGCATTAAATTTTTCTGAAATGATAAAGGAAATATGGGGATTTGAACTTTCTAGTGACGAAATGGGCTATATTACAATGCATTTAGCAGCTCATGTGGAAAGGGAGAAGCAAAAACAATTAAGTTCTTACAAAAAAATTCTACTATCTTACGGATTAGGAGCAGGGTCGGCTGATTTAATGAAAATGAAACTTGAGACACTTTTCCAAGGGGCAAAAATTGACGTCGTTTTGTATAGTGAGCTTCAATTATTAAAGTTAGAAGATTATGACTTATTAGTTTCATCGACTTCGATTCCATTTGATAATATTTCGATTCCGTATATTCAAGTAGCACCAATACTAACTGAAACGGATGTTCAAAGAATTCGTCGAACGCTTACTAGATACCCGGCTAATAAAGTTAAAGAAGATGTACCGACACTTTTATCTTTATTTCATCCAGATTTGTTTTATATAGAAGAAAGCAAAGAGTCGTTTGACTACAAAGCATTTATTAAAGAAAAGGCAAAAAGCGTTGTTGAACTAGGATTTGCAGCACCTAACTATCCAGCTTTAGTTGTCGACCGTGAAGAAAAAATATCGACGATACTGCAAAATGGAATTGCTGCGCCACATGCATTAAAAATGGTTGCGATACAGGATTCGATCAGTGTGGTGATATTTAAAAATCCGCCAACAATCGATGGAAAAGTTGTACAAATCTTATTTTTGATTAATCTTCGTGCCGGAGACTTGTTTTTACACAAAGAGTTAAGTCGATTATTTTTACATTTAATGGACCACCCCGAGACGAAGCAGAAAGTATTAAAATCAAATAATTTTAACGATTTTCAGTATGAAATTTCAAAAATCTTGTTTCAATATGGTTCGTAGCAGTTTAGCGATCATTCTAACAATCAAAGTAAGTAGGATGATCGCTAATAGAAACGAATCAACTTCATGCTATCATTTGTCCTTTTTAGATAATCTTGAAAACGGTTACTTATTAAAAAAGGTGTTCTTCGATTAGAAAATTAATTAAATAAATTATTTTGGAGGAAGATAAATGAAAAGAAATAAATGGTTTTTAGGTAGAGCACTTCCAGCTTCTGTACTAGCGGCATCAATGTTTGCAACTCCATTTAGTGGCGTTGTTGCAAAAGCTGCACCAACTATTACTACTCAATCAGTAGCGCCAATCTCAACTGGCACTAAGATTTTTATGAATACTACACAAATCACTCATGCAAAACCAAGTGGATTAGATACAACCAAGCCAGTAAAATGGACAACTTCTGATCCTTACGTTGCATATGTTGATACGATTGGTAACGCAAAAGGTGATTATAGTGGAAAGATTTTAGGTGTATCTGGTGGATCTGCAATTATCACAGGTACTGGAGTAGATTTAAGTGGTAATGCAGCAACTGTGAATATTACGGTTTCTGTAATTGAGACGCAGGCATCTACTAATCTTGAAAAGGTAGTTTACTATTACAATGCGGGAGATTCGAAAATTCCTGCTGCTCTTTCATCATCTAATTTGCAAACAACAAATATTCCAACTGCTCCATCAGGAACTAAGTTTCCGTCTAAAAACTATGTTGGCTATGTTAATGGAGAAAATGGCGTAAAATGGTTAGTTTCAAAGGATACTTTAATTAAGTCAAATGGCAACGTTAATTTTGGTGAAGAAAAAGATCATCCTGTCACTACTGGTATCGTATCCGATGCAATTACACTATATGATCCAAACTTAGCTCCAGCTGATCAAATTCAATATTTACAAGGTGGAAGATATATTCCTCAAACTGGTGAAAATTCAGGTTCAGGAGTCGATAAAAACGGAAACCCGACTCAATATAACGCCAAAGAAGTAATTACAAACATTATGTCTGATGGAAATAATGGTCTTTGGATTCTAGGCGAAAAAGGAAATGCTACTCATATTGTAAGAAAGCAAATGTCCCTAATGGGCAAATCATTAGTTCAAGAAGAAATTTCTAGAAACTACGCAGATCGATTTGGATTCCAATCTGGTTCTATGAGTTTTGCTAATAAGGATAATATGATTAAAGCTCTTATGACTGCAGATAAAGATGCTATAAGCTCAATTTCTGATACAGATAATGATGGTTTATGGACAACAATGTACGCTTCAGGTGAAATTTGGAGATACAACTACATGAAAGAAAATTTTGGTGAAAAAGATGCTAGAACAATAGATGCAAAAGCTTCTGCTATTCGTGCTGTTGAAGCCATCGTAACGCTTGGTTATGTATCTGGAACGCAGTTAAAGGTACCTTCAAAAGACAATGTTAACGATGTTGTTTATGTTGTTAACTCACTTGGTGGAAACGTAAAGACAATTGACGAAGGAAAAAAATGGCTTGCAGATAACGAAGGTAAACCAGTATTCGTTGACAATGATGGGAAGTATACGTTAGACACAACAGGAAAACCTGCTTCTGCTGGCTTCTTTGCTAGATCATATAAAGTAGAGGGCAGCAACAATGGTTCTACGACTGCAGAAAGCAAATCATGGGACCAAGCTTGGCTGCAAAAAAGTGCAGGAACTACGACTGATGTAAACGGAAATACAGTTAAATATTCTGTTCCAGGTAAAATCAGTGGAGGGACTGCTGGAATCAAAGCGTATGACACTGTTGCTGTACCAAAACGTTTAACGAATATTGTAAATGAGCAAAATCCTAATTTAGATGATGCAACAAAAGCTTTAGACTCAAACAAAGTTTATTATAAAGCAACAACGTCTACGGACGAATTGGTAGGTCATTACTTCACATTAGACCTAGCTTATAACACGTTTAAAGATAGTGATCCTGAATTAGCGGCTCTTGTGAAAAATGATTTAATTAATCATACAAATGCAATGGTTTTAAACAACTATTATCAAGTAAGTGTTACTGGGGAGAACCCAATTGAATCTCGTTTCAATGGAACAGCTCCTGGAAATGGATTAAATGCTCCTTCAGCACCAACTAAATGGGCTAATTTAAATCCAGAATTCCTTGACGGTGTATCAAATGCATGGGGTAGAAATGACTATGAAGATGGTCCATTAAATGCAACATTAGCATTACAAATGCTTGTAGCTGCAAGAGATATGGGCGGTTATACGCCAGAAGAAAAAGCTGCACTTGAAGCACAAGGTGTTGCAGTAATTTCTCCACTTGATTTTGCAAACGAATACAAAGTAATGAATGGTGTCAAAGCGTCTACAACAGCTTCAGAGCACAATGATTATGAAACAAGATATCCAAAGTCTTATAACTCAACTTCATTACTTGATATGTCATTACAGTACCACTCTAGATACTTTGGTATTTCTGCTCATAACGGAGACGATATTGGCGTAAGTGGTGTATCTTACGAGTCATACATGAACTATTCTGATGAAGAAGAAGCTGCACTATCATACTACACATTATCTCATCATGCTGAGAAAGAGAACGCTAAAGGGATCTTAGATGGTATGAACCAATGGTGGTTCAATGAAAAGAGAGAGAAAAATCCATTTATGTCAACTTTCTACGCAGCTTCTCTAGGTGCATTGAAAGAAAAAGGATTTAGTATAGGAAGTTCAACGGTTGACCTTGCAGGTTCAACATGGCAAATGACACGTATTCCAAATAACTTCATGAACTGGGATATTCTTTCTGCAAACAGAAATGACGTAACGCACGTGACACCTGATTTAATGGTTGATCAATTAATTCCACGTGATGAAGTGATGATGTCTAAATACAATACAAATATTTTCGGAACAATGGATCGTAGAACAATTGATTCTGGTAACAGCTTATCAATGGAATCATCAACTGTAACATCTATGCCTTATTGGTTAACTCAAAACCCTGAGGATGCTGTATATGTAGAAGGTTTAGGTTCAAAAGTTACTGCGCCAGTAAATAATGGAACAGAAAGTATTAATTATCCAACGAATGTAGCAGCTATGAATCCAAATGCTAAATATAACGAAGACACACATACATTTACGATTAATGTTGGTGACTCTGTTAAATTGGATGCTAAAACAACAGGATATACTAACAATGTATCTTGGTTAACGAATTCTTGGGATTTAGCTGGATATAACAATGGATTACCAACGCAAATCAATGCTGATTCAAATGTATCTCAAGTTCTTGATTTAAGAACTTTAGCAGCTTACGGTGAAGTTGGTAATGTAAGTGCAACAGGAATTAGTGTAGATGGTGTGCACTATGGTTCATACGCAACTGCTTTAAGACCAGGAACTAGTACAGTTACGGGCTATGTGATCGACGGATTCTTTAGAACACCGAAAAAAATCACTTACACAATCAAAGTTGTTGATCCAATGAAGTCAGCTGAAAAAATTGCTCCGACTGAGCTTGACAAGAACGCATTTGCATATCCAACTTGGTTAAAAGATGCAATGGCTGAAAAAGGGCTTAATACAGATGGAAACAAATATGTAGAAGTTAGTTACGAATCATCTTCACCAGACGATGTTGCTGTTGATGCGGATGGAAAAGTAACATACAACACTGATAAACCAGCAAACATTACTGCAACGGTTGTATACTCTGGAATGACATTGAACGGAGATCCACAATTTGCAAATGATAGCCACGTGATGACTTTTGTACGCACAGTTTCTAAAGATGCAAAACAAACAGTATCATTTGATTCACAAGGTGGATCTGCAGTAGATCCAATCACTGCAACTTACAATGAAGCAATTACTTCTCCAACACCAACAAAAACAGGATATACATTCCTTGGTTGGTATAAAGATGCTTCATGTACTCAAGCTTGGAACTTTGCAACTGATAAAGTAACAGCATCTACTACACTTTACGCTAAATGGGGTATTGGCAAATACACAGTTACATTTAACAGTAAAGGTGGATCTAATGTAGCTCCTATAACAGGAAACTATGATTCTATCATTGCGAAACCAGCTAATCCAACGAAAAAAGGATTTGTCTTTGCTGGATGGTACAAAGATGCTGGACTTAAAACTGCATGGAACTTTGCAACTGATAAGGTAAAAGAAAATACAACACTATACGCAAAATGGGATGTTGCTAAAGCAACAGGACTAAAAGCAACAAAAGCAAGTACTACTTCAATTAAAGTAAATTGGACTGGAGTAAGTGGTGTATCTGGTTATGAAATCGTTCGTGCTACTAAAAGCGATTTCTCTGACCAAATAACAAAAACAACTACAACTGGAACATTTAATGCAACAGGATTAGTTAAAGGTAAAACGTACTACTTTAAAGTTCGTGCTTTCACTCTTGATGGAAAAGTTAAAGTTTACGGTAGTTACACAACTGTTATTCAATTCAAACTTTAAATCTTAAATATTAAAAAAGAAATAAATTCTAAAAGGGATCTTGGTATATGGGGAATTACTGATTTACCAAGATCCTAATTCCTTAGAGAGGGGATAACGTAATGAACAGCAGCTTTTTTGAAAAAAAATTCTTACCGATCGCTTCGAAAATAGGTAATCAAAGACACTTACTTGCTTTGCGTGACGGTATTATGTTTGCCATGCCACTAATGATCATTGGTTCATTTTTCATTATCGTAGCTTGGTTAGAAGCAGATTGGTATCAAAACTTCATGTCAAAAGTATTTGGTGAAAATTGGAATGCATTTGGAGATATCGTTTATAACGGTTCAATGGGGATTATCGCATTAGTTGCAGTATTTGGCGTAGCGTATTCCTTAGCAAGTAGTTATAAGGTCGATAAAAAGAATATAGATGGAGTTCCAGCTGGGGTATTAGCATTAGCAAGTTATTTAATTGTTAATATTATGAGCACTTTCAAAGATGGTAAGGAAACTGTTTCAGCATGGTCACCTGATCTTTTTGGTGCACAATACTTGTTTGTTGGATTAATCATTGCAATTATTACTGCTGAAATTTATCGTTACTTCTTACAAAAGAAGATCATCATCACTTTACCAGATACTGTGCCGCCTACAGTTTCACGTTCATTTACGGCTCTTATTCCTGGCTTTGTGATTATCCTTTTCTTCTTACTAGTTCGATACGGATTTAGTCATACTGGTTGGGGAGATTTTGCAACGTTTGTTCATAAAGTTGTGACACAGCCATTTACAATTTTAGGATCAACTTATGTTGGTACACTTGTCGCATGTTTAATGGAACACCTTTTGTGGAGTTTTGGTATCCACGGTTCATCAATCATCACGTCTGTTATGGAACCAATATGGATTACAAATGCAGATGCAAACTTAGAAGCACTTAAAGCAGGTAAAACATTACCACATATCATTACGTATACATTCTATGAGAATGGAATTTGGATGGGTGGTTCTGGTGCTACTTTACCAGTTGCAATCTATATGACATTTTTAGCGAAGTCAAAACTCCTTAAGAAGGTAGGACGTCTAGCAATTGGGCCATCTATCTTTAACGTTAATGAGCCAATTATGTTTGGTGTTCCGATTGTTTTAAATCCATTTTTAATGATCCCTTATATTCTAGCTCCAGTAGCAGTATTAACAGTAACGTACTTTGGTACGGCAATGGGAATTTTCCCACATACAACTGGAACAATCATCCCTTGGACAACCCCATATTTCATAAGTGGTTATCTAATGACGGGTGGTAAGATTATGGGTGTAGTTATGCAATTGGTAGCTTTTGCAGTGGCTTCGATCATTTGGTTCCCATTCATTCGAATTTGGGATAAGAAAAATTTAGAAATGGAGAAAGCTAGTAAATAATTCTCCCAAGCAAATAGATAGATAATTGATTAGAAGAAGGGACTAAAACTTATGGAAAATCGACAAAAAATTATAACTTCGTTTCGATTGAAAAGAATCGGTGCCTTTGCCATTGATGCAATAATTGTTTCAATCATCTTGTCAATTGTGTATCGAATCACGGGACTTCCAAACTTTCCAGGAGTTCTAGCAAATATGATTGAACTTCAAAAATCAACTGCTAGTCAAGATGCAGCAGTAAAGGTAATGGCTCTTTTTAATGAAGCATTTCTCCAATCGCTTATAATCTATTTTTGTTATGACGTCTTAACAACCTTATTGTTAAGAGGATCGACAATTGGAAAGAAGATCTTTCGATTGAAGTTAACACGCATCAATAATAAAAAGGGAATACTTCCTTATGTATTACTAGTGATTGTTAGAAGTTTCTTTAAATTTTTGACGATGTTTATTTTTCAAGGTCTTCCGTTCTTTTTATCAGTTATTAGCATGTTTGCTAATAAAAAGTCATTAGCTGTGCACGATCGAATCGGTCGATTTGTCGTTATTAATAAGAATGAAATATAAAAAAACTTACTAAAGAAAGAGGAAATCATCATGAATATCTTACTTTGCTGTGCTGCAGGCATGTCAACAAGTCTAATCGTTTCTAAAATGGAAAAAGTTGCTGAGTCAAAAGGGATTTCAGCACACATTTGGGCAGTTTCTGAATCAGTTGTTCGCTCAGAAATCGATGAAGCTGATGTGTTATTGTTAGGTCCACAAGTACGTTTCCTTTTAGAAGAAATGGAAGAAATCTGTGAAGAGAAAAACATTCCAGTTGAAGTAATTAATATGATGAATTACGGCATGTGCGATGGTGAAGCGATTTTAGAACAAGCTATCAGTTTAATTGAAAACAAGTAGTAATTGTTGAGAAATGACTTTTCTGATCTTTGCTCAAGAAAAATACGATGAATACCTTAAAGGTAAAATTAGTAACCGTGGGGTTATGACGATAAAAAACTTTATTAATAAAGAGAGGAGGTCAGTTTTATGGTAAAAAATGAAACGGAAATTTTCACACTGATTCTTCATGGGGGAAATGGTCGAAGTGCTGCAATGGAAGCGATTCAAGCAGCAAAAAAACAAGACTTCGATTTAGCTCGCAAGAAATTGAAAGAATCAGGTGATGCATTAAATGAGGCACACCATATCCAAACAACGCTTATTCAATCAGAGATTAGTGGCACTCCAACTGAGATTTCACTTTTAATGATTCATGCTCAAGATCACTTAATGAATGCAATGACTGTAAAAGACTTGGCAAAAGAGTTCGTTGACATGTATGAAAGGGGCCAAAAATAATGTCAAAGAAATTCAAAATCGTGACAATAGGTGGGGGCTCAAGTTATACACCAGAATTGGTTGAAGGAATTATTAAGCGCTATGAACAAATCCCAGTAACTGAGCTGTGGCTTGTTGATGTCGAAACTGGACGTGAAAAATTAGAAACAGTTGGTGCACTAGCAAAACGTATGGTCAAAAAAGCAGGCGTACCAATGGAGATTCATCTTTCGTATGATCGTCGTGAGGCCCTTAAAGATGCTGATTTTGTTACAACACAGCTTCGTGTTGGACAACTAGCTGCACGAGCACTTGATGAAAGAATTCCACTTAAACATGGCGTAATCGGACAAGAAACAAACGGTGCAGGTGGATTGTTTAAAGCCTTACGTACAATTCCTGTTATTTTGGATATTTGTAAAGAAGTTGGGGAGCTATGTCCAAATGCTTGGATCCTAAACTTTACAAACCCTGCTGGTATGGTTACAGAAGCAGCATTAAGATATTCAAATATTAAGAGATTCATTGGTCTTTGCAATATACCGATCGGAATGGAAATGGGTGTTGCAAAACTATTAAATGTAGATCATTCGCGTGTTCGTATTGATTTTGCAGGTCTAAATCATATGGTATATGGTACAGAGGTTTATTTAGACGGAGTTAGTGTAAAAGAGCAAGTACTTGAAATGATTATGGATCCTGCTAATGCTAGTTTTGTAAAAAATATCGATGCTGAAGAATGGGCACCTGAATTCCTAAAAGCAGTCAATGTCATTCCTTGTTCTTATCACCATTACTATTACAAAACATCTGAAATGCTTGAACGAGCATTAAAAGATTTTGAATCGAATGAAACGCGTGCAGAAGTCGTACAAAAAATTGAAGCATCTCTTTTTGAAAAATATAAAGATGAAGCGCTAGATATAAAACCACCTGAGCTAGAAAAACGTGGTGGAGCTTACTATTCTGATGCGGCTTGTCGTTTAATTTCATCTATCTATAATGATACGAGAGATATCCAACCATTAAACACAATGAACAAGGGAGCTATTTCAGGCTTACCGTATGACGGAGCAGTAGAAGTTAGTTGTGTCATTACAAAAGATGGTCCAATTCCACTGACAATTGGGGAATTACCAGTTCCAGTTCGAGGATTAATTCAAACGATTAAATCGTTCGAACAAACAGCAATTGAGGCAGCGGTTGAAGGAAGTCGCGAAAAAGCAATTCTTGCATTAACGATTAATCCACTTGTAGCAAATGATAAAGTAGCTGTAGCGATCGTTGACGAAATGCTAGAAGCGCATAAAGAATATTTACCAAGGTTTTTTAAATAAAACAAATGTTTAGGGCAGTAAATCCATTGGGATGTGCTGCCTTTTTATTTTTTTAGCTTTTTTTAATAAAGATATTTTGCTGCTTTAATAGAACAGAACCATTACCTAAACTGATTATTTGTCGAACAAACACTTCAATAGACTTAGTAAAGCCTTCATTATGTTCAAAAAATTCTATGAGTATATATCTAGAAAATTGAATATGTCTAGTACTTTAAAACTATAAAAAATACTCCAAAATGATAAATTTTTACATGAATTTACATATTTTTATTAAAAATACAAAAAAACTTTAAAAATTTTTAAAATATTAGGAATTTTATAAAGGAATTTTGACTCAAAAAAAGAATTATTTAATTTATCTATTATTCCTTAGAAACTTTATTAAAAAAATATTAAAAAGTATAGGTATTAATAGGATCAATAACGGTGAAAGGAGATATTAGGGGGTTATCTGGAAAAGATTTTCAGAGGTAATTTGACATGTTTTTGATTGAGAAGTTTTTTCAATGAATCTGTCGATATTCCTCGAATTACTAATTAAAAAACAGGGGAAGTTTTTTAAGAAAGTTTGTACTAATTTATTTTATATAAAATTTCTGGAGAGGAACTGAGAAATGACTAACAAAAAAAATCGTAAAATAACTACATACGCTTTAGCGTCTGCTCTTGCTCTTTCTAATTTAGCATTTGTTTCACCAACTTCAGCTGAATCTTACCGACCAGGTGACTTAGCATCAAAGTTGGAACAAATTAAACAATCACAGGAAACAAAAGAACTACAAAATAAAAACAACTTATCTGATGCGAAAGCAAACTTAAAAGCTTCAGATAAAGTGCGTGTCATCGTAGAATTGGATGGACAATCACCAATTGAATACGCAACAAAACAAGGTAAATTGTTTAAAGACTTATCTGAAAGTCAAAAGTCTAGTCTTTATGCAAAAGTAGATAGTCAACAAAGTTCGGTAAAATCAAAGTTACAATCAAAAGGAATCAACATTAATTATAAAAAACAATTTACAACTGCATTTAACGGTTTCAGTGGTGAAGTTCAATTTGGAGATGTAGCAAAAATTGAAGCTACTTCTGGTGTCAAAAATGTCTATTTAGCAAATGAGTACAACCGCCCTACAGCTGAACCATCTACTCCAGATATGACGAAGAGTCATCAATTTATCCAGTCTAAAGAAACTTGGAAAGACACTGGATTTGATGGAAAAGGTATGGTTATCTCCATTATCGATACAGGGATTGACCCTACACACCGTGATTTTAAATTAACGGATCCTTCAAAAGAGGACTTAACAAAAGATTCAGTAGCTCAAATTGTAAAAGATAAAGCTTTACCAGGTAAATTCTACACTGATAAAGTTCCTTATGGTTATAACTATTATGACCAAAACAGTATCGTAACGGACCTTGGACCTGGTGCTTCAATGCATGGTATGCACGTAGCAGGTATTACGGCTGCAAACGGTGACGAAGCAAACGGTGGTATTAAAGGGGTTGCACCAGAAGCGCAAGTTCTTGCGATGAAAGTATTCAGTAATGACCCAAGCTACCCATCTACATGGTCTGATATTTATCTTGCAGCAATCGACGATTCTATTAAACTAGGTGCAGATGTACTAAACATGAGCCTTGGTTCTGTAGCATCTTCTTATGAGCCAAATAGCGCAGAAGATCTTGCAATTACTCGTGCAGTTGACAATGGTATTGTGTGTGCTGTTTCTTCTGGTAACTCGAACCATATTGGTTATGGATGGGGAGACCCTCTATCACAAAACCCTGATATTGGTGTAACTGGAGCTCCAGGTCTTAATAAAGACACAATCTCAGTAGCTGCTTCTGGAAATGAAGCTTATCTATATGAACATGCGATCACTGTTGATGGTAATAATAGTCTTAGCGTTGTTGGTAAAGGGATTGATGCTTGGAAAAATCTATCAGATAAATTTGGTGGGAATATTCCAGTTGTAAATCTAGGTAAAAAAGCTGACGGAACATACAAACTAGGTGCACCGGATGATTATAACGGTGTAGATGTTAAAGGGAAAATCGTATTAGTAGCTCGTGGTACATATACTTTCGCTGATAAAACGAAATATGCTGCTCAAGCTGGTGCAGCTGGTATTATCGTATGGAATGCAAACAACGGTACTCAATACCCTGACCAAGGCGGATGGGATGTTCCAATGATGCTTGTTAACTCAAAAGCAGATGGTGAAGCATTATTTAATTCGATTAATGGTTCAGGAACAATTCATGTTAACCAAACGGCTAAAAATGAAAGTCCTGAAATGGGTCGAATGACCGGCTTCACTTCATGGGGAGTTACGCCTAGCCTAGAGTTAAAGCCTGAAATTACAGCCCCTGGTGGAAATATCTACTCAACTGTTAATAACGATCAATATGAAGTAATGAGTGGTACTTCTATGGCAGCTCCACACGTAGCAGGTGGTTCTGCATTAGTACAAGAATATTTAAAAAATGATAAACGTTTCAGTTCGTTAAGCTTAAGTCAACGTACTCACTTAGCAAAAGTATTATTAATGAATACTGCGAAAGTTATTAATGACTTAGATGGTCACCCATTCTCACCACGTCGTCAAGGTGCAGGTATGATGCAAATTGAAAATGCTGTTACAACACCAGTTTACTTCTATAATAAGACAACAGGTGAAGCGAAATACGAATTGAAGGATTTCCAATCTAAGCAAGTTTCAATGACTTTCACAGCTAAAAATATTTCTGATAAAGATGCTGAATATAAAGTTGATACAAATGCTTTAACAGATGAATTCTATCAAACTGCTAGTGTTGATCGTAATGCGCTTCAAACAGGTGCATTAGATGGTGCAAAAATTGATGCTCCTGAAACAATCAAAGTTCCAGCTGGTCAATCGGTTGATTTTACTGTGAAAATTGATTTAACAAATGCAAAAATCCCTGGATTCGATAAAGATGATAAGAAAATTTTAGCAAATCTTCAAGACAATATTTTTGTTGAAGGATCTGTAAATCTTATCAGTACAGATGGTCATCCAAATTTAACAGCTCCATATGTAGGTTTCTACGGCAAGTGGGAAAGTTTACCAATCGTTGACGGATTCAAAGATCTTGGTGAAACTCGTTATTTTGATTTACAAAGATATTTTGGTACAACTGAAGCGCATGACATGACAACTGATGACGATACTACATTTTTAGAAGCTGCTCCTGGAAAGGATGGGAAGAATTACTACGCGTTTTCACCAAACGGCGATAACAGTGGTGATGATATTAATGCTCTTCCATCATTCTTAAGAAATGCATCAGAAGTACAATATAATATCCTTGACAAAGACGGTAAATTCCTTCGCCGTTTAAGTGCTCAATCTGATGTTACAAAAAATGCTTTTGACAATGGTAAAGCTTCACCGTTTAAAGATAGTGAGTCAACTATTTGGGATGGTAAAGTAAATGGTGAAGTAATGCCGGATGGTTTTTACAATTACGAGATTAAATCTGTAATTGGCTACGATAATGCAAAGTGGCAGTCTAAGAAGATTCCAGTTTATATTGATACTCATGCTCCAACAATTAAAGCAACTTATGATCCTGATAAGAAAATTGTTTCTTGGGAAGGTTCAGATGAAGGAACTGGAGTCCAATTATATAGTATTTGGGTAAATGGAAAAGAAGAAGGCCGAACTGATAATACAAAATCTTCTTTTGATCTTTCTAAAGCTCCGGCTAAAGCTGTAGTAGAAGTAGTTGCTATGGACTATGCAGGTAACGGGTCAGAAGATATTGCTGCAATTGGTGACGTAGACCTTCCATTGGTATATATCACTGATGGCTCAAAAGATAAAAATGGCGAATATATTCCTAACTCACCAGAACCTTGGGGAGCTTACAGTGATAACACAGTTCCAGTTAAAGGTTTCGTAACAGATGATATCGGTATTAAAACAGTTAAGGTTAATGGAAAAGAAGTTCCAACTACTTTTGATGCTAAGACTGGACATTACAACTACTCAACAACTGTAACATTTGACCAAGATGGACCATTCACTGTTCAAGTAGAAGCAACAGATTATGCTAACAAAAACTTCTCAGTTGCGCGTCATATTTATGTTGATACTCACGCGTCAGAAATTAATGTACTAAATGCTCCTACTCGAGTGGATAAAAAGGTAGATGAAGTTACTTTTAAAGTAAACTTAAAAGATAACTATAGCTACTTAAACTTCTTCGTTGGTGAAAACCACGAATTTGAAGTACCATTAATCAGTCCAGTGGATGTTGTAAAACCACTAAACAAAGACTATGAAGTAACTGTCCCATTAAAAGAAGGGCAAAATAAAATTACGTTAAGAGCGACTGACCTTGCTGGTAATGAAACAGTGAAGGAAGTAGTAATAAATCGTGCAGATGCTCCGGTTAAATCTGGATGGGTAGTAGAAAATGGCAAAAAATACTACTATATCAAAGGTGTTAAAGTAACTGGTATGCAAACAATCGGTGGTAAAAAATATTACTTCGATAATAGTGGAGTAATGAAAACTAGTTGGGTAACGTATAACGGCAAGAAGTATTACTTCGATAAGTATGGAGTAATGAAAACTAGCTGGTTAGTATTAGGAACTAAACACTATTACTTTGATAAATACGGAGTAATGAAAACTAGTTGGTTAGTATTAGGTAATAAACATTATTACTTTGATAAATATGGAGTAATGAAAACTAGTTGGTTAGTATTAGGTAATAAACACTATTACTTTGATAAATACGGAGTAATGAAAACTGGTTGGTTAGTATTAGGTTCTAAACACTACTACTTCGATCCAAACGGAGTAATGTTTAGCAATGGCTGGAAAAAGATAAGTGGTAAATATTATTACTTCAACAAATCTGGCGTAATGGCTGTAAATACTACAATCGGTAAATATAAAGTAGGTAAAGACGGAGCAAGAAAGTAAGCTTTTGAATTAATAGCTTACTAGAATTCGAGAAATTTTGGGCATGTATTCGATTTAAGATCGGATACATGCTTTTTATTTTGACAGGATTTATTGGAAATTAGGAAAGAAAGGGATACTTGTCTTAACGAAAAAAACCACAAGGAAAATAAATTCCCTTGTGGCAATGGCTTTTTTAATAGTCTCTATAATTTTTTAGCGGCTTAGCTTATTTTAGTTTTATTATTGTTGTTGTCCGCAGTCCCAAGTACACTTCGTTTCTTACCATATAAACCATACACAACAAGTCCTATAGCCATCCAGACAATAAAACGAATAAATGTAATACCTGGAAGACTTGCAATTAGATAAGCCGAGAATCCAATCCCGATTATTGGAATAATTGGAACTAATGGCGTTTTGAATCCTCTTTTTAAGTCAGGACGTTTTACACGTAATACAATAATAGAAGAACAAATTAAAATAAATGCTGTTAACGTTCCGATATTAACTAATTCTGCGACTTCGTTAATTGGCGTAACACCTGCTACAAATGCCGTAATTAACCCAATTAATAAAGTAGGACGATAAGGTGTTTTATATTTAGGATGTAATTTTGTAAACCATTTTGGTAATAGACCATCTCTACTCATTGAGAACCAAATACGTGATCCAGCAAGCATAAATGAGAACAATACTGATAGAATACCTGTAATAGCAGCTGCAGAAATGATGATTGTAATCCATTTCATTCCGATATTACTAAAGGCTTTTGCTACAGGAGCTGCGTTATTAAGTGTTTCATACGGAGCCATACCTGTAATAATAAGTGACATAGCAACATACAAACATAAAGCGACAGCTAATGAGATGATAACTGCAAGTGGTAAATCACGTTGCGGTCTTTTTGCTTCTTCTGCTGCTGTAGTTAATGTGTCATATCCGAATACTGCAAAGAATACTAGAGCCGCTCCACTCATTACGCCATGAAAACCAAAAGGCATGAAAGGATGCCAGTTAGCTGAATTAATATGAAAACTTCCAACTGCAATAACTAAAAGAATAATACCTAATTTGATTATAACCATTAATGAATTAAATTTAGAACCCATTTCAGTTCCTAATGTAAGTAAGCCTGCAATTCCAAGACTAACTAAAACGGCAATTAAGTCAACTTTGTGACCTGCTCCAGTACCAGGCGCGCCTTGTGCCCATACAGGAATATGAACACCCATTTGTAGTAAAAACTCTTGCATATAGCCAGACCATCCAATGGCTACTACTGCAACAACTAGGGCGTACTCGAGTAACAAATCCCACCCGATTAACCAAGCTGTACCTTCTCCTAAAACAGCATAACTGTAAGTATAGGCACTTCCGGCTACCGGTATTAAACCAGCAAACTCTGCATAACACAGTGCTGCTGCTGCGCTAGCTAAACCAGCAATAATAAACGATAAAAGAACTGCCGGACCAGCGTGTTCAGCTGCTGCTACACCAGTTAATACGAAAATACCTACACCTATAATCCCGCCTAAACCAATGGCAGTCAATTGCCATAAACCTAGAACGCGATTAAGTCCGGTATTTTTAGCCCCATCCTGTTGAAGCTGTTCAATCGACTTTTTCCTGAAAAAAGCATTCATCCAAAGACTCCCCCTTTTTATGAATAATCTGTATTTTTAGTAAATAAATACACACTGCTTAAAAGAGTGCGTAGTAACTAATCAATTTGTAACGGGAGAGTTGTATCAATTCCCATAATTGAAAGAAAAAGACTTTTAATTCCTCGAAATTATCGTAAGCGTTTTCCAATGCGTATAAGAAATACTTTTAGTAGAAGAAAAATCCTTTTCTACAAAGATATTTTTTGTATTGTAACATAGTTCAATAATACTAAGCAATAATAGTATGAATGTTTTAAATATTATACTTTAGTCTATTAAAATCTAAATTTTAACTAAATTAATGAAAGTATGTGCGAAAATACATAGATTTATCAAAGGTTTCTGTGACTTTTTTAGTAGCCACTAATTATTTGTTTTTTCTGGTAAAAATTAAAATATAAACAATAAAATTATTTTTTTGAAATTAAAATTTGAATATTCTGAAATAATATAAATCTGCCCAAATCAACCTAATAATCCGTTCAAAAGGACAAATAAATGGTTTATTAAAAAAAACATATCAAATATTTATCATTTTCTAAAAAATCTCCTTGAAACGCTTTTTAAAACAATAGACAATAGATATAGGAGAAGTCGTATTAAGTTTTTGGCAAGATAAGGAAGGGGCAAGAGTTTTATGGAAACGGCGAAAAGAATTGACGAAGAAAAAGAACAAGTAAAAGTAATTACGCCACGTCAGAAGAAATTTATTTTAATGGGGATCATTGTTCTTTTAATCGTTTCTGTGGTTCTTAGCGTAGCGGTAGTAGAAGTTAAAAAAAGTAAATCTAAAACATTACAGTTTATCAGTCCAACGGTAAAAAGTTTTACGAAAACTGAAACTGTGTCTGGTCGTGTAGTACAAAGCCATACTGAAACAATTTACGTTAATCCAACTAAAGGTTCTATAAATGAGATATTTGTTAAAGAAGGAGATACTGTCACTAAAGGGCAAAAACTTTTTTCTTATGAAGATACAACTATAGCAGCTGAAATAGGACAAGCAGAAGTAAATAAGAAGCTAGCGGAAACAACTGTTACGCAGAAAAATGACCAAATTGCATCAATAGAGAAAGACATTCAAAATGCTATTTCAGTGTTAACACCAACACCTAATACAACAGATGCAAATAATACTGATAAAAATACAACAAATACAACAAATACACCAGAGATTCAATCGCTGCAAGTTGAGCTTAATACTGCAAAGGAAGAGCTTAATGCTGCACAGCTAAAAGTAGAACAATATACTCTAGAAGCTGAAAAGCTGAAAGCACAACAAGAATCATTAACTGTTAACAGTAATAATGATGGGGTAGTTCTTAATTTGAACAAAAGTATCGGTCAAGGTTATAAAGCTACAGATAAACAGCAAATCTCAATTATGCAAATTGCTTCAAATGAACCGTTTCAAATTGAAGGAAAGCTAACAGAAAAAGAGAAAGCAAAAGTAGAGCCAGGACAAGCAATTAAAGTCACTTCAAAGGTTGTTACCGATAAGAGCTGGAAAGGAAGCATTTCAGAGGTAAGTAACTATCCTATGAGTGATCAATCTACCAACCAAGATAAGAATTCCAAAAAAGAAGTTATACCATATTACACTTTTAGAGCAACGTTAGATTCACAAGAGAATCTTTATCCTGGCTATGAAACAAATCTTGAAGTAGTAGTAAAATCAAAGGAATTGTTAGCAATACCTGAGACGAGCGTTAAAGGATCAGGAAAATCAAAATATGTGTATGTACTTAAAAAAGGAACTATTTATAAACAAAGTGTAAAAACTGGCCAAAAACAAGGGAAATATATTGCCATTCTTAAAGGAGTAAAGGAAGGGGATAAAGTAGGGAAAAATCCTTCCTGGACTGTCCGCCCTGGAACTAAAATTGATTTAGATAAGTAATAAGAAGAGACGATCACTGTAGAAAATTCATTTTACTATAGTGATCGTCTATTTATTTTCTTAAATTGTTGAAAGGCGCTGCAATCAATCTAAAAATCGAGCTTTTAGTTACTTTGTCTACACAAAGAGAGAGCCTGTTATAAGCTCTCTCTTTCTTTTTATAAAAGCGTTTTCAAAAAATAGATTAAGCATTTATTTTTTGTGGAGGTAGGGGAACAGCGCGTAGTTCGGTTGCTTCTTCTTTAATAGAAAATAAATAAGCAATCAAACCTAAGAGAGCCGTAATGATTAACATAATAATTGAGGAAGTGAAATTACCTCCTGATGAATCACGTAGCCAGCCCATAATATAGCTAGAAAAGCCACCCATTAAGTTTGTAAATCCGATTAAACCTGCTGCACGACCAGCCGTCTCTTGGGTTGAATATTTTACTAAAAACATATTACTAAGATGGAAGACACCACCTTGACATCCCATTGCAAGTCCCATACATATTCCTGCTAATACTGGATTTGGTACAAGAACCGCCGTTGTTAAAAATATAGCAGTCAGTGAAAATAATATGGATGCCATTAAACTTGGGCGTCTTGTTTTATCGGCAAGAAAACCACATACGAGAACAAACCCAAGTGCAAATAACCACGATAGAGAAGTTATGCTTGTCATTCCTTCACGATTAAACCCTTTTGCTTCAATCAAGTACGTTGGCAACCAAATGCTTATTCCGAAGAAAAGGAAAGAACAAACTAACATACCAAACCATACAATCCAAAAACGATAATCTTGGATAAAATTTTTATTCTCATTTGTACTACTTACTTGTTGTGCTACTGAGTCCACTGGACTTTGAATGAGAGCCAACTCTTCCTTGCTAACCCACGGATGGTCCTCAGGTTTATTTCTAGTAAGAAAAATAAACATTGGGATATTGATTAAAAAGTTAAATCCAGCAAGCAAAAAGAAAGCAGCTTGCCAATGAAGTGATGAGATAACAAGTACTAATATGACTGCCCCAATTGCTGGACCTAAATAATTACCTGTAAGCCAAGAAGCTTGAGCGCGTCCTAATTCTCGTTTGTTGAACCAAGCAGAAATAAATTTCCCTGAAACAGGAATCATCATCCCTTCACCAAATCCAAGAATAATTCGACTAATAATAAATGCTTCATATGTAGTGGAGAGGCCAGACGAAAACATAGTAAGAGACCAAACAACTAATCCAGCTATAGCGGTTTTTCTCGCACCAAATTTATCAATAATGAATCCCCAAAATAGATTCGAAACGCCATAAGCAATTGTAAAAACAAATGAAAGAAGACCAATTTTTGCATTTTTGTCAATGCCAGTCATTCCGAGTGCTTTCAAAAACTCTGGATCCGTTTGGATGACAGAAATTCCAACTTTATCAATTTGTCCGAAGAACCAAAAGAAAAAGATTGGTAAAGCAATTAAAATCCATCTTTTTTGTCTATGTAGCATTAAAATTCTCTCTCCTTTTAAAATCAAGTAATTGCGTTTAAAATTTGGAAGGAAAAAGCAGAAACTACGTTTACCTAATAGACATGAAGATCAAAAAAATGTTTTGATACTTCACGTTTTAATTTTGCATGAAATTGTTCGACCACTCCTTTCAAAAAAGTGTAAATGTTTTAAATATAAAACGGTGTTTCATATTTTAACAATGAAACTCTTTTAAAGATAAAATAATTAGAAAAGTTTGTCAATTGTGATTTTACAGAAAAATTTTCCAGTTTAATGTTCAAATGCAATTATCTATATATGTCTATCCATTGAAAAATAGAGTTATTGACAATAAATTCTGACAAATCTATAATTCAAGTTGAAAAACTGTTTTTTATATGAAACACGATGTTTTTGAAGTATTGTGTGATAGTCAGGTTTGTAGATTTTGTGTAAAAAATAGAGTGGAGGTACTATGGATGCCAATTAGTCATTTAAAAGAGTTATCGATTCATTTTCAAGAATCTGGTGAAGGACAAGCCCTTGTCATTCTACATGGATTGGGAAACAATTCTCAGTCATGGAAGCATCAATTAAATGAATTGAAGGAACAGTATAGAGTAATCGTTTGGGATGCTCCAGGTTATGGTGGAAGTTCCGATCTAAAAGAGGAGTTTCGGGATTTTTCTGAGTTTGCTAATGTTCTTAAAGAGTTTTTAGATAGTCTAGGGCTAGATTCTATCTATTTACTAGGTCATTCAATGGGATCGGCAATTGCAATTGATTTTACGAGTCGTTTTCCACATATGGTCGATGCGTTAATTATTTCAGATGCAACACGTGGAGCAGCTGGATTAAGTAGAGAAGAAAACGAGAAAAAACTTCAAAATAGATTAAACTCCATTGAAAATCTACATCCAACTGAACTAGCAAGAAAAAGAGTCAAAGCATTACTTGCTCCGAATGCATCGGCTGAGGTTATAAAAGAGGCTGAACGGATTATGTCACAAGTACGTCTATCTGGTTACCGTTCTGTTTCCTACTCATTATCGAACTTAAACCAAATGGAGATACTGTCTTCATTATCTGTTCCAACACTTGTTATGTGTGGGGAGTTAGATCAAGTAACTCCAGTAAGTGAATCCCAAATATTTCACGAGTTGATTCCAAATTCGGAATTTGTTATCGTTCCAAATACAGGACATCTATGCTATCAAGAAGATCCTAAACTATTTAATCAATCCGTGTTAAACTTTTTAAAGAACCAACCGATAAGTCAAAAGTAGAATTGAATCTATGTATTAGGAGAGGTTTGCTCGATGGATAATGTAGAAAAAGAAAAATATAGCGCCAATTCTTTAGTTAGGGGTTTAGAAATTATTAAGCTTTTTAATGAGGAACATCCTAGTTTGTCACTTTCCGAGATTGCAAAAAAGTTAGGGGTAAGCAGAACAGTACCTTATCGATTACTTTATACATTGCAGTCAATCGGGTATTTAACACAGGATGAAAATACAAAACAATATTCGTTAACTCCGAAAGTTCTTGAATTAGGTTTTAGTTATATAAATAGCTTGAAAATACCTGAAATTGCGCAGCCTTATATGGAATCATTACGTGATGAAATAGGTGCTTCTTGTCATTTGTCAATTTTAGATGGACATGAAGTAGTTTATGTAGGGAGTGCTCCAGTTAGAGGAGTATCAGCAGTTAATGTCAATATTGGTTTAAGACTACCAGCTCATGCAACTGCAAATGGAAAGCTACTGCTTGCATACGAGCCAAAGGATAGTCTTATGCAGCTGTTCCAAGTTACAAATTTAACACCTTATACAGATAAAACGTTAACGACGCCTGGAGAGTTTTTGGATCAATTAGAAAAAATACGTCAAAATGGCTATTCAATGACTAGTGGAGAATTTCACCAAGGTATTCATTCAATCGCTGCACCTATTTATGGTAGAACAGGAAAAGTATTGGCAGCACTGAATATCGTAGCGACTGAATTATCTTATCAGGAAGACTTCATGAATAAAGTTGCATTGCCTAAACTTCTAGATGTCTCTGTTTTACTATCGAACTATATGGGTTACAATGGCAGAGTTTCAAATCAAGTAAAATAGTCTAAGTTAAAAATATGGGTTCCCAAACTAAGGGAATCCATATTTTTTTTTGCAAAAAAAACTAGTTATAAACCTTGAAAATACAATGTTTTTTTATATTTAACTTTTATGACATATCAAAATTTTCTAAAAACTATGTTGACACAAAGAACAATCCGTCCTAGAATTATTTTATAGATAAAACACTGTTTTGTATATAAAACGCATTCGACGGTAAATACAAAACATTTTGTTTAAAAAAAGAAAACCAATACAGGGAGGATTTTTAAAATGACAAATGAAACTTTTTCAGTTAAAGAATTTGAAAAAAAATACGTGGCTCGCTTAGAAGACCGTACGCTAGATTGGAATGTATTAAAGTTTCAAGAGGAAATTGATCCGAGATATAAACGTGCTCAAATGCGTTATATTGGACGCGGTGCGACAGCGAATAATGATTCAAATGTAATTACAGCAGAACATTTTACATTAAGTACAATGGTTCTACCTCCTGGCTGTATTGGACCTTTACATCTACACGATGATGTAGAAGAAGTATTTTTTATTCTTGAGGGAGAAGTTACTGCTTTAATTCAAGAAGTTGGTAAAGATGAAGTACATGAAATTAAATTAAATGCTAGAGATTGTATCAGTTCTCCTCCTGGTGTTCATCGAGGCATTCGAAATGATGGAGATACTGAAGCACGTATGTTAGTTATGCTTGGAGCAGTGAAACCGAACCTTCCAACTTATCCAGAGGGTAGCGAGCTTGAAGAACTTCGTAAACAACGTGCTAAAGAAAGAGAAGCAATCATCAAAGGTTAATTAAAAAAAATGAAAAAGGGTCAGCTGCATTTTAAATAAATTGCAGCTGCCTTTTTCAATAGAGTTAATAAAAGAAAGCGCTTTAAATAGATAAGTGGGAGGGATTGTTGGTGCTAGGAATTACTCATTTAAGACATATAAGTTTGATCACACCAAACTTTGACGAACAAGTGAACTTTTACGAAAAGGTTTGGGGTTTGGATCGTGTAAATGTTTCAGATGACAATATTGCATATTTTCGAGGGGCAGGTCCGGAGCATCATATACTAAGCCTTCGAAAGGGCGATAAATGTGGTTTGCATCATATCGCATTTGGTATGGTCGATAAAAATGCAGTTGATCGTGCAGCGGAAATCCTACATTCAAAAGGTGTACATATTGTTGAAGAGCCAGGTTATTTAGATGAAGCTGGTGGAGGATATGGACTTCGATTTGTTGATCCAGAAAACCGCGTAATTGAACTTTCCGCTTGGGTAGAGGTTCAAACATCGATTTGGACTAATAAAAACGTTGATCCCGTGAAATTAAACCATGTAGTTATGAACACAAAAGATTTAGATATGATCGTGGAGTTTTATACTGATGTACTTGGATTCAAAGTGACTGATTGGAGTGAGCACCAAATGTCCTTCTTAAGATGTAATCGAAAACATCACTCGATTGCATTTAACCAAGATGTACACGCTTCAGTTAATCATATTGCTTACGAGGTTGATTCGGTGGATGAACTAATGCGAGGCATTAGTAATGTTAGGAAAGCAGGACTAAATGAGTTATGGGGTCCTGGTCGACATGGTCCTGGTAATAATATCTTTTGTTATTTTCAAGACCTCGGAGGATTTGTCATGGAATACACATGTTATCTTGAAACAATTGAAGATGAAGCTGAATGGAGAGCGCGAGTTTGGAAACGTGTGCCACATCTAATGGATCAATGGGGAATTGCTGGTCCACCAAAACCAGAAGCTCGTAAAGCGATGGGCGGAGAGGCGGACATTGGCTGGGTAGATACAAGTGTTAATGTACGTTAAAAATTTTAACTAAAATTGCTTTAAGGAATACGAAACATGAAAGCTTTAATAAGGGGTGACAGGATGGATCTTGGATTAAAGGGAAAAGTTGCAGTAATTATGGGTGGTACCTCTGGTGTTGGACTGAAGACAGCTGAATTATTTTTAGGTGAAGGCGCTAAAGTAGCCATTTGCGGCAGAAGCAAGGAGCGTGCAGATAAAGCATTAAAGCATTTACTCTCATATGGCAAAAGCGAAGATCTATTTGCTGCGACCTGTGATGTTACATCAAAAGAGGAAGTTAATTCGTTTATTCAACAAACAGCAGAAAAGTTTGGTGGAATTGATACGTTAGTAAATGCAGCTGGTCAAAGTGTTATGGGGTATTTTTTCGATATTACTGATGAACAGTGGCAGGAACAAATTCAATTAAAGTATTTCGCAATTATCTATGCAGTTCGTGCAGCTCATCCTTATTTAGTGAAAAGAGGAGGGGGCCGAATTATTAATATAAATGCAACCCTAGCGAAAGAGCCTGAGCGTCATATGGTAGCAACAGCAGCGACACGTGCAGGACTTTTAAATTTAAGCAAAACATTGTCTCAAGAATTAGCATCCGACAATATTTTAGTAAATTCAGTAAGTCTTGGATTGATTCGAACCGATCAATGGGAGCGAAGAAGATTGAAAAATGCTCCTGATATGGATCCAGAAGAATATTATAAAGATCTTGCGATAAAAAGAAATATTCCACTAGGTCGTGTAGGTGAAGCGGAGGAAGTGGCTAGTGTTATTGTTTTTCTTGCTTCGGATAAAGCGAGTTATGTAGCTGGCTCTACAATTGAAACTGCAGGTGCAATCGGTAAAGCACTTTAAATAAATTATTTGAAAAAGGTAGGATACTAAGATGAAAATTCAAGAAGAAATCGTATTTACTACTGCGGATGCCGTCGTAAAAGAGTTAGTTCAAGCAGGCGTAGAAGTCGCTTTTGGAATTGTAAGTATTCATAATATGCCCATTTATGATGCGATTTTAAGGGATGGAAATATCAAGCTAATCTGTTCACGTGGCGAAAGTGGAGCAGTCAATATGGCAGATGGTTATGCACGTGCCACAGGGAAATTAGGTGTTGTGATTACTAGTACAGGAACAGGAGCTGGAAACGCTGCTGGTTCATTAGTAGAAGCATGGGCAGCGGGAGTTCCACTACTTCATCTAACTGGAGAGGTAGCATCACCTTATCTTGGTACAGGTAAAGGGTACATACATGAATGCAAAGACCAGCTGTCAATGATGAGCGGTGCTTGTAAAAATGCTGTAAGACTTAGAAGACCAGAACAAACAGCTGGTGTAGTAAGAAAAGCGATTGAAGAAGCATTAACTGCTCCAACAGGACCAGTTAGTTTAGAAATTCCAATAGACTTTCAATCAGCAATTATTGAGGACGTTTCAATCGATAAAGTACAGGTAGATATTTTTAAACCGCAACTAACTACTGTTATACCAGATATCGCAATTTCAAAAATTTCAGAAGCACGTCGTCCAGTTATTTGGGCCGGTGGCGGTGTTATTTCTGCCAATGCCTCAAAAGAATTAACAAATTTAGCAGAAATTCTTGGTGCTGCTGTCATTACAAGCCAATCCGGAAAAGGCTCAATACCAGAGGATCATGAGCAATGTATCGGTCATTTTGCAGCCAACGAATCAACAAAAGAGTTTTTGAGAAATGCAGATTTATTGATTAGTGTAGGTGTACGATTCAGAGGAAATGAAACCTCTAACTGGAAAGTACCTGTACCAGAAGAACATATTTCAATTGATGCAGATTTTAATGCAATCAATCGTAATTATAAAGCAACAGTTGGGTTAGTCGGAGATGCAAAAGATATTTTATCGGCTCTAATTAATAAAATTGATGAAAAGTCTATTTCGGTTTTACCTTCTTATATAGAAGAAGTACGTTCATTAAGAAATGAAGTGCGAGGACAACTTCGTAAAACACTTGGTCCGTTCGAACAATTTGTAGATGGTATGAGAGAGATTTTACCGAGGGATACGATTTTAGTTCGAGATGTAACAGTACAAGCAAATGTCTGGGGTAGTAGAATATTCGACATTTATGAACCAAGAACATCAATTCACGCATCCGGTGGCGGGATCGGTCAAGGTCTTCCTACAGCTATAGGTGCTCAATTGGGTTGCCCTCACCAAACGGTCGTATTAATGGCTGGAGATGGTGGGTTTATGGTTAATGTAGGTGAAATGGTGACTGCAGCTGAAGAAAATCTTCCAATTATTGTTGTGTTATTTGATGATTCTGGCTATGGGGTTCTTCGTAATATTCAAGAAGCGGCATATGGACGCCAAGTAGCAGTGAATTTATTAAGTCCAGACTTTGTAAAATTAGCTGAGTCAATGCATTTTGAATCAGCACGTATTGGATCTGGAGATGAATTTGTTACAGAACTAAAGAAGGCAACTGAAAGAAGAAAGCCAACAATGATCGTTGTAGATATGGAAGCAGTTGGACCTATGGCAAAACCTTTTGGTGGACCTCCAGGAGCAGCTGAAAGCTTTAAGCCAAAAAAATTATAAAGGAGATTCAATATGATTTCGACATATCCAGTTGTATCAGGAAGATATCTCATAAATGGTGATTGGAAAGAAAGTAATGAAACATCAAATATTATTAATCCTGCAAATAAGTCGGAAGTAATCGGCAAAGTTGGATTATGTACTGAGGAAATCGTAAACGAAGCAATTAATGCTGCAGCCAATGCATTTAAACTTTGGTCACAGAGTGAGATTCAGGATCGTGTAGAAAGAATGAAAGCAGCGGCGTGGGAACTTTCTAAAATCATTGAAGAAAATGTTTCATTATTTGTTCGTGAAAATGGAAAAACACTAGTAGAAGCTAAAAAAGACTTATTACGCTGTGTGGAAGTAATGAATGGTGGAGCAGATGAACTACTTAAATGGTGGAATCCTGAATTACTTCAAGGAAATCAAAAAGTTCAAGTAAGAAGAAGAGCAAGAGGGGTTACTGCAGTTATTACTCCTTGGAATTCGCCTATGATCTTAACCTTTAAGCGAGTAATACCGGCTGTTTTAGCAGGAAATACAGTCGTCGTAAAACCGGCGACAAATTGTCCACTTACCATTATGACTTGTTTAAAAGTAGTGGCTGAATATTTTCCGCCTGGCGTAATCAATATTGTAACAGGATCAGGAAAAATGATTGGTGACAAGCTTTGTTCTGATTCACGTGTTCGTACAATTGCTTTTGTAGGAAGTACACAAACAGGTAAAGATATTATGAAAAAGTCTTCAGGAAATCTTCAAAAAGTATATATGGAGCTTGGTGGGAATGACCCAGCAATTATATTAGAAGATGCAAACTTAGATGAAGAAGCTATTAAGCGATTAAGAATAAGTATTTTAAAAGCGGCTGGCCAAGTATGTTCGGCGATTAAGCGCGTATATGTACAAGAATCTAGATATGTTGAATTAGTAAAAAAACTAAAGAAAGAATTTGAGCGTACTGTTGTAGGTGATGGTATTCAACCTGATGTAACAATGGGCCCATTAAATAATAAAGCTCAGTATGACTATGTTAACGGATTAATTGAGCGAACTGAAAAAGCAGGTGCAAATGTAATAACAGCTGGAATTCAACTGAATCCTGAAATGTGGGATCAAGGATATTACATCTTACCAACAATTGTAACAGGTGTTGATCAACAAAGTGAGATCGTTCGTGCAGAACAATTCGGACCAGTAATTCCTATTCTACCTTTTTCATCTATTGACGAAGCTATCAAACTAGCAAATGATAGTGAATTTGGCTTAAGGGCTTCTGTTTGGACTGAAAATGAAGAATTAGCAGTTGAAATGGCAGATCGATTAGAAGCAGGCGCAGTTTTTTATAATAATCATACCATCTTTAGTGATTTAGCATTGGATTTTCCAGGTTTAAAAGAGAGCGGTGTTTCAAGAGAAACAAGACACTGTGGATTGGAATTCTTTGCAGACTCATATGGATTTGCAAATTAAGGATGGTGAATACGTATGAAACTAGGACTAATCGGCTGCGGTAATATTGGTCAATTTCTTCTTCAAGCAATTAATAAAGATGGGATGTTACCAGGTGGAAAGATTGTTTCAATTTATACGCGTTGCGAAGAATCAGCCGTTCAGCTTGCTAAAGAATTTGAAACAGAAGCATATCAAAGTGTAGAAACGCTCCTTCTTTCTGATCTAGATTTAGTCATTGAAGCTGCAACAGTTGAAGCAGCAAAGGAGTACGCTATAAAAGTTCTTGAAGGTGGAAAAGACTTATTGCTAAGCAGCATTGGGGTCATGGCTGATTCTGCATTTGAAGAAAGAGTTCGAGAGGTATGTACAAGATATGGTATAAACATTTACTTACCTTCAGGAGCAATAGGTGGATTAGATATTTTAAAATCAGCAAAAGCTGCGAATGGTCTAGAGACTGTTTCTATTACAACTAGAAAACCACCTGGAGCATTATCGGGAGAAGGATTAGATAAAGAAACGATTTTGTTTGAAGGCTCAGCAGCTGAAGCAATCAAGCTATATCCAAGAAATATTAATGTGGCGATTGTATTATCCTTAGCTGGACTCGGTGCTAACAATACAAAAGTGAAGATTATTGCTGATCCGATTGCCGTAAAAAATAGCCATACAATTGAAGCATCTGGCTCGTTCGGGAAACTTAAACTTGAGATCGAAAATGATCCTATGCCAAATAATCCTAAAACAAGTTATTTAGCAGCGCTAAGTGTTTTGGCAAATTTACAAAACAAAGATAAATATGTACAGATTGGATAAAGAATTAAAAATATGAAGGGAGAGTGCGTGTGTGATTATAACAGAAAAAACGTTAGATGAATTGTCAAAAGAGCAACTAGTAAATTACTTAAACGAAACAGTCAAACCAGATGAAGGAATCATCCCTGCATATCTTCTAGGCGACAAGGCTGTTTACGAATTAGAGCATGAAAAAGTATTTTTAAAAACATGGGTTTTTCTTGGACATGAATCTGAAATTCCAAATCCAGGGGACTTTATGACTCGTGAGCTTGCAGGATATTCAATCATTATCTCACGCGAAAGTATGGGAGAAATTAATGCATTTTACAATATGTGTACTCACCGTGGTATGAAGCTTTGCCGTGCCGATAAAGGTAATAAAACTTTATTTACATGTCCATACCATGGATTTAACTTTAAAAATACAGGTGAGCTTGTTGGAGTACCGCTTCAAAAAGATATTTATGGGGAACGACTCGACCGAACTAAAATGGGTCTTCACAAAGTAAAGTTAGAATCATATAAAGGACTTTTATTTGGAAATTGGGACGAAAATGCAGAGCCTCTTGAAGAGTTTCTCGGTGATTTTAAGTGGTATTTAGATATCGTAGTAGGACGTGCTGAGATGGAAGTAATTGGAGCTCCGCAACGATTTATTGTTAAATCAAACTGGAAGGTTGGTTCTGATAACTTTGTAGGAGATTCATACCACACGATGGTTACTCACGGTTCAATTGCAAAATTAGGCATGGTCCCAAATGCAACATATTCGAAGCGCGGTTTTCAAATTCACACTGAAAACGGACACGGATTAAACCTTGGAACACCAAATCCAGACTTTGCTTTTCCTGAAGAATTGAAGGATGAGTATAAAAGTAATTTGTCAGAAGAACAATATGAAGTTCTATCAAACTTAAAAAATATGATTGGGAATGCTTTTCCGAATATGTCATTTTTAATATCTCACACAAAAATTAAGGGCGAATTAATTTCGAATACTTCAATTAGAATGTGGAGACCACTTAGTCATAATAAAATGGAAGTCATTGCATGGTTACTAGTAGAAAAAAATGCTTCTCAGGAATGGAAGAATCGATCAAGAGATTCCTTTATCTTAACATTTAGCCCATCTGGTATTTTTGAGCAGGATGATACTGAGGTATTTACAGACATAACGGAAGCAGCCCAAGGTCCAATGCCATTTCAAAAGAATTTAACTTATAACTATACAATGGGACTACATCGTAAACCCGTCGATTTTATCGGACCTGGGGTAGCCTATGATGATAAATTTACAGAAGCGAGTCAACGGAATTTCTATCAATACTGGCTTGAATTAATGACAAATTAATAAAGGGGGGAGGAAGGGAAATGAACGTTGAAAAATTATTAGCGAAGTTAGAATTTGAACAGTGGTTAATTGATGAAGCAAAATTACTTGATGATATTGAGTTTGATGATTGGTTTAATTTAATGCATTCGAATTTAATCTATCAAATGCCTGTACGCGTAAATAAAGAAGGAACTGAGCGCCCAGACTATTCTACTGAAATGTTTACATTTAATGATGATATTGAATTATTAAAGCTTCGAGTAGATCGATTGAAAACCGATTATGCATGGGCTGAAATTCCTCCTTCAAGAACCCGCCGTTTTGTAAGCAATATTAGCGTAAAAGAGCTAGTTAAAGAAGAGAAGGCAGTAGTTAATAGTTATTTACTAATCTATCGTAGCCGTAGCACAGATATTCATCATGATCTAATTTCCGGAGAACGTCATGACGAGTTTACATATGAAGATGGGAAGTGGAAGCTTTCCAAGAGGGTATTTATTGTAGATCAAACAACAATTAATACTAGAAATCTTGCAATCTTTGTTTAATAGAAGAAAAAGGAGGCAAAGTGATGTTATTAAAAGATAAAGTAGTGTTAATTACAGGAGGCGCATCTGGAATAGGAGCGGCCGTTACAAGACGATTCATTCAAGAAGGAGCAAAGGTAAGTATTATAGGTCGCTCACTTGAAACACTAGAACAAATGAAAGAAGAATTTAATGACAATCTCCTTATCATTCAAGGTGACGTAAGCAAATATGAAGACAACGAGCGCGCTGTAAAAGCGACTGTTGAACAGTTTGGTAAACTAGATGTATTTATTGCGAATGCAGGCGTTTTCGATGGATTTGCAAAATTCGCTGATGTGACACCCGATGCCCTATCAGATGCATATGATTATCTTTTAAATATAAACGTAAAAGGATCATTTTTTGGTGCAAAAGCAGCTTTAGAAGAATTACAAAAAACAAATGGTAATATTATTTTTACAGTATCTGGTGCAAGCTTCTACCCAGACGGTGGTGGAGTTTGGTACACGGCTAGTAAGCATGCCCAAATCGGATTAATGCGTCAACTTGCTTTTGAACTAGCACCAACTATACGCGTAAATGCAGTAGCGCCAGGAGGGACTTTAACAGCACTAACTGTCATTCCACCTTTACGTACATTTACTAAATCCGTGGATAATGATACAAAAGCTAGCAATATAAAAAGAAGAAATCCACTTCAACTAGCACAAATGCCTGAAGATCATGTTGCAGCATATGTACTTTTAGCATCTGATCAGTCACGTGCGATTACTGGTGAAGTCATTTCTAGTGACGGTGGATTATCGGTTCGAGGACTTGGATAAGAAATATATGATAAAGCATAGGGTGTCTTAAAGGGATTACTTTTTACGGACACTCTCTTTTTTATTAATGCTAATTAAATTGTATGTGGTAGTAGTTCAAACCGTATATTTGAAGAATTATTAGATAGTGGTTATATGAAAAATCGTTTGAGAGAGGCGCGCCGCAGCATATGACACAATCACTCTTATTTTATTAAATAATTTCTCCAAACTAGTCCTTTGTTATCTTAATTTAGAAAAAGGTTAATAGAAAAATAGAAAGATACATAAATTATATTTTATGTATCTTTTCTAAGTTAATGTTCCTTAGCTACATTTAATTGTAAACTTTGAAAGATGGTGTATACCAACTACCTAGCTCACCATAGTCCGAATTAGGGTCATTGCGAAGCACCATCTCAACCCTAAAAGTACCACTAGTACCTTTAGCTAAAAGATTATCTATATAAAATTTTTTCATTGGACTTTGACTAGAGAAATATCCGTCTTCATGATCAACCAACAACCAACTTCCACTCTTATATTGCTCAAGTAACATACTGTAATAAACTGTTCCGCCAGCGGATGTTTTTGCTCCTGTAACCCCTATATATGTATCACTAGAAGGATAATCACCTGAACGATCTGTGTAAACTTCAGCTGTTACACCGCCTTTTGTTACATATCCTGAACTAGCTGCTTGTACATTGTTATTAAAAGGTTGAACAATTAATACGGCGAAAAGCGTGAAAGCTGCTAATAGCATAGTAGTTTTATTTTTTTTAAAAATCATATATTTCTCCCCCTGTAAAATAAAAATATTGAAGCACGAAAAATTAGTTCGTTGAGCCAAACTACAATATAATACCATATTTATCCAAATTTTTACAATAACTAAAATTATTTTTACTGTATCAGGCGCAAGCTTCTACCCAGACGGCGGTGGAGTTTGGTACACGGCTAGTAAGCATGCTCAAATCGGCTTAATGCGTCAGCTTGCTTTTGAACTAGCACCAAATATACGAGTAAATGCAGTAGCGCCAGGAGGGACTTTAACGGCACTAACTGTCATCCCACCTTTACGTAATTTTACTAAATCTGTTGATAATGATACGAAAGCAAGCAATATAAAAAGAAGAAATCCTCTTCAATTAGCACAAATGCCTGAAGATCATGTTGCAGCATATGTACTTTTAGCATCTGATCAGTCACGTGCGATTACTGGTGAAGTCATTTCTAGTGACGGTGGATTATCGGTTCGAGGACTTGGATAAGAAATTTTTGGTTAAGCATAGGGTGTCTTAAAGGGGCGACTTTTTAAGGACACTCTCTTTTTTTAGTGCTAATTAAATTGTAAGTGGTAGTAGCTCAAACTGTATATATAATGAGTTATATAGTGAGCGGTTATATGATAAATCGTTGGAAGAGCTGCTTTACGTTTGTTTACTTAAAAAGGTTTATTTGTAACTGACCTGAATCATTTGGCTTACTAAACAATATTAATAAAAAGCTGATAGCAAGTAAGATAAGAGGTATTCCTTGAATCATCATAAACATAGAGTTAAACTCAGCATCCCCATGACTTCATCAAGCATTACGTTGCCATAAAAAATGCAATAGGTAACGCCCCTCCATTTATTAATAAAAAAAATAGAAGAACTTTTTTATTTTACGATTTTTCTTAGATGGAGGTTGTTAATCAACAATAAGAGTCAAAAAGAATATAGGAACATTTCGAGAATGATTAAATCTGCATATTTGTTTCAATTATCCACTATTTTTTCTCTACATTAACCTAAATAACCTACTGATTTTTTTTATAAGCACCGAAAACGGTCGTTTATGGATATGAAGCACTCAGAACATAAAAAAAGCCCTGATTTTTCTGCTTAGCATAAGAAAATCAGCGGCTTTTCCTTCCCAAAAATGTTTTAGCGTATAATATACCAGTTTTGTCGGCGGGACCCCAATAATAGACACTTTTAAATAGATACAACTTGATGTTTTCATTTTCTTTTCCTAAGTTGTATGGGTTAACGCTATGCCCTTTTAATCAAAATATACATATTTATTAGCGATAACTTATGTATGAATTTTCAATACATTATGATTAGTCCAGCCATTTAATCGTTTTTCCTACCTCTTTAAAAAAACGATTAAAGAATGATTCATTGTATATTTGGAATAATACCTTTGTATTTCTTTAGTTAATCAAAAAGGTGGGACCCAAATGGATAATCAAAAATTAGCCGATCATGAATCATTGGATTTACATGAAGTTATTAATTTTAAAACCCTTTGTTTAGCGAAATCAAAACTAATGCAAGGATTGGTATTTGATGATGATTTGAGAGCATTAATGCAAAAAGATGTTGAACAATCCATGCAAGCACTAGGAGAATTACAGTCAATTTATCAACGTGCACCTTTTGAAGCTCCTGTTCCTCAAAACCGCCCAACACCAATAATAGATTAAAAGGAGGCAAATTCATTGAATAATGACTATTTAGACCCAATAAACTCGCTACATGTACCTGAGCTAGCAGATACCACATTTGCGATGGATTTTCTTATTCGCGCTAAAGAAGGTGTTCGCAATATTGCGGTCGCATTAACAGAGTCAGCATCACCTGATGTTAGAACGCTCTTACGAAGCCATTTAATGCAAGGGATTGCTATGCACCAAGAAATTACAGATCTAATGATTAGTAAAAAATGGTTCCATCCATACGAACTAAGTGAACAATACCAATTAGATCAGCTGTCTGCCAACAATACATTAATGATTGGCAAAATGGATCTATTTCCTGCTGATAACAATAGAAAAGGCTTGTTTGACCGAACACCTGATGAACATTAACACTGGAGGCTTGTAACCAATGAAGGCAGTAACTTATCAAGGTATTAAAAATGTAGAAGTGAAAGAAGTTCCAGATCCGAAGATTGAAAAACCAGATGACATGATTATAAAAGTAACAAGTACAGCTATTTGTGGGTCTGATCTTCACCTAATTCATGGCATGATTCCTAACCTGCAGGAAAATTATATTATAGGCCATGAACCGATGGGAATCGTAGAAGAAATAGGCCCAGGTGTGACTAACCTAAAAAAGGGAGATCGAGTAATTATCCCTTTTAATATAGCGTGCGGTGAATGCCATTACTGTAAAACAAATTTGGAAAGCCAATGTGATAATTCTAATGATAATGGTGATATGGGTGCCTATTTCGGATATTCTGGTACGACGGGTGGCTATCCAGGTGGGCAAGCCGAATATTTAAGAGTTCCATTTGCCAACTTTACCCATTTCAAAATTCCAGAGTCTTGTGAAGAACCAGATGAAAAGTTAGCAGTTATTGCCGATGCGATGACTACTGGTTTTTGGAGTGTTGACAATGCAGGCGTAAAGGGTGGAGATACAGTTATTGTTCTTGGCTGTGGTCCAGTTGGTCTTTTTGCTCAAAAATTTTGTTGGCTAAAAGGAGCGAAGCGTGTCATTGCCGTAGATTATGTAGACTATCGTTTGCAACACGCCAAACGTACCAACAAAGTGGAGATTGTAAATTTCGAACACTTTGAAAATGTAGGAATGCATTTGAAAGAAATAACAAAGGGCGGCGCTGATGTTGTCATAGATGCAGTTGGAATGGACGGTAAAATGACTGATTTAGAGTTCCTGGCAAGCGGATTGAAACTTCATGGTGGAGCATTAGGTGCGTTTATCACGGCTACACAAGCAGTTCGTAAAGGCGGGACAATTCAAGTTACTGGTGTTTACGGTGGGAAATATAATGGATTCCCAATGGGAGATATTATGAACCGAAACGTCAATATTCGATCCGGACAAGCACCTGTGATTCATTATATGCCATATATGTTTGAATTAGTGACGACCGGGAAAATTGACCCAGGTGATGTCGTAAGTCATGTACTGCCACTTAGTGAAGCAAAGCGTGGCTATGAGATTTTTGACACAAAAATGGATAATTGTATAAAAGTCCTGTTGAAACCTTGAGGAAGGAGGTATAAAAATGAACTACGCCTTACATGAAGTTCTTGAGGTCCATGAGATAGCTGCATTTAAAACCACTTGTTTAACTAAATCCAAAACGATGAAAGCGTTAGTCACAGATCAGCTATTAAAAGATATTATGCAGCAAGACATTGATCTATCTACTAGACAATTACAAGAATATGCTTCAATCCTTTCCAACGCTAAGAAGTAAATTAGGAGATGAATAAACATGAATCCAATTATTGAAACTTTAACTGGCATGGACGCAATAACGGATCAAGTGGTTGCAATGGATCTACTCATTTCAGCTAAAAGTGGTATTAGAAATTATGCCATGGCAGTTACAGAGGCAGGAACACCGGAGATTAAGGATATGCTCACTCGCCATTTAGTAGAAGCTCTTGATATGCATGAACAAATATCCAAATATATGGCAGAAAAAGGGTGGTACTATGCATGGGATACAAACGAACAGATCAGTTTGGATTTAAATAATATCAATACAGCATTGAACTTACCAACATTATAAAAAGTTTCCAGGAACAGTTAAACACTTACCAAATAAACTGTTCCTATTTTTCATTTTGTGTTTATTTAGCAGAAGTAAATACAATTAATACTTCATGTTTACTCGTGCTTGTTTTACAAATTAATTCACTATTTTTATTATGAAAATGTCGGAGCAGGGAATTCATCAATTTTGATACGAAGTAAACTATAAGGTTTTTGTCGTAAGTCTTCTCCATAATGAAATCTAGGCTGTCGATGTAACTGGTTTACAATGAAATACAAATATTGATCCGGACCTATTGAAAAAGTATCTGGCCACAAAATTCTCGGATCATGTGCGATAGTTTCCATTATTCCATTTGGAAATATCTTACGGATACAGTTGTTTTCATAATCTCCAGCATAAACAGTTCCCTTTGCATCTGTGATCATTCCATCAGATGCACCTTTTTCTCCCCAATGCCTCACATGATAAGATATATCCATGTCCGGTATCGTTCTGTCTCTCAGGGTTTCTGTTGAAATCGAGAACAAGTGACGACTGGTTAGTGGAGCAAAAAATAATATCTTTCCATCGGGAGAAATGGCAAGACTATCAGAAGCCAATCTAAATGGAGAAGTTGAACCGTCTTTGTTTCGATTCATTAAAATTTGACCTTCTACTTTCGGTAAAAAATAGGGATCAGGTGAAGTTGAATTTGCCCCATTTAACCGTCTAAACGCGTTTCCATTTGATAAATCTACGACGATAATAGCTCCTGGTCCTCTTGAAGATGAATCCGTTATATAAGCATAACCTGCTTTTCCAACACGAAAATCAAAGCGGACATCATTCAGATAAGTTGTAGGCAGTACAACCTCTTCTGTAAAGGTATATACTTTACTAATTGTATTAGTTTCTAAATCTACAGCGACTAATTTTGCCCCTCCTTTAATTGGTTCAGAAAAATTGGGTGCCGCTGTATCTAATATCCAAAGTGTTCCCCTTCCATCAGCAACTACACTTTGGACACTGATGAAAGTCATTGTGATATTCTCGGGGTTAACCAAATTGGCTTGTAAATTAGGATAAGGCTGCAATTTATTTTCTACAATTTCCCCCACCGTAAATTTAACATCGTCTCCCCATTTCGGAAAGCAAATGAAAATACGACCGGTTTCTGAAACAGTAACACCTGTAGGCATAGCTCCATAAAAAGCATAAACTAGTTCTAAATTACCGAAATATTTTTCACTAGGTAACATAGGTTTCATAATATCCTCCTCAAGCATTCAAACGGGATATCACCTATATATGATTTATATTTTTTCTAGTGCATGTTTCTTAATAAGTTTTTCTATACGAAAAGATGATTGAATTGATTGTTTTCGAAATTTAATAAGTCTGTCAGAAAATTCGATTAACGACACTCGAGCTACTTTCAAACTTGGATTAATAATGTTTATTATCTAATAAATTGGTTTAATAGTTGATTAAATTTATCCCGTTCTTCCCAAAATGAACCATGACCACTGTTTTGAAATGGGACAAGTTGTGAATTTCTTATTTTTTGATTAACTTCCTGAGCTTGCGAAAATGGAATCACATTGTCGTGTATTCCGTGAACGATTAAGGTTGGAACCGATATTTTCGGCAGGTCATCATATACATTCTCATCCCTTAGCATAACTACGATTGCAGCAGTTGACCAACCTGCTGCCTGTAAACCCAATTGAAAAAACCAGTCTGAGTATGGATTTGTTATATACTGAAAGAAAAAGGTTTCTGTTATTTCCCGCATCAGCTTTGGCCGGTCATTTAATGCTTGATTAAGCATTTGATTAGCATGATCTTTATTCGCAAAACCAACGGGAGCTGCAGCGTCTATAAGAACAAGATTAGATACTCCGTAGCTGTTGTGTCGAGCCATGTATCTAATTGCTATTGCTCCTCCTGTAGAATGCCCAGCAAGTATAAAGTTATTTAATTGAAGTACGTCGATCACATTGCGAATATCGTCTGCCAGTCGGTCCAGTGTGTACCCGTGAAATGGCTTATCCGAATTGCCAAAACCTCTCCAGTCTATTCCTATACAACGGTATCCAAATGAGGGCAGAACATTAAACTGATATTCAAATTGTTTATGGCTTAATGGCCAACCATGTAAAAATACTATAGTCTTGCTCCCCCCAGGATTTATATCCTCCACATATAAATTCACACCTTGATCTACATTAACGTAGTATCCCACGTGGTTACCTCCAAAATTGTTAAAGTAGTTTAAAATATAAATTACTCACTTTAGTAATTTTATATGATTAATTTTTGAGAATAAATTTTAAGTATATTTCGTCACAATCTTTCTATTGAGAACCAAACTGTTATTAAAAAATGTAGTTTGGGACAGATTAGTTATTATAATTATTGATTAAAGTTTGAGGTATAGTTTAATACTGGGGTGATTATGAATATCCAACTAACAAGGAAGAAAGCTACCTATTACTGTTTTAATCTTATTAATCACAGTAAACAGTGTTTTTGCATAACCCCACAAGACTACTAATTTATAAAGAAAAAGTATTTATTGAAACTGTAGATCAATTTTATGAAGCATTAAGGAAGGAGTTATCCTGCTCATCAGAATTTTTACAGAAAACATCTAGAGTTTTACAAAAGACATAAGAATACAAATGGAAGAAATACCTGATGCATCAGTAAATATTAGAAAAAAGTTACTGTTTAATGATGGTCGAAAGATTTAAATAGATAACTTAACTTAATAATCATTTTCAAATCAGAAAGGAAGTATTATTCCATGAATGATGTTATATCGACAATAATTGAACACCGTTCTATCCGTTATTTTGAGGATAAGCCTCTATCGGATGAACAAATAAAAACGATTGTTTCTTGTGCTCAATCAGCCGCAACTTCTAGTTATATGCAGGCATACTCAATCATCGGTGTAAAAGATAAACTCTGTAAGAAAAAGTTAGCTGAGCTAGCTGGTAACCAGGAGTATGTTGAGAAAAATGGTCACTTTTTCGTATTTTGCGCCGATCTTTACCGCCATTCCGTTATAGGAGAAAATGAAAAGAAAAATGTCCTTCCATCAATAGAAAGCACTGAGAATTTTATGGTTGCATTGATCGATGCATCTTTAGCTGCACAAAATGCTGCAATTGCAGCAGAATCCATGGGGCTGGGAATTTGTTATATTGGAGGAATCCGAAATAACCTTGAAGAAGTGAAAACATTGTTAAAAACGCCTGAGCGAGTTTTACCTTTGTTTGGAATTGCAGTGGGATATCCGAAACAAATTACAGACCACAAACCGAGATTGCCGTTCGAACATATTTACCATGAGAACGAATATCAGCAAGATAAAGAAGTCTATGTAAAGCAGTTACAAGAGTTCGATGAAGTAGTCTCAAGTTATTATGAACAAAGAACCGGCGGTAAAAGAAAAGACCGATGGACAGAACAAATGGCAGTTATGCTTGAAAGACCAAACAGAGTGTATATGAAAGACTTTGTGCAAATAAATAAACTGGATCTCAAATAGAAAAGGCAAAAAATCCTTCCTTTATGGAAGGATTTTTGCAGAGTGTTGAAATATAAAATGGTCAATAGGGAAAACGGACATTAAATGAACATTTAATAATGATGAAATTATCATTTTCTTGGATGTTCTTTTAATGGTTTTAAATGTTAATATGTTCGAGCAATTTTATGATTCCAATAACAATAGACATCTTTTTTCAGAAGTTAAAAAATTATGAGCTTATTCTTAGAAAAACAAATTCATTTGATTAATTTAGTTTAATGTTCGATTTTAATAAAACTACAAACTGATTAATTAAAACTGCTAGATTACTCTAAGTAAAGGCTATTTGATTAGGATTTATTGCATACTTTTTTTGATGAAAAAGTTGATTGGAATGGAGGGGTGCTCGACTCCTATGGGATTAGCGGGAAGGCTGAGACCCCGCAGGCTTGCCGAGGAGGCTAAAGAATCCCGCCCCATGGAAAGCGAGCATCCTGTAATGGAAATCAACATCATTCTACGCCTTTTACGGAAATTTGGTAATTTAATTGACAAGGTTGTTTTT
>NZ_FOMF01000016.1:0-60234 GCF_900112535.1 Bacillus sp. UNCCL81 | reverse complement strand
CCGTAATATGGCGCGCCCGAAAGGACTCGAACCCATAACCTTTTGATCCGTAGTCAAACGCTCTATCCAATTGAGCTACGGGCGCATATTATAAAGTGTGTCGTCTTCGTTAGCGACTTTTACAGTTTATAACATCTAACTGTTTATGTCAACACTTTTTTAAAAGTTTTTTTAAACTTTAAAAGCTTACTACGATAAGCTTTCGTTGACTTCGTTAACTTGTCTGACGTGACTTAAACTATATTAAAGCATCGAACATTTAATGTCAACACTTTTCAAATAAAAAAAATCATAAGTTTATTACTTATTTGATTTAACTTGGTTTAAGTGCTTTTTAAGTTAATAATGTAGCTTTAAACAGTACATATTTAACGTTTCTGACAAAGTACGACTCAACAATATCCGACTTACTATAGTACAATTTAAGGACAAGACCCGATAAAAGTAGCGCAGCTCCTTTTTCTTATAAAAAAGTTCTATGTTTCATTTTTTGATATTTTAACGGGATAAATAATATTACTGTATTTTGGAGTTACTATGAAGTGTTTTCGAATACTTTGTTCTTTTATATAAAAAATATTATTAATGAGCATTAAAAAAGATATTAAACTAATATAAGGAAATTTGACTAATAGGAAGTGTGAAAAATGGATATTAATAATTTTCTTACAATCCTCCTTATCATCAATATACTTCTAGCAGGAGTACTAGTATTTATAGAAAAAAGAGATGTTGTTGCCACATGGGCGTGGCTAATGATCTTACTTTTTATACCTATAGTAGGATTTTTACTATATCTATTTTTAGGTAGGCAGCTAAAACAAAAGAATTTCTACCATCTATCGACTAAAGAAAGAACTTATCTACAATTGGCGGTTACAGACCAGGCTAATAAAATTCATAATGATCAAAGTTTTCTTCAAGATGAGCTACTATCCAAGCATTCACATTTAATTATGATGAATTTAAAGTCAGCTAATGCTTTATTAACGACAGATAACGAGATCCAAACATTTCGAGATGGACACGAAAAATTTAATTCACTATTTAAAGATATACAACTTGCCCAAAGAGAAATTAATATCCAGTACTATATTATCCAGCGTGATTCGTTAGGAAAGAAACT
Source organism: Bacillus sp. UNCCL81 (assembly GCF_900112535.1). Classification (NCBI taxonomy): domain Bacteria; kingdom Bacillati; phylum Bacillota; class Bacilli; order Caryophanales; family Bacillaceae; genus Bacillus; species Bacillus sp. UNCCL81. The sequence goes on along the minus strand of NZ_FOMF01000016.1, from coordinate 59,108 downwards.
TAGAGATGAACTTTCGAAAAAAGCAGAAGAAGGTGTGAAAGTACGAGTCCTGTATGATGACATTGGTTCCAAAAGAATTACCCCTTCTTTTTTCAAAGAACTTGTTAAACATGGTGGCGAAGTGAGAGCTTTCTTCCCTTCATTTTTAAGACTCATCAATTTCCGGTTAAATAATAGGAATCACAGAAAACTATGTATTATAGATGGAAAAATTGCTTATATAGGTGGGTTCAATATTGGAAATGAATATCTTGGAATTGATCAGAAATTTGGTTATTGGAGAGACACTCATTTTCGTATAATGGGAGAATCAGTAAACCAAATTCAAGGTAGATTTATTTTAGATTGGCAACAAGCTACTAATCAACCTGTACATAATATAGAAGAATTCTCATTTAATAATGAAAAAAATATTGGAAGTACCCCTATCCAAATTGTTGCTAGTGGGCCAAATTCAGAAACAGAACATTTAAAAAACATGTACGTTAAGTTAATTATGTCTGCCAAAAAATGTGTTTATATTCAAACACCTTATTTTATTCCAGATACAAGTATTATGGATGCGTGTAAAATCGCAATTTTATCCGGTATCGATGTAAGAATAATGATCCCAAGTAAACCTGATCACCCATTCGTGTATTGGGCTTCTCTATCATACGCTGGAGAACTTTTATCGTATGGTGCAAAAATCTTACTTTACGAGAATGGGTTTTTACATGCTAAAACCATCGTTGTTGATCACGAAATAGCTTCAGTAGGAACTACGAATATTGATACACGTAGTTTTAAGTTAAATTTTGAAATTAATGCGATTACCTATTCAGAAGAAAAAGCTTCTGAACTACAAAACTTTTTTTTACTTGATAGTCATCATAGTAGTGAGCTTACAATTGAAAAATATCAAGAGCGATCAGTCTTAATCAGGTTAAAAGAAGCAATCTCACGCCTCTTATCTCCTATATTGTAAATAAAAAACATTACTTAATAGTAATGTTTTTTATTTTATCTTTATAGTTTCAAAATGAAAGGTGATGTGAGCCATTCTGTAGAATAATGGTTATAGTTAACAGATTATTAAAAAATCAAAGAAGGTGAAATATGAGAATTATTAAGAAGATATTTGTATTTTTTTCCACTCTTTCATTTCTATCGATAAGTTTCTTTACAAATCCAACATCTACCTATGCAGCAAATAAAGTTTATACTGTAACTGCAAATAAATTGAATGTCCGTGGTGGGCCTAGTACATCATATAAGTTGATCGGTTCAGTTAAAAAAGGCCAACTTTTAACGGTTATTAATAAACACTCCAATGGATGGTATAAAATTAAGTTTAAAAAGACAATAGGATTTATAAATGGAAAATATGTGATAGCGGAGTTCAATAACGTTAAATCATTAGATAAAAGTATTATTGTTGATTTGAAATATAACACAACTAATAACTTCACTGGCAAACGTATTTATAATTTTAGTCAAGCAATACTTAGGACAAGTACAGCAAAAAAATTAGCAAAAGCAAACGCAATACTTAAAAAACAAGGATATATAATTAAAGTATGGGATGCTTACCGACCTTTATCTGCACAACAAACACTTTGGAACGCATATCCTAATTCGGATTATGTAGCTAAACCTGATCCTAAAAATATCCGTGGACACCAACTTGGTGCAACGGTGGATATAACACTATGTACTTTAGATGGAAAAGAAGTACAAATGCAATCTAATTTCGATGATTTTTCTTCACGAGCATCTCGAAGCTATAAACGAAGCAGTGTACAGGAAAAGAGTTATCATATTATGGATAAGGCAATGAGACAAGTAGGTTTTGTAGGCTATTCTAAAGAATGGTGGCATTACTCAGATAATAATCAAAACTTTAAAGCTATCCAGGTAAATCCTGCAAATTATTAATAAAAAAACTCACTTTTGAATAAAATCAAAAGTGAGTTTTTTTATTAAAATATGTAATTCATATAAAATAGAGTTAACTCTATTTTGTACGATGAACGGTTAAGGTTACTTTACTTGTTTCACACATAAACGTTGAAAGGTGGACAGGTTCCTCATTTGAATCGTAGGCAATTTTTAGGATTTTAAAAAGATTGGCTCCTATATCGCATTCAAGGTAATTGGCATATACTTTTGTCGCTCCTATTACGTCGATAATTTTATCGTTGCTTAGGATTTCTGTATTATAGTCCTTTGAGAGTACTTTATATGTAGATTCGTCTGTTGCAATTTTCTTTTCCAAATCAGGAAAACGAGTTAGTGAATAATGTGCAATATCATAAAAAAGTGGACGTTCATTCACATACATAAGTCGCTCAAGCTCAAGTACTCGACTTCCCTCTTCAACTTTAAGATGTTCTGCAACATCCTTTGATGCCGGGATGACTTCACTTCTAAGGATTCGGGAATTTGGAATCATTCCTAGTTGGTGACTAAACTCTGAGAATCCGCTTACAGATAACAGTTCATTATTAAACTTATTTGAAGCTACAAACGTGCCCCTACGTGGTATGCGTGTTAATGTACCATCCTTCACTAATTCCTCAATGGCCTTTCGAATAGTGATTCGACTGACATTATACATTTCACAAAGCTCAGCTTCTGTGGGAATCTGTTGATCTGGTTTATATTTCCCTTGTTGAATATCATTCTGTAGCATTTGCCTAATCTGCATATAGAGAGGTTGTGGGGTTGAAGAATTTAGGTTCATAATTTTCATCCTATCCGTCAATGTTTTTCAACATTATTATACACTGCCGACTAGTTATCGTCACCATGCACCGAAATAGCCAATTGTTTTTGCAGCCGTTTTAGTTCCCAATTCCAAACACTGTTCGATCGAAAAGCCCTGTAAAGTACCATAAATATATCCAGCTATGAAAGAATCTCCTGCTCCCATCGTATCTACAACGTTATCTTCCAATACACCAAATTGATAAAAATGTTTCCCATCGAAAGCTAGAGATCCATTTTCTCCAAGCGTGGCAACGGCAACCTTGGATCCTTGTGTTTTTACATCCTTTAAAAATCCCCTGATAAACTCATCATCCTTTTTATAAGAAAAAAAGGAATAGTCCACATAACAAGGTAGCGTCTTTACTAAATCGTGCTCTAACTGGTCTGAAAAATCAAATGCAGTAAGCAATCCTTTTTGTTTAAAAAGTGGATAATACTCCTCAACATGTCCCCATATACCAGCGTGGACAAGTTGATGGGTTTGAATAAACTCCTGTTCTTCACCAGTTAATGTGAACTGGGCCATTACCCCTTCATCGTAATCTCCAAAATGGCGGTCATTATTAACCAATTCTACATGGGTAACTGCTGTTTTTCCTATCTTTTTAGAAATAAATGATGTATCGACCCCCTTACTTTGAATCGATTTAATCATTTGTTCACCAAAGGAATCACTTCCAACCCAACCTATATACGAAGAGTCTGCCCCAAGCTCTTTTAAGTAGACAGCAACATTTACCGGATTTCCTCCAGGATACACTTTCTCGTTTGCAAGATAGACATCCATACAGTTATCGCCGACTGTAACAATTCTCATCTAATCCCAACCTTCTTTTTAATCTAAGAAACGAGCACTACTATGTAGTGCCCACTAATTTTTTTAATATTCTACTTTACGGTAGTATCTTCTTAGGTCTAATGAGTGATTTCTTTCCCTTTCAAGGTAAACACTAATTCGACTTAAAACTGCCCAGTTAACACTGACAGAAAAGTGTTTTCTAAATTCCTCACTAATACCTAGCAATTCAAAGTCCTTTGTATCAATAACAGTTAATTGATTCGTAATTTTTTCCGCAAACCTTTCTACTCGATCCATCAATGGTCTTGTTTCATCTTCACCTTTCAGTAAAATAACACTAGTATCTTCAACTACTAGCTCAAGCGTACCATGGAAAAACTCCGCTGCATGGATGGATTTTGTGTGAATCCATTGCATTTCCTCCAAAATGCACATTGCATATGAATAAGTGTTACCCCATAAGTTACCTGAACCCACCATCATATGATAATCTGTATCCTTATGTTTAATAGCAAATTCCTCAGCCTTATTATCAAAGTCTTTTACAGCAGCTAAAATAGCTTGTGGCAACAAGGAAACTTCTTTTGTGAACTGTTCATATTGCTGAAATTCATTGTTATTATACATGAAGCGAAATACTACGATGTACAACAGCATAAAGAATGTATCAAACGAATGTTTTTCCGAGCCGGTTGTAATACAGTAATCTACTACTTGCGTTAATGGAGTATTTGGTTCCGCTACTAAAGCAATTGTAGTAGCCCCTCTTTCTTTACAAAACTCTGCCGCCGCTACAGTTTCTTGTGTTGTCCCTGAAACTGAGGTGAAAATACATACGGAATCCTTTGAAAAGTGCTTATTGTTCATGACCATAAACTCGGCTGCGATTTCGGCATGTACATTGATTGTAGAGTTTGATTCTAAAATATATTTATAAGGATACATCATTGCAATCGTTCCGCCAGCACCAATCAGGAAAAGATTGCTGTAACCTTTTTGACAGATTGAATCTACGATATCCTCAATTTTACTTCTAAATGCAAGTCCTTCTTTTTCTACAAGTTTTAAAAATAACGCTTCATCAAATTTTAACATGGTTAGATCCCCCTAAAACATATTTGTTATGCCTTGTATTATAATTAAATATAACAAATAAAGCAATTGCTTTTTCAAAAAATTAAGAAGCTAGCAAAAGTTCACTAGCTTCCTGAGATAATTGAATTCTTCTTTGTTACTAGATTACCGTCATTTTTCTTATTCGGACCGTACCGTTTTTCCCAGTAAAAGTAAACAGGTAGTCCGGTAGCGATGACAATGAATGCTGCTACCATCCCTTGCCATGGAGCCCAAGTAAACGTACCCCAAGCAAGCCAAGAAGCTCCAAGAATTGCTAAAATCGTCGTTAGTCTCCACATTGGCATCCTGTAAATCGGGTTATAGTCCTCACGCTTACGGCATTTATAAACTGCTACAAAATCCAAAATATTAATCACTAATTGAATTAATGTAAAATAGCCTAGTAAAGTCGTTAAATTAGTTGCAAAAACTAGAATACATGCATAGGTAACTTGAACAATAATTGAAAAACTTGGAGTTTCATACTTTGGATGGACACGACCAAAACGCTGGAAAAACAGCCCGTCCTTCGCCATCGCGTATTCTAACCTAGGCTGAAACATGATACATGAACTTAGTGAGCCTAAAATAACGATAATTGCAGTAATCGCAACAAACGAAGAAGCAATATGAGATAGGCCTGGTATATACTTAACCGCATCAGAAACAGCTGCACTAGAACTCATCAATTTACTAAAAGGCATTAACCCAATTACACAGACTGCAAGCAAAGTATACAAAATTAATACAATAAAGACAGAACTAATCAAGGCACGAGGTAGCGTTTTTCCGGGATTTTTAAATTCACCTGCCATAAAACAAATAGCGGCCATACCGGTATAAGCCCATGTTGTAGCAGAGACACCACCGATTAGACTTGTTTTTACCACTTCTCCATGAGCCGTATAGGAGAAGTTCCCCGGGTGCATATACATTAAACCTAGAACAATAACGATAATGAACGGAATGATTTTCACAGCGGTAATAATTACTTGAAAAAGCCCGCCCTCTTTTACACTTCGATAATGAATTGAAGTAATTATTAAAATTATCGCAACCCCTAACAACTTGCCAGCAACTCCAGAGAAAAACGGGAAAAAGCTTGCCAAGTATGAAACGACTGCTAGAGCCATAATTGAAATTGAAGGTGGATCAAGCGCCCAAAATGTTGCCCATCCATATAAAAAGGCTAAAGGTCTCCAGCCTGCTTTATTCAAATAGACGTAACCGCTTCCATTTTCAGGATAAGCAGTCGACAACTCAGCAAGAACCATCACTTGCGGAATAGCAATAATACCACCAATAATCCAAGCTAAAATAGAAATAGAAGGGGTTCCCGCTGCTTTTGCTACATCACCAGACGAGACAAAGATACCTGATCCTACAGTCGTACCAACAGCAATTGCTAATGCCGACCAAAATCCGAGCTTTCTTGTAAGCGTAGTATTACTCATAAAGGCTCCTCCAAATTTTTAGATTATACAATTCCTAATTCATTTAGTTTAACTAAGGATTTTTTAACAGCATCTAGTGGATTTTGATAGTAAGTTGACCCCATTATTTCAAGAGTGAATGCCCCATCGTATTGGTGCTTTTGCACGCTTTTCACATATTCCCTCCAATGTAAATTACCATCATCTAAAGCAAGATGAGAATCTGTCTTGCTATCACCATCTATTAAATGGAAATGACATAACTCAGGAAGCAATAAGAAAAAATCATCTGGTGTTTCACCCGCCAAGTTCATAGCAACGGTATCAATCATCCCTTTTAAGGAAGGGAATTTTATTTCATCAACCATTCTCTTTAATCCCTGTGTATTAATAATTAAATTAGATTCAAATCTTGTTAAAGGTTCTAGTGCAAGTGTGATCCCCTCGTGCTCTGCCACCTTTGTAATTTGATATATTGATTCACTTACATATTTCCATGATTCTTCTTTTGTTAGGGAGAAATCGCCAATCCCTGAAGTAATTAGCATCTTATCAGTATCCAACTCCACCGCAGAGTGAATATTTTCAATAAAATAATCAATACTCTTTTTTCGCCAATTTGAATCTGAAGCAGCAAGGTTGTATGGATAAATGCATTGTTCTGGAGTATAGCAGACTATTTCCATACTTCTAGCCTTAATTTCTTTCTTTATCTCTCTCAAATTGCAAAGCAAGTTTCTATAAACATAGAGGTGAGGTTCACCAGCCCATAATTCAATGCTACTGATGCCTAATTGGTCCATACAATCAAAAAAATATTGGATAGGATAATGCTTGAATGTAATATTCATCCCTGCTACTTTCATTAATTACCTCCTTTCTTTCAAAGTTGTTTTATTTGTTATGCTTTGTATTATAATCAAGAATAACATAAAATACAATAAATTTTAAAAATTTTTAATATTCATTTTTAAAACCTACAAAGTCCAGATTCCAATCAAACAATGATTTTAAGAAACGGTTTACCAATACTTCTAAAGTTTAGTACCTTACTTCAACTTAACCTATAAAATTCAAACAATTTTTAAACACAAAAAAGGCCTCTACATTACGTAGAAGCCTTATTACTTATTATATAATTTGATGCGGCCGAGAGGACTTGAACCTCCACGGAGAAACCTCCACTAGGCCCTCAACCTAGCGCGTCTGCCATTCCGCCACGACCGCGAATAAACAAAAGTGAGCCATGAAGGATTCGAACCTTCGACCCTCTGATTAAAAGTCAGATGCTCTACCTACTGAGCTAATGGCTCGTAATAACAAAGTTTATAAAATATAGCCTGTTTCTAAAAGACGTTCTTGCCCCAGAGAGCAATTACACTTTCATAATATAAGATATTACAATTATAACTAAAAACCATATATTTTTAAACCAACTTACTGTTTACACGATCGCGTCTAAGATAAAAGCCAATCCCCTTACCTTAAACATATTTATAAAAAACTAAAATGGCTGGGCTACCTGGATTCGAACCAGGGCATGACGGAATCAAAATCCGTTGCCTTACCGCTTGGCTATAGCCCATTGATTTAACTGCATGCTCTACTTCCACGAGTATGCTACATGAACCTGCACCGCAGGATTTTTTTATGTTGTATTGTTTTAACCCCTCGAATCTACTCCTCAAGATAAAAACAATCCGACATTTCGGTATACATCTTTTTATAGAATACGAGTAATCTTCATGAGCTTTTACCTCTTGAATCAACCTCTCAAGATAAAAAACAATCCGACATCCTAAAAAAATACAAATATACTCTATCTTACAAAAAAACAAAATGGCTGGGCTACCTGGATTCGAACCAGGGCATGACGGAATCAAAATCCGTTGCCTTACCGCTTGGCTATAGCCCATTGATTTAGCATCATGAACTAACTCCCTCGAATTAACTACATGAACCCACACCGCAGGATTTTTTTTATGTTGTAATGCCTCTACCTCTCGAATAATCTCCTCAAGATAAAAACAATCCGACATTTCGACACTCATCTTTATAAAAGATACGAATATCCTACATGAACCCACACCGTAGAATTTGTATTGCTTCTACCTCTCGAATTACTCCTCAAGATAAAAAACAATCCGACATTCAATCCAACTCCAACCATCCACTCTTACTAATTTTCTCCAAATAAAGAAAAAAATACTACAATTTGTAGTAATTAGTGGCGGTCCCGACCGGGATCGAACCGGCGATCTCCTGCGTGACAGGCAGGCATGTTAACCGCTACACCACGGGACCATATGAAGTTAATGGTGGAGGATGACGGGCTCGAACCGCCGACCCCCTGCTTGTAAGGCAGGTGCTCTCCCAGCTGAGCTAATCCTCCAGGATAAAATGGTGACCCGTACGGGACTCGAACCCGTGTTACCGCCGTGAAAGGGCGGTGTCTTAACCGCTTGACCAACGGGCCAAAAAAAAATATGGCAGAGAAGAAGGGATTCGAACCCTCGCACCGCGTAAACGATCTACACCCTTAGCAGGGGCGCCCCTTGAGCCACTTGGGTACTTCTCTATAATAATGGCTCCGCAGGTAGGGTTCGAACCTACGACCACTCGGTTAACAGCCGAGTGCTCTACCACTGAGCTACTGCGGAAAAATACTAATCTTTTCATCAGGTGCTGAAACATGATGACAAGTATTAATATAAACTAAATGCATATTAGATGTCAACACTATTTATATAGTTTTAATGGACTTTTGCATAATCCACATACATAGCGGTTTATGTCCACTTTTCTTTTTCTTAAGAAAGCTTGCCCACACCCTGAACATCTATATTTATACTTATATGAATGCGTTCTTTTTTTTATTGAATTTAGTGGTTTGCAATACCTAGGAGCACCTACCTTTTTTAATAGCTCTTTAAAATCTCTATCTTCGTGTTTATAGCCTTTCTTCATAATATGAAGATGATAATGACAGAGCTCGTGTAATATGATCCCTTTTAACTCTTCAATTCCGTGTTCTTCATAATAAAACTTATTTAATTCGATATTGCTTGTTTTTAATAAATACCTACCACCAGTTGTCCTCAATCTAGTATTAAAAGAAGCTTGGTGGAGAAATGGTCGATCGAAATAAGTGATTGATAGTTCTTCAACCAGTTTTTGTATCTCCTCATTATCCATTTATGAATCTCCATCCTTTTTTTCTCTTTATTCTAACTGAACAACTCACAAATTCTTGGGTATGCGCATACATTAAACTTACAAATGAGAATTTCAAAAGATCTTATTAGTACGATTTATGCTAAATGGGCTGCTCTTAGTAAATCTCTCTACAACGGCGTAATTTTTACTATCAAAATGAACAATACAGTTATCCTTTTTATACAATGTATCGGAAGGTTACCCCTCACTCATTTATTTCATCGCCCATCCTCAAAAAAGATGGGCGAAGATTTTTAAGTTGGAGGTTTTCATCATGGTAATGCCTAGTTGGCTTAAAACTCAAATTCAAAAAGCATTTTATGAAAAAAACCGTTATCAAATTAAATTATTGAATCAATGTTGGTTTTATTATCAAAAAATTAAGCTTTGACGATTTCTTTCGATTCAATTGGTAGCATAGATAAACCTACTCTTTGTTTCTTTTGGTCTACTTCAGCAATCCATACTTTTACTACTTGACCTACCGATACAACATCAAGTGGGTGCTTAATAAATTTACTACTCATTCTAGAAATATGAACAAGGCCATCGTTCTTTAATCCAATATCAACAAACGCACCAAAATCGACTACGTTTCTTACTGTTCCTTCAAGTTCCATCCCTATTTTTAGGTCTTCAATTTGAAGAACATCTTGGCGAAGGATTGGTGCTGCTAATTCATCTCGTAAATCTCTTTCAGGTTGCATTAATGATGCAAAAATATCTTTTAACGTAATTTCACCAATATCTAGTTGCTCTGATACTTCTTTTAAATTAATCGTTTTTAACTGTTCTTTCAATTCATTTGAACCAATTTGACTCGTTGAGAAATTTAATTGCTTTAATAATTTTTTTACTTGTATGTAACTCTCCGGGTGAATACTTGTACGGTCTAATGGCTCATCTCCTTCAAGAACACGTAAAAATCCAATACATTGCTCATATGTTTTAGCGCCTAATCTCGGTATTGTTTTAAGCTCTTTTCGGTTTGTAATTTTTCCTTTTTCATCACGATAATTAACAATATTTTTCGCTACTGTTTTAGACAAGCCCGATACGTATTGAAGTAATGAAACTGATGCTGTATTTACATTTACACCAACTTGGTTAACAGAAGTTTCAACGACAAATGATAATGATTCATTTAAGCTCTTTTGAGACACATCGTGTTGATATAATCCTACCCCAACAGATTTCGGATCAATTTTAACTAGTTCTGCTAATGGATCTTGTAGTCTTCTAGCAATTGATACAGCGCTTCGTTCCTCAACTTGGAAATCTGGGAACTCTTCTCTTGCTAGCTCAGATGCTGAATAAACACTTGCGCCAGCTTCATTTACGATTACATAGTAAGTATTATTTTTCATTTCTTTTAAAATACCAGATATAAACAGCTCTGTTTCTCTCGAAGCCGTACCATTTCCAATTGCGATCATTTCTATTTTATATTTGATAAGAATATCTTTAATTTTTGCAATTGCTTGTTCTCGTTTATTTCTTTGAACCTCTTCCCTTTCTCCTCTGAAAGGATGAGGGTAAATCACATCTATTTTGAGTACTTTGCCCGTCTCATCTACTACTGCTAGTTTACAACCTGTACGAAATGCAGGGTCTACTCCTAGAACGATTTTCCCTTTTAATGGTGGTTGTAGTAATAATGAACGCAAGTTTTCTGAGAAAATATTAATCGCGTGTGAATCAGCTTTTTCAGATAATTCTTTACGAATCTCTCTTTCAATTGAAGGCTGAATTAATCTTTTATATGCATCTTCAACGACTTCCATTAAGATTGGTCGTACAAAAGTATCCTTTGTAATAACTCTTTTTTCTAAGTATAAAATAATCTCATCAAAAGGAGATTGAATTGCAACCTTTAAAATATCTTCTTTTTCAGCACGATTCATGGCTAATATTCTATGTGGAACAATCTTTGAAATTGGTTCAGAGTACTCGTAATACATTTCATATACTTTTTTCTCGTCTTTTTCGGAGTCTTTTACCGTACTATCAATCGTTCCCTTTTTGAAAGTGACTTCACGAATCCACTTGCGATAAGTAGCATCATCTGCAATCCATTCCGCAATAATATCTTTTCCACCTTGAATAACTTCATCAACTGTATTAACTTCTAGTTCAACATTTATGTATTTTAACGCTTCATCCGCAAGTGAACCTTCATTTGGCATTGAAAATAACCATTCTGCAAAAGGTTCTAACCCTTTATCTTTTGCAACTGTAGCGCGAGTTCTTCTTTTTTCTTTATATGGTCGGTATAAATCTTCAACTTCTTGTAGCTTTGTAGCTAATGTAATACTTTTACGTAAGTCTTCAGTCAGTTTCCCTTTTTCCTCAATTAAACGGATTACTTCATCTTTTCTAGTTTGAAGATTTACAGCATACTCATATTTTTCTAAAATGGAATGAATTTGCACCTCATCTAGAGAACCCGTTTTTTCTTTTCGATACCTGGCAATAAAGGGAATCGTATTTCCTTCTTCCTTTAATTCAATTACAGTAGCTACTTGTTTTGTAGTAATCGATAAATCAGATGCAATTTTATTAATCAATTGTTGTGACAAAAATAACGCCTCCAATTTTTTGGCAATTTTAACAGACCTAAAATAACCCTTTCAAGACGAAAGGGTTACAAAACAATTTATTATAATCTATGTAGGTAAAGCTGCTATAAAAGCAACTTTAAAAATCAACAAGTCCTAAACTGATTTGCAACGCTTCGTCAACCTGATCCATCATCTCATCATCAAGATGTGTTATCTTATCGGTTAATCGTTGTTTGTCAATCGTTCGAATTTGTTCTAGTAGTATAACCGAATCACGTTCAAATCCATATTTTTTAGCATCGATTTCAACATGTGTTGGAAGCTTTGCTTTTTGGATTTGTGCTGTAATCGCAGCGACTATAACGGTAGGACTAAAACGATTACCGATATCATTTTGTATTATGAGAACCGGACGAACTCCACCTTGTTCTGAGCCAACTACAGGGGAAAGGTCTGCAAAATATACGTCGCCACGTTTTACTATCAAGTGATTACCCCCCGCTAACTAAGCGCTCCACTTTAGAATCCGCTTCAGACTCAGCATAGAATGACTCAGAAGATATTAATAAGTTGATTTTAGCCATTTCCATGTATCCACGTCGCATTTGTTCGCGACTTTGGCGTCTTTTACGATCTTTTAAAAACATCTTAGTCGCTTGATAAATATACTCATTTCGATTACCGTTTTCTTGCTTTACTAATCCATCTAGTTCGCTTACTACATGTTTTGGTAAACGTACTGTTATTTCAGTTGTCGCATTTAGTTCGGACAAGTTTCAGCACCTCCAGAATCAACTATTACCCATATATCTCCCTATACTACATCATACCATTATTTTCAGTGATTGGAAAGACACATATCTTCGTTTATCTTAACCAAATAACAGTGTTTCATACTTTAATACATCAAATTACAATTTATCTGATACTAGATAATTACTTATGGACTTAATATTTCCATCCTTTTTATATACCCTTGGTACTCTATGATTTATAAGGCAAGTTACTTCATAGTTGATTGTATTCATATGTGTAGCGACTTCCTCAGCCGTTACTGCTCCATCCTTACTTTCTCCTATTAAAGTTACTTTTGTACCAACAGGATAATGTTTAGAAAGCTTGATCATACACTGATCCATACAAACTCTACCAACGATTTCTGCCTTTTCACCTTCAACCAACACAGAAAATCCTTGCATATCTCTAAGCCAGCCATCTGCATACCCAACTGGTAACGTCGCAATCCACTCAGAATCAGAAGTAAAATACGTTGCACCATAGCTTACACCACTATTAGCTGGTAATTGCTTAATATGAGAGATTTTCGTATAAAGCGATAGTGCTGGTTTTAATGTAAATGGTAACATTGGTTTTATTTCTAAAGATGGAGTTAAACCATACATGATAATACCAACACGTACAGTATTAAATAAATTTGTTTCTAATGCAGCCGCTGCACTATTAGCACAATGAATTAGCTCTGGAGAGAATCCACTGCTCTTAACCCATTCTATACATTCATAAAATTTGTCGACTTGCTCTTTAAAATAGGATCTATTTAGCTCATCTGCAGTAGCGAAATGTGTAAACAAACCTTCCAGTATAATTGATGGATTTTTTCGTAAGATCGATGCAGCTTGCTCCCATTCAGATTTTGTTTTTAGGCCTAATCTACCCATCCCAGTATCAAATTTAATATGAATCATTGTACGATCTGTGCTTTTTAGATTTTTAGAAATACCTTCTAACCAATCAACATTATATGCCGTTAAAGTTAATTTATTCTTGATGGCAACGTTAATATCCTCTGGTCTAGTAGCTCCTAAAACTAATATCGGCGCCTCTATACCCGCGTTACGCAGAAAAATCCCTTCATCAATAAAAGCAACTAATAATCTTGTTGCTCCAGACTCCAATGCTTGTTTCGCTACTTCAACGTAACCATGTCCATATGCATTCGCTTTTAAAGCTACATATATTTCTTGATGATTAGGGTAAAGCGATACAATATTTTTGATGTTTTCCTCAATTGCATCTAAGTCTACTTCTACCCAAGTGTCGCGATAAAATGATGTTTCTGTCATGATCTACACTTCCTTATCGATTTACCCATTACTCTTTTTTATATGTGTAAAATTATTTGCTTATTTTACTATAAATGTCAACCAATATACTACTCATTTATAGTTTATTTAAAATTTAAAAAGGCGTGATAAAGCATCATCACGCCCTTTTTAAGTTTGAAAAAAATATTATTTTGTGCCTGTATCTCCGACTGATTGGGCAACTTGAATTAACTCACCTTGAGTTAAGTTTTTAGAAACAATCGTGAAATCTGTTCCACCGTATGACCATGTAATCATCTTATCTGATAAAGCTCCTACTGTTTTACCTAAATCTACTGGTTCACCAGTGATTTCCATCGTTGTTCCAGACTCTGAAATTCTTGCTTTTTCCTCTATTAAAGTAAACGATTTTTTATCACCTTTATATGAAAGTATAACCTGAACACCATTGTTCGTTTTTACTTCTTGTTGGTCATCTAACACAACACCCTTCATTAAATAATTAGGGTAAAGTGTAACTAATAAATTAGGATCATTATTTGGATTTGTAGATGTAGGTACACTTAAACGAGCGCTTGTCATATTTTTCTTCACATCAAAAGCATCATTATCAAACTTTGCATTGTATTGTACTTTATCGAATTTAACATCCAACACAACATTTTTATCTGTATCTAATAGTTTTACTGATTCTGGTGTCAGACCTTTTTTATTAAAAGTAATTTCTTGTGTTGGGAGCAATTGTCTATTTGTGTAATTTGTTTTTGTTTCAAACACATACCCTAGTTTAGTTGTTTTAAACGTTGCATTCTTATCTTGTACTAAGTCATTAACTAATGATTCCGGTAAATATGGCTGACTGCTGTTTGATGGCCAATCACTTTGGAAGCGATAGCTTTTATTTAATGCTGGCGTTAAAACAAACACACCCTCTTTGTTTCTTAAAATAATTTGGTTTTGATCACTCTTAGCATTTTTTAATTGTACTCGGTAGTAGGAAGGCTTTTTATGCCAAATGACTACTTCATACTTTTGAGGATCATTCCCATTATTAATCGTTAATGTTGCATCAGCCTTATAGCCATTCATTTTTTCCATCTGATTGCTAAGTGAACCTACGACATCATCTTTCGATTTCTTGCCACATGCAGCCAATGATAGTACTAACATGATTGTCAAAAGCATCGCTACAAGCTTTTTCTTCATCTCCCCAGCTCCTTTATTCCTCTTAAATTGTAAAAAAGAGAATTTTATGCAAAGGCTTATGAATAAATGTGCGCGAGTAGCTTAGAAGTATAATCTGGATTTATTCATGCACGTTGCAACCTTGCTTCTCATATCCTCATGAAACTATATGAGGTCAAGCTCTAAAATATGCAGACTAGCATGACAAGCTAATTTAAAAAATTTAAAGAAAACGCTCTGATTAGCGAAGGCTGTATGTGAAGACAATGTTGTTACACATATTAATTAATCTTTAAAATTTAGCAACTACGTCGAGTACAAAAAAAGAAAAGCCACTCAAAAGAGTGACTGTTTAAAAGGGTATTATATTTGCTGTAAGACTACTTGAGCAGCTGCATAATGTTCAGTATGCGTAATTGATAAAAACGGTATAAATGGCAAATCAACGGTTAATACAGGCTTACCTTTTTCGTCATTTAAGATTTCAATATCATGAAACCCTAATTCTTTCCCAATTCCTGTACCAAAAGCTTTTGAACAAGCTTCTTTTGCGGCGAATCTTCCTGATAAAAATTCAAGTTTTCTTCGTTCTGATAAGTTGTCGTATATTTCATATTCTGCTTCTGTTAAAATCCTTTTCGCAAACCGTGGCTGCGAGCTTATAATTTCTTTCATTCGTTCAATTTCTACTAAATCTAATCCAATACCTACGATCATATTCCACACCCTAACTGTCGAGTACTACGGTTTAAAATAAAAGCTTGAATCATTAATTATTTCAATAGACGGATGAGCTTTCATATCATCCATTAATTGAAATAGTGCATTATCTTTTTGCTTTGCTTCAATCATACAATCAATTTGCTTAACCGAGCCATAAATTTCATTTAAAAATGTAATAAACATGTTAGGGTCCACAAAATCAGCATGAGCACGTATGTCTTTCTCATCTCTAGGACTTGATATATGCATTTTCATAGGCAAGTTTGAAGTTTTCCATGTATCAACTGCATAACCCCAATTTTTTACCCAATCTTCATTTGTATGATTAACTAGATGATGATGATAGTCAAATACAAGTGGGACTCCTAATTTTTCACAAGCAAATAAAGTTTCATCAAACGTAAATGTAGTATCATCATTTTCAAACATTAGCATTTTTTGAATTTGCGCAGGAACAAGGCTAAAATTCTCTATTAATTGTTCCAGTGATTTTTCCTTATCATCATACCCTCCACCAATATGGAGTACACATCGTTGTTCTGTATTAATCTTCATCGCTTTTAAAAGCTGATAATGCATTTTCAAGGTTTTTACCGATGTTTTTAATAGGTCTTCATCAGTTGAATTTAAGATTACGAAATGATCCGGATGAAAATCAATCCTCATTTCATTCGTAATTGCAAATTTACCTAATTCAAGTAAACTTTCCTTTAATGGCTTTATGTAATTCCAGTCTGCTACTTCTTCATGATTTGCTAAAGGGATTAATTTACTGCTCAGGCGAAAAAAAGATATATCATGTGCTTTGTTGTGCTTTAGTAGTCTTAGACAGTTATTAATATTAGTATTAGCAATTTGCTCTAGCTTACGAATCGCCGCATCTTTATCCTTTTGTTTTAAAAATTGAGTAACCGTCATTGTCTTTGATGGTGAGGCGTTTTGTAAATTCATACTCATTGCGACATATCCAAGTCTTACTAACATTTTTATTCCAACTCTCATACGTTTTTAGTTAGTGTATGGAATCTGTCCAAATTCACACAGCTTTTATATTAAATGACAATAAAAAAGGTACATGGAATATTATCCATGCACCTTATCTATTATCTTATTTACTGCTGTCTTGTGGTTTGCGTTGTCCACCACGGTTGTTATCGCGAGAACCTTCGTTACGTTTGCCACGGAAGTTTCCTCCACGGTTGTCACGGTCTCCACGACGTCCATCTCCACGACGATTATCGCTACGACGTCCATCTCCACCGCCACGTCTATTTTCACCACGACGGTATCCACCGCCGCCGCCACCGTTTCCTCCGCGTCCGCCACGGTCACGTTTGACCATTGGTGGCTCATCAGTTAAACGAACTGGTGTTTCATTAGGCTCTTTTGTTAACATTTTTAAAGCTGCAGCTACAACACTTACAGAATCATGCTCTTCAAGTAATTCTTCTGCAATACGTTTGTAGAACGCTAAATTATCACTTTCCATAGTCGAAGTTAATTTTTCTGCAATGATACGTTGTTGACTTTCAATTGCTTCGTCTAATGTAGGTGCAGTCATACGTTCCATACGACGTTTAGTTGTACGCTCGATATTTTTTAATTGATTAAACTCACGAGGAGTAATAAATAACATCGCTATACCTGATTTCCCAGCACGTCCTGTACGTCCAATACGATGAACGTAGCTTTCAGGATCTTGAGGAATATCAAAGTTGTATACATGTGTAACGCCAGAAATATCTAATCCACGAGCTGCTACATCAGTTGCAACTAAAACATCAATTGAACCAGCTTTAAATTTACGAAGTACTTGCTCACGTTTTGCTTGTGATAAATCACCATGAATACCTTCTGCAGCATAACCACGTAAGTTTAACGCTTCTGATAATTCATCAACACGACGTTTTGTACGTCCGAAAATAATTGCTAATTCTGGTGTTTGAATATCTAATAAACGTGTAAGAACGTCAAATTTTTTCTTTTCTTGAACTTCAATAAAATGTTGTTCAATGTTCGGCATTGTAACTTCTTTTGCTTTTACTTTTACGATTTGTGGATTTGTCATGAAAGTTTCTGCAATGCGACGAATTGGATCAGGCATTGTAGCAGAGAAAAGAAGTGTTTGTTTGTTTTCTGGAACTTCTTTTAAGATCGCTTCAATATCTTCAATGAATCCCATGTTTAACATTTCATCCGCTTCATCTAAAACAACTGTGTTTACATTGTTTAAGCGAATTGTACGGCGGTTAATATGGTCTTGAATACGACCTGGAGTTCCAACAATAATATGTGGGAATTTTTTTAATGAACGCATTTGACGATTAATATCTTGTCCACCGTATATTGGAAGGATTTTTACACCTTTATTCATACCAATTTTGTGTAATTCTTCACCAACTTGAATAGCTAACTCACGTGTAGGTGCGATAACAAGTCCTTGGACATTGTTACTATCTACATCAATTTTTTCTAGTAATGGAATACCAAAAGCGGCAGTTTTACCAGTACCAGTTTGCGCTTGACCAATTACATCATGGCCTTGTTTTGCTAATGGAATAGTCTGCGCTTGAATTGGAGTAGCTTCCTCGAAGCCTAATTTTTCAATCGCAAACAGGATCTTACTACTTAATCCTAATTCTTGAAATGTTGTCAATTTGGTTAATCTCCTTTGTATCTCAATTGATCTATAAAAATTTAAAAAAATTATATGTTTCGTGACTGTTCATATGGAAGGTTCGTTTTTAGTGGAAAACAATAGTCCGAAGTATCATGAAAAGGAAACAATATCTACCCATTATACGGACATTCTATCTAAAAAGCAAATGAAGTTATATTCTAACAATTTGATTTCCAAACTATATTTTGCCCTTATATTATAGTTAAATTCACTATAAAATCATGTTTATAGCCTTCTTCATCCCTTATATTACGAACAGTTTTCATTTGTTAAATTACGCGTAAAAAGTTTTCACTTCGCATATTTTTACATACAAGAAGCGAAGAGCAGAAGCAGAACGAATGGAATAAGGAAATTTTTTAATCCCTATTTCTCCTGCCTTCCCTTCCTTATTATATGCTTACCCTTGATTTACTAACGCATTTACAACTTCTTCTAATTTCATTCCCCTAGAAGCTTTTACTAATACTAAGTCATTTGGTCGGACTTGTTGTAATAAATCTTCAATTAACTTATTTTTATCTTCGAAGCTTTTTACTCTTGAAGAGTCCATTTGTTCAAAAGCTGACGTTGCTGCAAATTTACTTAATGGTCCAAAAGTATAAAGAAAATCGAAATGAAGGTTTACAACTTCTTCTCCAATTTCTTCATGAAAAGCAATTTCTTGATCACCTAATTCTAACATATCGCCGAATACAACAAATTTTCGATTATAACCCTTTAGTTCTGAAGCAAATAAAAGAGCCGCTTTCATTGATGTAACACTTGCATTATAGGCATCATTAATAACAGTTATTCCATTATTTTCATTCTTTAATAGTTCCATACGCATTTTTGTCATTTCTAAATTCTGCATTCCAGAACTAATTTCATCCCATGTTAATGAAAACTTCCTCGCAACTGCAATAGCTGCCAATGTATTACTAATATTATGTTTGCCTAGTACGGCCAATTTGAAACGGAAATCCTTCGCTTTATTTATTTCAAATTCACTTCCAGATTCATTCATTTCAATAAATGTTGGATATACATCATTACTTTCGCTTAAACCAAAAGTTTCGATCGTATAGATTAAGTTTTTGTCTTTTGTACCTTCGATTAATAATGGTTCATCGCCATTAATGACAAGTAAACCATTTTTTGATAGTCCGCTAGCAATCTCAAGCTTCGCCTTTGCGATCCCAGCCCTTGAGCCTAGTTCCTGCATATGAGACTCACCGATGTTTGTAATGATTGCCGCGTCAGGCTCAGCTAAATTAGACAAAAATTCAATTTCTCCATAATTGCTCATACCCATTTCTAAGACAGCAACCTCTGTATCTTCTGCCATCGCTAAAACTGTTAACGGAAGTCCGATATGATTATTAAAGTTCCCTTGTGTTTTATGTACTTTATATTTTGCTGAAAGAATGCTAGTTAAAATATCTTTTGTCGATGTTTTCCCATTACTTCCTGTTATACCAACTATTTTTCCATTCCACTCACTTAAATATGATTTGGACAGTTTTTGTAAGGCTTCTAATGTATCATCAACTAAGATGACAGATGCATTTGTTGGTACATTTGAAAACTTTCTAGAACAAAGTACTGCACTAGCACCATTTTCAATTGCTTGAGGTAAAAATTGATGTGCATCGAATTTTTCACCAATTAGCGGTATAAATAATTTTCCATTTAAATCTACACGAGAGTCTGTTGAAACTCCGTTGATTGTTAAATCTTCACCCTTTAATTCGCTACCAGGGATCATGTTAATGATTTGAGATAAAGTACGTACGATTGACATTGTCACCGACTCCTCTTCTATAGCATTTTTCTTCTATTCACATGAAAACACTATTCAACCATGAATAGTGTTTTCAATTGTTAAATATTATATTTAATTTGTTGTTTTTGTTCGTAACGTTCAATTGCAAGATCGATTAATTTTTCAATTAATTTTGGATATGTTAATCCAGTAGCCTGCCATAATTGAGGATACATACTGAACGGAGTAAATCCAGGCATTGTATTAACTTCATTCATTAATACGCCACCATCTTCTGTTACGAAGAAATCAGCGCGAGTTAAGCCTGATCCATCGATTGCTTTGAACGCCACTTCTGCATAATGTTTAATTTTTTCATATGTTTCAGTTTCTACAGGAGCTGGGATAATTAGACCAGTATCGCCACTCTCATATTTTGCAGTATAATCATAAAATTCTACTGATGGTTTGATTTCGCCAACAACAGAACATTCAACTTGATCGTTACCTAATACAGCAATTTCAATTTCACGTCCAACAATATTTTCTTCAATAATTATTTTACGGTCAAATTGGAATGCTTCTTCAAATGAAGCCATTAATGCTTCACGATTCTTAGCTTTCGTAATACCAACACTTGAACCTAAGTTTGCAGGTTTAACAAATACAGGATAGCCTAATTCTTTCTCGACTGCTTCATAGCAAGACTCTGCATTTGATTTCCACTCTGTTTTTAAGAAGTGTACATATTTAGCTTGAGGAATTCCAGCTTGAGCAAATAAGTTTTTCATAATCACTTTATCCATACCAGCCGCTGAAGCTAATACACCATTTCCTACATAAGGAATATTTAATAGCTCAAGTAAACCTTGAACTGTTCCATCTTCACCATTTGGTCCATGTAATAATGGGAAAATAACGTCAACTGGGCCAGTTGAATCTTGATTTGAAGCTGCAGGAATAATTGATGAAGTTAACGCGACAGGAGCGATTTCATTTACATGTTGATCTTCATTTGAGAATTTTAAAGCTGCAACACTTTCTACTTTCCCCTCAATTTGTTTCCCTTGTAACCATTCGCCTTGTTCTGTTATATAAATTGGATACACATCAAATTTTGTGTGATCTAAAGCAGAAATAACGGCAAAAGCTGTTTGTAATGATACTTTGTGTTCTGCAGATTTACCGCCATATAATAATCCTAACTTAATCTTCATGATGTTCCCCCTACTATTTTTTGCTCTCCCTATTGTACCACTTTATACAAATGTGTATAAGCTTTTATGGGTAGAAACCTATTTTTCTTTACAACATATGCAATGATATCTGTTTTGTGATTTCTTTACAACTAAAAAAAGCATAGCTCTACTTAAGCTATACTTAGTTTGTAGACAAGAATATAAAAACTTGAATTTCAGATTGATTACAAGCGTTTTCGGGCAGTTTGATAAGTGTAATAAGCACTGCTCAATTGACGAAGCAACAAAGAAACAAGCATCCTGCGACCTATTGCGCTATACCCTGTTGATTATCTCTAATCGCTACTTTTTCATCAAGTGATCGATACATTATTCCTGATAGCACAACTCCTGTTCCAAGAATTATAAATAGCCATATTCCAAGTTTTAAATCAAATAAAAATCCACCTAATAAAGGCCCAAGAAATCCACCAATCGTCCATTTCATACTACCAACCGCCATATAGGTCGCTCTTAATTCTTCAGGTGCAATGTTGGCCACAAATGTCATTTGAACTGGTGACATAACCATTTCTCCAAAGGTGTAGTATATGAAGATTATTGCTAAGAAAAATAGAATCATCCACTTACCTACACCACCTGTAAGTAATAATGGAGGTGCAAGGCCGATTGATAAAATACCTAAGCCGAATAAGATGGTTCCATAAAACATCGTTTTTCCAATTGAACGATTCGATAAATAACTTGAAATCGGAAATTGCAAAAGAACAACTAACAATCCATTAAGCGACATTAAAAACGGGTAAGGATTCCACATACCAAATTGAGATTGAAAGGTTTGTTTAAAATAAAGTGGTAACATTCCCTCAATTTGTGAGAAACCCATTGAAATAATTACACCTGTTGCTACGTAAAAAATTAATAATTTATCAGATCTAATGATTTTCATAACCTTTTTAAAAGGTATTTTCGTTACTTCAGTCTTTTCTTTAACATTCTTTTCTGCAGGAAGTGTTTCTTTTAATAGAATTAATTGTGCAATACTATAAAGCCCTAAAGTGATTGCTGCAATATAAAATAAACTGTCTTTCGAAAAGTAAACAACAGAACTTCCTAATAACGGACCGATTACGGTACCTACATTACTTCCAACCCTTAATAATCCATATGCTTCAGTTCTTTTCTCTGGTTTAGTAACATCAGCTACCATAGCAGAAGCTGCTGGACTAAAGAACGAGTTACTAATACCTAGTAAAATTGATAAAATTAAAAATGCTGTATAGCCTTCTACTAAAGCAAAGGATACTAAAATAAGAGATGTTCCAAGCGTCGAAAAAACCATCATACGTTTTCGACCATATAAATCAGCGAGTCTACCACCAGCCATCGAACCAAATAATGATGCTATAGGTGAAATCGACATAATAAATCCTACCTTTAGCATTGAATCAACTTTTCCTTCTAGGTATAGAGCAAAAAATGGCATAAGCATCATCATTGCACTACTCGTAATCGTTTCTCCGATTACTCGAATCCACACATTACGATCCATACCTTTTAACTTTTTAAAAAAATTCATCCTTAGCAGCACCTCCTAGTGCATCATAACTTCCATATTTTAATCATATCGGAAGAATTTTAAGTTTCAAATTACTTTATATACGTATCCGATAAAATATGTTATACAAAACAAAAGGGCGTTCAAATTGACTTATCGCCATTTGAACACCCACTCTTTTTTTAACTTTTAAACTTGTTCTTTTGAAGGAACTGAGAACATCAATCCCAAAAAAGTACCTAATAGAAATAAGGTTGAACAAGAGCCCATCAATACTATGCTCACCGTTAAGCTTATGCCTGTATGTAAGAAACCGCTTCCAGTAAAATATAGTAAAAAAAGAATAAGACCAATAAAAAAGGCAATACCAGAATATTGAGTATATGTTTCAACGATTTCATAATCAGTTCGCTTCATAATGATTAACCTCCTGTTTTCATCTTTTTTGTGAATTGCAATACCTAATTTGTGACAACTTTGTGACACTTTTATAGTAACACACTTATTTCACAATTGTAAATATTTTCAGAAAACTTTTTTGAAAATATTTTGTTCAATAGTAACAAACCTCCCCCTTCTAAATAAAAAACAAAAAAACCGAGACAAATAGTCATCTCGGTTAAAATTTTAATTATTTCACTTTGATGGTACCTAGTTAAATATCCTTAGTGTCTATTTAAGAAAGATACTCTTATAATTACCATAGCCCTCTTCATCCATTTTTTCATATGGAACAAATCTTAATGCCGCAGAGTTTATACAGTAGCGAAGGCCCTCAGGTCCAGGTCCATCATCAAATACATGCCCTAGATGCGAGTCAGCTTCAGAACTTCTGACTTCAATACGCAACATTCCATGACTATAGTCCTTCTTCTCCTCAATTTCACCTTTTAGAATCGGCTTTGTAAAACTTGGCCATCCACAGCCTGAATCAAATTTATCTAATGAACTAAATAAAGGAAGTCCTGATACGATATCAACATAAATTCCTTTTTCTTTATGATTCCAAAACTCATTTCTAAATGGTGGTTCAGTTGCATCTTCCTGAGTAACAGCATACTGAATCGGTGTTAGTCTTTGCTTAAGCTCCTCTTGGCCCGTTTTCCAGTGTTCCTTTAAAAATTTTTGACGACCAGATCCTTTAAAGTAAAGTTGGTAACGAACCGGGTGCTTTTTATAATAATGCTGATGATATTCTTCTGCTTCATAAAATGGTTTTGCAGGTAAAATTTCAGTCACAATTGATTTCTTGAAAACGCCACTTTTCTCTAGTTTATCTTTCGAAGCTAGAGCTTGCTCTTTTTGACTTTCATTATGATAAAAAATTGCAGTTTTATACGAACTACCTCGATCATTAAATTGCCCACCTACATCTGTTGGGTCAATTTGTTGCCAAAATAAGTCCAATAATTTTTCATACGGATAGACTTCTGGATCAAATGTAATTTGAACAGCTTCATAATGACCTGTTAAATGTGTGCATACTTCTTCATATGTCGGGTTTTCTTTTTCCCCACCTGTATAGCCTGAAACAACTTTTATAATTCCGTCCTGTTGATCAAACGGTTTTACCATACACCAAAAACATCCACCAGCAAATGTAGCCAATTCTGTGCCCATACCTTTACTCCTCCTAAAAATTGTCATTAATTATATTTACCATATCTAATAGCCGATATAAATATTTTTGCTTAAAAAAGACCAATTCTTAACTTGAAAGAATTGAGATTTGTATGTAAACTTATACGATAATTACACAGGAGGAAATAAAAATGTTTGAAGAATTTAAGAAGTTTGCCCTTAAAGGGAATGTACTTGATTTAGCAGTCGGGGTAATTATTGGGGGTGCTTTTGGTAAGATCGTATCTTCTTTAGTTGGAGATATTATGATGCCTCTAATCGGATTGATCTCTGGAGGTGTAGATTTCTCAAGTTTAATGTACACATACAATAAAACTCAAATTAAATATGGCTCATTCATCCAAACAGTAGTCGACTTCCTAATCATCTCAATCTCAGTATTTTTCTTTATTCGATTAATTAATAGACTTTCATTTAGAAAGAAAGAAGTAGAAGAAGCAAAACCTGTGGTTCCTACTAAAGAAGAAGCACTACTTATTGAAATACGTGATTTATTAAAAGAACAGGTTTCAAATCAAAAAGGTATAAGCTAAAAGCTTATACCTTTTTGATTACCCGTAAGAAAATATAAAAAACCTCGTACTATACTAATTATAATACGAGGTTAATAAACTATTAGAATTTTCCATAACCTAAGAAGTGAGAACGAACCCAGCTATTACTTAAGCTGATTACGCTGATTCCTTTACTTCCAGCATGAACCATTTTATTTCCACCAATATAAATACCCATATGTGAAGGACCATTAATATAAGTATTTTGTAAGAATACTAGGTCTCCAGGTTGTGGAGAGCTGATTTTTGTCGCATTGCTCCAATATGTTTTTACATTTCCACGAGAGATGCCATATCCATTATGTGAATATACATACCAGATGAAACCACTGCAATCAAAACCGCTTGGAGACGTTCCACCAAATACATAAGGCACACCTTGGAATTGTAAAGCATAATCTACAAGGCCTCCAGTTGCTACTGGACCATCATTATTTGAACCTGAATCAGGTTTAGAATTTGAATTTGAATCTGAACTAGAATTTGAATCAGATTTCGAATCAGAATTTGAACTAGATTTAGCGGCTGGAGTGCTGCTAACGCTGTCATCTTCACCATCATCGCTAGATAAAGCAGCTAATTCAAGAGATTGTTGCTCAAGACGTTGAACTCTCTCATCTTCTTTTGCATTCTCTAGTTCTTTAACAGCTAACTTTAAGTTTGCTTCTGCAGTATTTAATGATTTTTGCTTTTCAGCTTGTGATTTAGAAAGTTCACTTTGTTGAGAAACTAAATCTTCTTTTGCTGTTACTAAAGATGCTTTCTTCTCATCAACAAGTTGTTTTTCTTTTAATACTTCTGCTTGTTCAGACTTTTGTTCTTTAATGATATTTTCATCAGCTTCAAAAAGTGTTGAAATTGAGTTTACTCGATTAAAGAAATCTACGATTGAGTCTGAATTAAATAAAACGTCTGTTACTAGATTCACTTTTGGTTGCTTTTGCATTGCAACTAAACGATCCTCTAATAAATCGTTACGTTTTTGAATTCTGTCTTGTAAGTATGTAATTCTTGCATTTTTATCTTTAATAATTTCTTCTGTTTCAGAAATTTCTGCTTTTTTTGCTTCTATGTTTTGCTTCGTTGTTTTAATTTGTTGATCTATTTTCTCTATCTCGTTGCTTAATTCTTTAAATTGTGATTGGAACTTATCTACTTCAGCTTGCTTTGTTTCAACTTTGCTATCAGCTAATACTGAAGCATTTGGCGCTAATGATAATACTATTGTACTTGCCATCGCCAGCACTGCTAGTTTTTTTCTTAACATTTCAGCGTTCTCCTCTCGCTAATCTACGTAAATATTTATACCATAGATTCCCGAAGAGAGTCGCAATTGTTACAATATTGTAATATAAATGATAAATATGTCTTTATATGTCGATAAATTATCATCTTTTATTAAAGGAAACGAAATAAAACACTTCTATATTATATAGAAGTGTCAGTATTGATACAAATAACACAAAAACGTTAATTATCTATCTACTAGAGTTTTCGATGTAAACTCTGTCATTTCTAACTAAATCTTCATATGTTTCACGACGGACTACTTCTCTTGAAACACCATCTTTAACAAATACTACTGCTGGGCGACGGATACGGTTATAATTATTAGCCATTGAATAGCCATAAGCACCAGTGCAAGATACAGCTAATAGATCTTTGTTTTGTACAACAGGTAAGTTACAATCCCAAATTAGCATATCGCCACTTTCACAGCATTTACCAGCAATCGATACAACTTCTTTATTCTCATCATTTGCTCGATTTGCAAGCATCGCTTCGTATTTTGATCCGTATAGTGCAGGACGAATATTATCAGTCATTCCCCCATCAACAGATACATATTTACGAATTGAAGGAAGAGTTTTTGTTGAACCAATCGTATAAAGTGTTGTTCCAGCTTCACCAACAATACTGCGGCCAGGCTCTAACCATAGTTCTGGTAGTTTGTAGTCTAGCTCTTCACATTGTTGTTTAATAATAGTAGTAATTTTTTCTATATGTTTAGCAATAGCTAAAGGCTCATCTTCTGAAGTATAACGAATACCAAAGCCTCCACCTACATTTAAAATATCAGCTGTAAAACCTAAATCATTTTTAAGTCCATTTAAAAAGCTCATTAATACATTGATTGCATGAACAAATCCATCTGGTTCGAAAATTTGAGAACCTATATGTGAATGTACTCCTAATAATTTTAGGTTAGTTGAATTTAACGAAACTTCAACTGCTTCATTAGCTTGACCTGACATAATATCGAAACCGAATTTAGAGTCTTCTTGGCCCGTCATTACATATTCATGTGTATGTGCTTCAACACCAGGCGTAACACGTAATAAGATTGATACTTCTTCATTACGTTGTTCAGCTAAGGCCTGTAATACTTCTAGCTCAAAGAAATTATCGACTACAAAACAACCGATTTTTGCATTTAAAGCTTCTTCTATTTCTTCAATTGTTTTGTTGTTTCCGTGAAAATGAATTTTCTCAGCTGGATAACCTGCTTGCAAAGCTGTATATAGCTCTCCACCGGAAACAACATCTAAACATAGACCTTCTCTTTCTATTAAGCGGGCTTGTTCAACACATAGAAACGCTTTACTCGCGTAAGCAACCTGATATTTCATTCCCGTTTCTCTTAAAGCTTCATGGAATTCCCTACATTTTGATTCAATTAATGCTTCGTCATAAATGTATAGAGGGGTACCGTAATTTTTTACTAAATCTACAGTATCACAACCTCCGATTTCTAAATGTCCTTCATTATTAATTCGACTATTACCATGTAAATACATTCGTATTCTCCCTTCAAATCAAATGTAAGATCATTCTAAGAAGCTTCCCTCAATGTATTAGTGTATTAAAAAAGACACATGAAGGATATGTTCATGTGCCTATCTCTTTTTAAAAAAGGACTTAGCCAATCACATCTCTTCAATAGCTCTTCACAAACACATGTGACAGTACTACATTTATTAAATGTAGTCCCAGAAATAAAATGTGTGGCAATTTATTTCTTCGGCATAGGATCCTTTCTCATTTCGTCATAAAACCCACAGTTCTCTAAAATGATACTCATATACAATGCAACCTCTACGAATAGACTGTTATTTTTTATATTAGTCTATGTATAACACAGTCTAAAAATAGATGTCAAACCATTTTTGAATAATATTGTCGATTTATATTCACTTCATACACACAGCTTTTCCTTTTCAAAATAATATCTATAATATAGAATATGTTTTATGCGAGAGAAAAGGTGATTCAAAAATGAAAAATCATTTCAATAAATTTAAATTAAATCTAAAAAAAACAAACCACTAACAAACTGTTAGTGGTTTTTCTTT
This sequence comes from Bacillus sp. UNCCL81, assembly GCF_900112535.1. Lineage (NCBI taxonomy): Bacteria > Bacillati > Bacillota > Bacilli > Caryophanales > Bacillaceae > Bacillus > Bacillus sp. UNCCL81. The sequence continues at coordinate 30,526 of NZ_FOMF01000016.1, read as the reverse complement.
TTTGTTGCCTTATTACAAAACTCTTAACTTAAGTAGAAAAAATTGGACAGGGGTGAATAGATTGCGTTCAAGCAAAATAGCAGTACTTTCAATATGTAGTAACACATTCATCGTTTTATTAAAATTAATTGTCGGGATTTTTACTGGTTCCGTAGCAATTATCTCTGAGGCAATTCATTCTTTATTGGATTTAGTCGCTTCAGTCATTGCATTTTTCTCTGTAAGGATTTCAAATAGACCACCTGATAAGGAACATCCTTATGGTCATGGTAAGTTTGAAAATATTTCAGGTACAGTCGAAACAATCTTAATATTTGTAGCTGGTATTTGGATTATCATTGAATCCGTTGAAAAGTTACTTCATCCTACTCCAATTAAAATGCCAATGATCGGTGTAGTCGTCATGTTAATTGGAGCGTTAATCAATTGGAGAGTAGGAAAAATCGTTCAAAAAGTAGGAAATGATACACATTCTGTTGCAATGCAATCAAACGCTTTGCATTTATTAACAGACGTTTATTCATCACTCGGAGTCGCAGTAAGTTTAATTTTAGTAAGTCTTACTGGTTGGGAATTTCTCGATGCATTGATCGGAATTGGAATCGCAATTTATATAATGAAAGAATCAATCGAACTTGGGCGTAAGTCGTTTACCCCCCTACTTGATACTGGGCTATCTACAGATGAATTAAAACAAATCGAAAATGTATTATATTCTTTTAAATCCCAATTTATCGAATACCATGATTTACGCACGAGACGTTCGGGTGCTGAGGAGCATATTGATTTCCATTTAGTATTACCATCACACATGAGCATTGAAGAAGCCCATTTACTATGTGACAAAATAGAAGAAGAAATAAAAAAGGTTTTAGTTGATCCTAAAATATTAATTCATGTCGAACCAGAAAATGAAAGAATACAAAAACGTGATTTCATAAACGCAGCAAACAAAGAAGAGCAGGAATTACAAAGAGTAGGAAATTCATTCAAGGGATAAATGGACATCAGTAATTAAAAAAACCCCACAAAGAACTTGTGGGGTTCATTCTTTTTAAAGGGCTTTTACTAAATAATAATTTCATCGGAAGGTTGCTCTGAGTCGTCTCCTTTTAATTTTTGAGCTCTCATCGTAACCATCGCATAGCCAATCGCCATAATTATGCCAAATACATATCCACCAACTGTAAAGATAATCGTACGTGAGTAATATGCTTTTAATCCATACGTATCAACCATCCACCATTGTGCAACAGCAAATACGATATCTTTAATAATCCATGCGACAAACAAATATTGAAATACTTTAAATAGTGAAGGATGTTTATATAATTTTTTACTTTCTTCACGATCTTGCCCCTGTATTGCAGCAATATCAATCATAAAATAATATGGTAATGGCTTTTTCAAAGCTAATAAAACTAAAAATACTGCGACAACCCCAAAATGGTAATACACATTATACAAAATTAAGTTTTTCGCAGAACCTAATGCCATTAAATCAACAGCTGTACTTACAGTTAATGTTGAGATAATAAAAATACCAGTAACATTAAACTGTTTAGTATACCAAAAACGAAATAAAGTATATAAGATCCCTGGAACCGTCGGTAAAAGCATCGCCCAATAATCACTAAAATAGTGTTGTAAAACTTTATATAAAACAAGCGGAAATACTAAATACAAAATTAGATCGTAAATAATTAAATTACTTTCTTTCTTCATTTATATAACCTCGTTTTTTTTGGTCTTTTTCGTCATAATCATTGCTATTTTATATTATTATTGTTACTAAAAAACAAAAATCAATTAGAAAGAGCCATATTTTATTTTGAATAACCACAATTTTCAAACTATCAAAATGACAAATTGTTAAACATGATTATAACAAAAAAATCTAAGAGCATAAACTCTTAGATTTAATGTATGGACAAAAGTCAAAAAATAACTTTACTGGTGAAGTGATCTTTTTAAACCATTTATTAATCCAGCATGTAGCCCTTCATGGAAAATGTTAAAGCTAATCATGTCTCGAACAGTCTTTATTTCAAAACTACCTAGTTTCATCTCTTTTGAAATGATTTCATCTAAACGTCCTTCATATGTAGCAATAACTTGTTCAACTTGCTGTTCTAATAAAGTAACAATTTCCTCATATGATGGTGGCTCTGCTTGCCAGTCACCTGGTTTAGTCCCACCCTTGAAGAAATCAATGAATTCTTTTGAAAGTTGGCCAGCATCACCAGTGTTAGCATAAAGTAATTGCTCATATGCCCCTAGCACATGACCTGCATTCCAAAGAATATTATTATTGAATCCTGCCGGTATTACATCTACAGATTCTTTTGAAACAGAACTAAGAACTTTCAATGTATAAACTCTTGTAAACCTAAGTTGTTCAAAAATAGCATCTGCCATCTTGATCCCTCCATATCAGATTATTACTAAAATGATCGTATCACGAATGAGGGATATTTTTCATGAAAAAGATGTTTTCTCGATAGAAACAGATGACTGTTTAAACGATCATTAAGAATCAAAAAAAGAGCCTCAATAGTGAGACTCCCTCCAGTCTTATTAACAATCAAAGCCTTAAAATAATACCATTGATCCTGGACCAGTGAGCAATAACCCTACTGCGGCTGCAATAATTAATAGATTAAACTCAAATCCATTCGAACTATTCCAGAATCCGTTCTTTATATGAACCTTTATTACCGCTACTGCCATCACTACTATTATCAACCATGCACCTATTTCTGTATATACACCAGCCGCTACAAAGAATCCACCTACAACTTCTGCCGCTCCTGTTATAAAAGCAAAAAATGCTCCAGGTTTGATTCCAATCGACTCTAGCCATTGTCCAGTTCCTTTAATACCGTAACCACCAAACCAACCAAATACTTTCTGCACCCCGTGACCTAATAAAATAATACCTAAAACAAGTCTAATAACTAATAGGCCTTCATCAAGCATATCTCCACCTCAATTCTCTTTAATTTGAGATATTTAGTGCATAATTATTTTTATTCTTTTTTTGACATATATATGACCTTTATTATAAATTTTTAAAAATGAATCAGTTTTCTTGTCTTTTAGGAATAGAATACTATAACAGAAGATTTTCTAACTCAAAAGGAGAGCATGAATCATGAAAAAAGTCGTTCCACTAATTGTAATCGGCTTTTGGATTTTAATGCTACTACTCGCAATTCGATATCATTTATTTCATTTATCATTGCAAGATATAAAACAGTTTATTGCTAATTCTTCCTTCAATCCGATGCTATTATTTGTCGCAATTTTCTGTGCAAGAATCTTTCTATTCATTCCGAGCTCTGTATTAATTGTAGTAGGTAGCTTGTTTTTTCACCCGTTTGAAACCATTCTCTTATCATTAATTGGAATGGCCATCACAGAATCAATTATTTACTTATTAAGTAGAAGTATTTTTAGTGATTCGATCCAACAATTCATGGAGAATAAATATCCCTCTCTATTTGAAGAAATTATTTCGAACCGAAAGAGATACTTATTCTTAACAGTTGCCACCCCATTAGCTCCAACAGATGGAGCATGCTTTATCGCAGCCTCCACTAATATGAAATACTTGTCCTATATTGCAATTGTGTTTGCTGGTAATATTCCGATTGCAGTTCTTTATACGTTATACGGAAATTTCTTACTTGGCTCACCATGGATTACAATCTGTATTACTGCTACAATCTTAGTCGGATTTTTCATTTTCATTTCTTTAAAAAAGAGACAAAAAAAGGATACACATTTCTCAGCCTAAACTTTTTCAATATGTATTTTAAAAAATTATTAATAAATAAATCGATTTTTATATATAAATTAAACTATACTAAGATTAATTAGAATTCTTTAAGAAACCGAGGTAAAAAGATGGAAACAAATAAGATTTTGTCCTCATTATGTTATTTTAGCGTATTCTTCGCACCTTTCTTATTCCCAATAATTGTGTATTTCGTCGCAAAGGATCAACAACTAAAATCGCATTCTAAACGAGCATTTTTTTCACATATCCTACCATTTCTAACAATTATTATTTTAGCGGTTATTTCCCTTTTCACTTTTAATACTTTTGGTGACGGTGCAGGTTTTGCTCTTATAGGTGGATTTATATTAGCATTCATTGTTAATTTAATCGTCTTTATATGGAATATTGTTCAAGGTATTAAAGTACTGATGTAAATTCGTCATGTTTTCTACATTATTTCTCAGGAAATTTTCAATTTCGACAAATGCAATTTTAAACTTTCTTAATAAGTAAAAAGGCAATGTAATGTTAAACCATTACATTGCCTTTTTGTATTATTCACTTTGGGTAACATAAGCTTCTTTTGAATTTGTTCGTTTAATTGATTTTTTAATCATAAATGATAAAGATAAGATGCAGGCAATTACAATGGAGCTAGTTAAAGCTATTTGCGATGTTGTTAAAGAGAAAAATTTAGCCAAGTAGACAGAGTATGATAGTAGAGATGATGTAATTAATTTTGAAATCGAAGCAATTAATAGAAACTTTTTGAAAGATACTTTACTAATTCCTGCCCCTACACAAATAATTTCATCTGGTAAAATCGGAATGATAAACATTAAAGTTAATATAATTGTTTCATTTTTTTTGACATATTCCTGATATTTATTTAACTGTCTTTCTTTAACAAACTTTGAAACTAGTTTAAGTCCACCTATTCTTGCTAAGAAATACATAATGACAATACCTAAAGTTGAACCTAAAAATCCAATTAACGCTCCTGAAAACGATCCAATTACAGCACTACCCGCAGGAATAGTAAGTGCTTCTGGTAAAGGTAAAAAAATCGGTTGAAATAAACAGATTAAGAAAAATAGTAATTTTGCAGTTGCGATATGATTGGTTAATAATCGCTCAACTCCGTACTGATCTACAAATACTAGAAATTGACTAGCATAAAATACAATTCCAACTACTGCTATACAAAGTAGTAAACTAATTAGCGCTATTTTTGTAACCTTTAAAAACTTTCTATGATTCGAGACAACTAGATAGAAATCTAGTAGCAGAATTCCCATGATTGCAAAAATGAATGATATTTTATAGATCGTTACGACAGTAGGTAAACTAGTGACTAATATTAAGATCGATATTGTAGCTAATACTATGTGTAGCGTAAGTTCTTTCATCGTATTAAACTGTTTATTCTCTTTCTTCAAAGTAATCAACTCCTCTACTACAGCTTGACCGTTCAATGTTTTTCGCTACTATGTTTATCGTAACGAAACAGTATATAATATGAAACGAACTTAAGTATTAAACTTACTAAGTCTTAAGTCTTACAGTGAGGAAGTTTTTGTAATTGAAATTGTTATATTCGAATATTCGACCCTTAGTACAAAATGCCTCTATGATTTAGATCGAATTTAATATTTTTTTTTAAGATTTGATGTGCAATTACCACATTCGAGTAGAAATAAAAACGACTGTCAAAGATTTTGACAGTCGTCTAGACGCTGTTGAAAAACAACTAACCTTGTCATCTAATTTCCAAATTTTCGTAAAGGGAGTAGAGTGATGTTGATTTCCACTCCGGGATGCTCGCTTTCCATGGGGCGTGATTCTTTAGCCTCCTCGGCGAGCCTGTGGGGTCTCAGCCTTCCCGCATATCCCATAGGAGTCGAGCAGCCCTCCACTCCAATCAACTTAATCATCAAAAAAAGGTTACACTAAAAAAATAATCTAATATCCTTTACTTAGAGTAGCATAACAGTTTGATAATCTGTTAATAGGTAAATTTGGATAGAACATCAGAGTATTAAAATAATCATTTAAAAATTAGCCCTCAAATATTTTTACTTCTCCGGAATAAACAATTACTAGTGTTCGTTAATATTATAAAACTGCTTAAACAACTAACATTTAAAATCATTATTAAGAAATCTAAAAATGAATTAATTAAATTAATTATCAATTCACTTACTATACTTTTGACCATTTTATATTTCAACACTTAATAAAAACGACTGTCAAAGATTTGACAGTCGTTTACTTTTATTTTTTGATTAGAAATCAAAATTGTCAGGGTCTGGGCCAACACGAAGATTTTGGTTCAGTGAGTTAATTTGGTTCATATCTTCTTCTGTTAGTTCAAAATCAAAAATATTTGCGTTTTCTTGAATGCGGTGTTCTTTGATTGATTTTGGTATGATTACTACACCGTTTTGTAAATGCCAACGTAATACAACTTGAGCAATTGATTTATTATGTTTGTTTGCTATTTGTGATAAGGTTTCGTTTTCAAATAATTGTCCTTGCATTAATGGAGCCCACGCTTCTACTTGAATTGAATTTTCTTTTAAAAATTCTCTTAGTTCAACTTGACTTAGCATTGGGTGTAATTCAACTTGATTAATCATAGGCATTATTTCAGCATTCGCCATTACTTCTTTTAAGTGATGAATTTGGAAGTTACTCATTCCAATTGCTTTTACTTTTCCGTTTTTATATAGTGTTTCAAGTGCTTTCCATGATTCAACATATTTACCTTCAACTGGCCAGTGGATTAAATATAGGTCTAAATAATCAAGACCTAGTTTTTTCAAACTTAATTCAAAAGCATCGATAGTTGATTGGTAGCCTAGATCGGCATTCCAAACCTTTGAAGTAATAAATAAGTCTTCTCGTTTAAGATCATTTTCTTCAAGAGCTTCTCTAATCCCTTGCCCTACACCTTCTTCATTTTGATAGATCGCTGCAGTATCGATACTACGGTAGCCATTTCGTATTGAAGCTTTTACAGAATCAATTACGACTTGTCCGTCTTCTACTTGGAAAACTCCTAACCCTATAATTGGCATTTCTAAACCATTATTTAACTTAACTAAATTATTCAATTTTATTTCTCCTTTTATCTATTTAGTATTTTTTAAAATTTACTTTTTCTTTTCTAAAGAAGCGCTCCATATACTTAGCAGAACTGCTCCTAATACCATGATTCCACCTATCCACGGTGTATGAATCAATCCGATTGTATCTACGACTAAACCACCAATAAATGCTCCAATTGCAATACCTACGTTGAATGCTGCTATATTTAACGCTGATGCAATATCTACTGCAGATGGGACATACTTCTCAGCTAATTTCACAACATAAATTTGTAGACCAGGTACATTCATAAAAGCAAGCAAGCCTAAAAAGAAAATCGTTACAATTCCTACTAGTTTAAATGGAGCCGTAAACGATAGAATGATGAGAACAATCGCTTGAACGGCAAACATCCACGTTAATGCTTTTAAAGGATTTTTATTAGCCGCTTTTCCACCGATCGTGTTACCAAGTGCTACTGCAATTCCATAAACAAGTAAGATAATACTTACAGAGTTTGGAGCAAAGCCGGTAATTTTTTCAAGGATTGGTGACAAATATGTGAATGCTACAAAAGTACCTCCATATCCTAATGCTGTAATAGCAAAAGCTAAAAGTAATGGTCCATTTTTTAAAACTTTCAGGTTATCACTAAATTTTGATGCTGGTGGTTGTTTAATTGTTTTTGGAACTAATATTGCAATTGCAATGATTGCAATAACACCTAGTAATGCAACAGCTCCAAAAGTTGATCTCCATCCAAAATGTTGACCAATAAACGTGCCTAATGGAACACCTGTTACAGTCGCAACCGTCAAACCTGTAAACATAAATGCAATCGCACTTGCACGTCTGTTTTCAGGCACTACATCGGCGGCAATTGTTGAACCGATTGAGAAGAATACACCATGTGAAAATGAAGTAATGATTCGAGCAACTAACAATAAACCAAAACTAGTTGAAAAAGCAGCTACACTATTTCCTATGATAAAAATAACCATTAATAGCATTAGTAACGATTTTCGACCAATTTTGTTTGTTAATGCGGTTAAAATTGGTGCTCCAAATGCAACACCCATCGCATATCCAGAAATTAATAATCCCGCTAAAGTGATTGAAATGTTCAAATCACCAGCAAGAGTTGATAATAAACCAACGGGAACAAATTCGGTTGTTCCGATACCAAATGCACTAATGGCAAGAGCCATTAACGCAGGTGTGCCACTTTTTTTCTCTTGCATCTTAATTGAAGCAGCGGTTGAACTCATAGAGAATCCTCCTTGTTATTGTTATTTTTTATGATTAGTTTGAATACACGAGACGTGGCGCCTGAATAAAGTCTCATTGTCATTCAAAACATAAATGAAATAGTAAAAAGATCAAAGTTTCCTTTATAAAAATACTTTTTAGTAAATGTTTGTTAATCAATTAACTATTTGTCATTATGAGCGATAGGAATAAGTTAGAGAAGTATGTACTTTGAAGTGATATAGTTACTTTTTAGTAACATTTAAGAGAATAAAGGCTTAAAACAGAGAAAAAATTACAAAAAGTTTTTTAACAGACTTGAAACTACACAGTTTACGAAGAGAATGTTATGATATTTTAATCATTAAAAATATGTTGCGTAGGTCGTTTTGTTTAAATATGAATGAGGGAGAGGAGAAAATGAAAAAATACAATATTCCGGTTGAAGCTTCATTAGATGTAATTGGTGGTAAATGGAAGGTAGTGATTCTTTGTCATTTGACAAAAGGGACGAAAAGAACTTCTCAGTTAAAAAAGTTAATGCCGAACATTACCCAAAAAATGTTAACTCAGCAACTGAAAGAATTACAGGAAGACAATATCGTTCATCGAAAAGTATTTAATCAGGTTCCTCCAAAAGTGGAATATTCCTTAACGGATTACGGATGGTCTTTAAAAGAAGTATTAGATCTACTGTGCACTTGGGGAGAAAACCATATTGAAACAATGTATCCTGATAAAAATGACGTACTTCTTCCACCAGTTGAGGATGAAGTAACTCTATAAAATAAAAACTCCTTCTATTGAAAGGAGTTTTTTTAAGAGTGTTGAAATATAAAATGGTTAATAGGGGAAACAGACATTAAATGAACATTATTTAATGATGAGATTATCATTTTTAATGGTTTTAAATGTTAATATGTTTGAGCAATTTCATGTTTCTAATAACACAAGTAATGATTTTTTTCAGAAGTTAAAAAATTATGAGCTAATTTTTAGAAAAACAAATTCAATTGATTAGTTTAGTTTAAATAATTTTTGATATTAATTGACCTACAAACTGATTAATAAACAACTGTTAGGTTACTTTAGTAAAGGCTATTTGATTAGTATTTATTGCAGAGACTTTTTTTGATGAATAAGTTGATTGGAACGGAGGGGTGCTCGACTCCTATGGGATTAGCGGGAAGGCTGAGACCCCGCAGGCTTGCCGAGGAGGCTAAAGAATCTCGCCCCATAGAAAGCGAGCATCCTGTAGTGGAAATCAACATCACTCTACTCCTTTTACGAAAATTTGGTAATTTAATTGACAAAATTGTTTTTCAATAGCGTGAAAAAACTCCTTCTAAATGAAAGGAGTTTTTATCTGCAATCTAATTAAAATTAACTTTTATTTTTTGTGCTTTCGCAATTACTTTATGCTGATCATCCAATACATCGCTAGTTGTTAGCTCAATCCATTTCAAGCTAGGATCAATATGATCAACTATAAATCCCATTGCTCCTTGCTTTGAACTATTAGGACTCATTTCCCCACCTAAATATTCAATATAGAAGTCATCTTTAAATTCCTTTACTTCATTATTACTCGTCATCAAATGGGCAACTGGACCAAAGTGTAATTTTTTATTCGAGTGATTAATGATTTCTACCTCTACCTTAATAAATCGAAAACTTTCATAGCTTTCTGTATAATAATGAAAATAATCCATTAAAGAATAGGTCGGTAAGTTTTTAATCAGCTTAATCTGTTTAAGTTTCATTTCGATTGGGCCAATTGAATAGGACTTATTTAATGAAGCAATGCCCTCTAAAGTAACTTCTCCTTTATCATCTTTAAGTGTTTGACCTTTAAGGAGTAAACTCGTATCATCTGAAACCTGTGGATTAGGAACATATACATCGTTTAAAGACTTTGCTCGGCTTTTAGAGATTGTAGAGACCTTTTTTATATTCTCTGCTGAAGCAGTTGTTTTCTCCTTCTGAACTAAGCTACATCCTGAAAGCATTAAAGAAAGTAAAATAAATGGAATCAATTTTTTCATATAAATCCCCTTTCATCCTTAAATCCCGTTAAATAAGTTCATTTAACGGGATCTGATTTATTACTTATTTACCATTCTTTAATATTCTAAAGATGTTTTTTGCTTGATCAGTATTATCAATTTTCCCTGCAAATAATTGGCTGCCAGGTCCATATGCATAAACATTTACGTCTTCACCTGTATGACCACCAGTAGTCCAACCAGTTACTGAACGGTTATCAAAAATTGCTTCGATTGCATTATCAATCTCTACCATATTTTTTGACTCTGCTGCTTTTTTAACAGATTGAATTTCTTCAGGCTTCAATTCTAAGTTAATATTCGATTTTAATGTTTTTTCTACTTCTGCACCTTTACTAATTTGTTCAGCCATGAAATCTGGCGTACGTTTAGCTGCAGCAATCGGTGCACCGTACCAATTGTAATCACCTTTTGCACCGATAGAATAGCCACCTGTTGAGTGGTCAGCTGTTGCAACGACTAATGTATGCTTGTCCTTTTTAGCAAATGCGATTGCAGCTTTAAATGCTTTTTCAAAATCTTCCATTTCACTCATAGCTGCTACAATATCATTGTCATGTCCAGCCCAATCAATTTGACTACCTTCTACCATTAAAAAGAAGCCATCTTTATCTCTACTTAATTTATTAATAGCTGTATTTGTCATATCGCTTAATGATGGCATTGAATCATCACGATCGATCATTTTCGGCATTCCACCTGGTGCGAATAAGCCTAACATTTTATTATTTTTATCATTTAACATTTGATTTTTATTCGTTACATAAGAGTAGCCATCTTTTTTAAATTGCTTTGTTAAATCACGGTCTTCTCGTACAAAATTACTTAATCCGCCACCAAGCATGACATCTATTTTATGTCCACCTTTAATTAGTTCATCATAATAATCATCTGCAATTGCATTCATATTTTTACGACTTACATCGTGAGCTCCATAAGACGCCGGTGTAGCATGTGTAATTTCTGAAGTAGCTACAAGCCCTGTTGCTTTTCCTTTTTCCTTTGCAGCCTCTAGTACTGTTTTTACACTTGAGCCATCATTATCTACGCCTATTGCAGCATTATATGTTTTAACTCCCGCTGACATAGCTGTTGCCGCTGCTGCAGAGTCAGTAATATTTTGCTTTGGATCCTCAGGATATGTCATTTGTTGCCCTACTAAGTAATGATCGAATTCTGTTTGTTCTACTACATTTGTTTTTGGATTATCTTTTAAATAACGATAGGCAGTCGTGTATGATACACCCATTCCATCTCCAATTAAAAAGATTACATTTCTGATTTCATTCTTGTTTGTTTCCTTAGCTTGTACTTTATGATTTGCAAATGAGCCAATAAACGAACCAAATGCCATTGTTGAAAGCACCGCCACTGGAATTAACTTTTTCTTAAGTTTGTTTCTGAACATAAAAAAACCCCCTAAAAATTAAAATTTCATTAGATTTCACCTCTTAATTTTAATGAAATTTTATTAATTTACTTTGGAGGTTCTGTAAATAGAGTATTAAGAATTGTTTTTACTATATTAATTTTCTTAATTAAAACCAACCACAACTTTTCTTAGCATTCAAATATAAACTGACTAGTTCCGTCTTCTTCACAAATACATCACATTTTTGAACTAAACTATCTAATTGAATAGAGTGGTTAATTTAACTAAAACAATAATATTTCATAATCACAAGGTTTTACATTATATTAAATTAAGCACGAATTTTACACAAAGAAGGAGATTTATATGAAAAAAGGTTTATCAATTATTATTTTACTGCTATTTTTATTCCCATCTATGGCGAGTGCCCATACCAAGCTTGTTTCTTCTAATCCATCAAATGGGCAAATAATCACTGAACCAATTAAACAAATTACGCTTGAATTTGAAGAAGCACTTGAGCAATTAGGTACGATCAAATTGTATAAAGCTGGAACTGCTACAGCTGTTACAAACGTGCAAGTTAAAGAGAATAAATTAATTGCTGATTTACCAAACGATCTAGAAAATGGTGATTATAAGATTGAGTGGAAAGTTGTAAGTGAAGATGGTCATCCAGTAACAGGTCAAATTCCATTCAAAGTGCAATTGAAGCAAGTTGAAACTAAAACGACAACTGAAAGTAAAACAACTGACAAAGCAGTTAAGGATCAAACGCCAGCTAAAGAAAAACAAAAAGAGGCTACTCCTAAAAAAGAAAGATCTAAATATCTTATTCCATTAATCGCAATTGGGCTTTTTGGAATCGCGTTAATGGTTGGTGGAGTTGTTCTTTGGAATAGAAAATGAGTTATATTGTTCCAATCACGGAGTTCATAACATATATCCTTTATTCGATATTAGCAGGAAAGTTTGTTTTAGATTTTGTACCGTCAGATAAAAAACCAACAATCAGAATTTCGAAAGGTGCTGTTTATTTAGTTATTGTCGGCATATTATTCTTTTCACTATTTCCTGCTCTACGAATTATTACTTTTTTCTTAGATGATGTTCATCTTAAAACAGCCCTTTATTCTGTTTTCATAAAAACAGCTGTTGGTAATGCATGGATTTACTCGAGTATGTTTGCCATTATGCTTGTCATTAATATTTATAGCGATGGTAAAAAGTTTTTTAATTTCTTTTGGCTATTTATGATGATTTTAAGTATCGGTTATGCTGGTCATATAACCTCTATGAATTTTTGGACGGGTTTTATCTTTCAAAGTAGTCATTTTCTAATGGTTTCTATTTGGAGTGGAATTCTATTTAACGTCACTTGGCTAGCTAAGGACACTAATAACTATGGTCGTTTCTTAAAATGGTTTACACCTTTAGCCATCATATGTGTTGTTATTATATTTATTAGTGGTGTAGTCTTAATGCTAGAAGTCGTTAAATTAAAAGACTATACAAATGCTTGGTTGCTTCCTTATGGACAGATGTTAGTCTTGAAGCACATCAGCATCATTCCAGTATTGTTTTTTGCTTTTTTCAATGGTGTACTAATGAGAAAGTCCGCTGAAGGCCCTTCGAGTAATATTCGTAGTTGGTTAAAAGCAGAGTATATTACCATCATAATTGTATTCTTTTTTACAGCTATAATGGGTACTAAATCTCCACCGCATAATATTAATTTAACTTTGCAAAATGAGGGTCCATCTAAATGGATTGAATGGATTATGGGGATTGATATTACTTTACCTATTAGAATAGCTTTTAGTTTTACGGCTGAAGGAACGATGTTAATGAGTATGTCGATCATCTTCCTAGTATTACTAGTCATCAGCTTTATGAAAAAGACAAAAATCATGTTACCAATTACATTTAGTCTTTGCTTTTTGTTTACAATGTATCTTGGACTAATGTATAGCGTATTTGTTCAGTAAAAAAAGATTGTACATAGTACAATCTTTTTTTACTGAATTTCTATCTTAACTTCCATGTCTCCATTTAGTTGGTTTTCCTGATTTAGGGCAATTAGGGAACTTTTGTCCTGCTTCTAATTCAATATGCTCCCCGTCTGCGTCAGTATAGTAGCCCGAAATCATAACTGTTTCACCTGTATCATGTGTATGTCCAAATCCTTGATTATCCATGATAAACCTCCTTTTCAATTGAACTAGAATTACTATTTCCTTCATCAAAGTTAATTATTCGATTACTACATCTTTTTTAGGATTTTTTGCTTATCTTTCTCGAATTTGTTTATCATGTACGATGTTTCTCCACTTTAAGTCCCCTCGCTCTAAACCATGAATTAAAATTTCTGCTGTTCCCATGTTTGTTGCTAAAGGAATTGAGTAAACATCACATAAACGAATTAAAGCCAAAATATCCGGTTCATGTGGTTGCGCTGTGAGTGGATCGCGAAAGAAGATTACAATATCCATCAAATTCTTAGCTATTAAGGCACCGATTTCTTGATCTCCCCCTAGTGGTCCAGAATTAAATCGGTGTATTTTTAAATTTGTATTTTCCATTATTTTTGTTCCAGTTGTTCCTGTTGAATATAATTCATGTTTTGATAAGATAGATTCATATGCCATTGCAAAATTTACTAAATCTTTTTTCTTTTGATCGTGTGCAATGAAAGCAATTTTCAACGTCAACATTCCTCTCTTTTAGGAAAAATGGATTTCCAATTTCGGCAATTGTTCTTTTTAAACATTGGGAAATACGCCATTCAAATTTACCATTTATATTTTTTACTTCTTTGTATCGGTTATTCTACTCTTGTGGCATATGTCTTTTTACTACTCATATTAGAAGTTGGAATCCGAATAGTAAACGTACTTCCTTTTCCAACTTCACTATCTACTTGAATAGTTCCATTATGAATTTCCACGATCCATTTTGCAATTGCCAAGCCTAAACCATGGCTACCAATTTGTCTAGATCTAGCTTTATCTGATCGATAAAAACGATCAAATATTCGGGCGTGGTCCTCCGGTTTAATCCCAATACCAGTATCTGTTACTTGAATACATAGTTCATTTTCTTTATTCGAAAGAACTAACTGAACCTCTCCTCCAATTGGCGTATACTTAATCCCATTATCTATTAATATATATAAGAGCTGTGATAACTTTTCAGAGTCTCCCTCAGCGATTACATTCTCTGAAGCAGTTAAGTTTAAATTGATTTGTTTAGATGCAGCTAACGGTTGTAGAGATCCTATCGCCTTTTCTGCAATGGAGCGAAACTCAAACTTTTCTAATTTAATTTCAACTTGATCTGAGTCTGAACGAGCTAAAGTTAATAATCCGCTGACTAAGTTTGTCATCCTTTTTACTTCGTCTTTCATATTAAATAAAAGCTTTCGAGAAAAATCATCTTTCTCTGTATCAATCGTCATTTCCATTGCATCTATCGACGATAACAAAACGCTTAATGGTGTTCTTAATTCATGAGAAGCATCTGCAACAAATTCGCGTTGTCGGTTAAATGATTTAAAGATAGGAATCATCGCTTTTTTTGACATAAAAAAACTGATATATAGTGCAACTCCAGAAAATACGATTGTTAAGCCAACCAATATGATGACAACAAATTTAAATAAATGGTAAACATCTGAAATATCTTTTCCAACATAGATCGTACCGATGAAATCTCCCTTATAAAATAGTGGTTTACCTGATACCATCAAACTAATCTCTTTTCGATTTGAAGGAACATGTATTTCATGATCATGGAATTTTCTCATGTCCTTTTCAAACTCTTCATGTTCTAATTTAATTTTTACCTTTCGTGTTTCATTTCCTTTAGGAATCCAATCTTTTATTTGCCCAAACAGCCTTGACCTTATTTGTGGGATATCCTCCTGTCCCATTATTAATTCACCATTTGGATTAACGACATAATAAAAAAATTGATCGACACCTGCTAAAACTACCTCTTTGTCATCATCCTGGAGGTTTCCTTGTTGATTTTGAATCATATAGTTTTCGATAATCTTTGCTTCTTGACTAGCCAATGATTCCACTGTACGTCTTTGATCATTCATTATGACTACATATAACGCTGCAAAGACGATGATGATGAATATAATTAGAAAAAGCATAACAAGTCCGCTATATAGTATCGTTAGGCGATTTTGCGTACGCTTAAAAACATCTCTACCTCCGCGATTTCGAAAATCACGTAAAGAAGAAATAAGATTAGTTATCAAATTTATATCCTACCCCTCTAATGCTTTGTAGCAAATCTTGTTTACCAAGCAAATCTAGTTTCTTTCTAAGAAGTTTAACAGTGGCATCAATCGTTTTCATTGCAACATCTGAATCAAAACCCCATACCCGCTCCAAAATAATTTCACGAGGTAATACTTGCCCTTTATTTTGTATTAAAAAATCAACTAATTGAAATTCGCGAGGGCTTAATTGAATTTCAGTATCTCCACCTCTGATTGATTGGCTTGTACGATTAAGAATCATATCACTAATAATAATTTCTTCCTCTAATATAGGAGCATAATTACGTCTAGAAAGCGCTCTTAATCGAGCAAGTAGCTCATCAATTTCAAAAGGTTTAACTAAATAATCATCAGCTCCTGAGTCCAGTCCTACAATGCGGTCCTCTAGGGCGTCTTTAGCCGTAAGGATTAAAATCGCTCCTGAATATCCTTCTTTGCGTAACCTACGACACACTTCTATTCCTGTTCCACCTGGCATCATCCAATCTAATACTAATACATCATAATGACTGTTTGTAGAGTAATAGTAGGCTTCTTCTCCCTCTGTAACCCATTCCACTTTATAACCTGCTTTTTTCTTTAACATATAACTGATTAGCTCACCGAGTTTCAAATCATCTTCAGCTACTAGTATAT
The DNA here is from genome assembly GCF_900112535.1 of Bacillus sp. UNCCL81. Classification (NCBI taxonomy): domain Bacteria; kingdom Bacillati; phylum Bacillota; class Bacilli; order Caryophanales; family Bacillaceae; genus Bacillus; species Bacillus sp. UNCCL81. The sequence continues at coordinate 14,036 of NZ_FOMF01000016.1, read as the reverse complement.
TCATCATCAAAAATACTCCCTCGTTTTATATAAGTATCTCTATTTTTTTTCGGTTATCTTCTTCATCTTTTCCATTTTCAAATCAATTATAAAATAAAAGGAAGCACCCGTTAATTAATACGGTGCTCCCCTATATTTCTTTTAGATCATGACCTTACGCAGTTTCCACAGCATGCTGTTTTAGCTGTTTTAGCTTTTGTAGCTCTTCTTCTACTTCTTCACTCATTACGTTATCTTTATATCCATTAGATAGGTTAGTATGATATGCAAATTTATTTTGAGCTTGTACTTCTGCCTCCATCATAAGTATTCGATCTTCTGCACGTGATATGCCATTTGCGATTGTTTCTGAATTAAATGAAACAGATGTTTGTTGAATTTGTTTAATTGATTTTGCAATATTTGCTCTAGAAACTAGTAACAGTCTCTTATGCAGATATTCATCATATTTACCTTTCAGTTCATCTAATTTTTCATAAAGTGACTGAGTTTGATTTTGAATTGTATTTAGTTGCTCTGTATAGAGACTTAACTGTTTTTCATGAACAAGTTTTTCCTGTATTGCCAGTTTTGCAATGGAATCTTCACCATTTTCAACTGCTAGCTTAGCTTGTCCACTTCTTTTGTTTACCAGCCCTTCTGTCTCTAAAATCAATGCTTTTTGCTTATTCTCTAGATAGATTTGACGAGAGAGTGCTTCCTGACCTTTCAAAAGATCTTCTTCCATTTCTCTAATATATTGATTTAACATTGAGATTGGATCTTCTAAACCATCCAATGCTCCATTCACTTTAGCCAATGATATTGATTTCATTCTTTTAAAAATGCCCATTTTATTTATTCTCCTTTTTTGACAATAGATTTTTTTCCCATTTATCCAATAAGTCTGCGTTTGTTCTGTTTATAGGTGTATTAAAACTAGTTGTATCTAATGAAATTTGATTAACCTGGCTAGCTTGTCCCTTTTTAACTAACTTTTTAAAGATAAAAGTCACTACCGCAATTGCGATTAAAAGGAATAATACTAAACCAATCCAAGAAAAATCATGAAAATGGTGTGGACCATGCATTATCTGATGTGATCTAAATTCGTTTCGACCGCCTCTATCCATGTACATTGAATGTTGATCAGCAAAACGTCTTTCATGAAAGCCACCTAGTAATCTAAGAAAAAAGTGTACCCCTAAAACAAAAACTGCAGTTATAGAGACCCACGTAAATATTCTCTTTACTCTTTTATTCATGTTATTTCCCTCCTCTCATTTCTTAATAAATTGAATTCTAATAGAGGATGGTGAAATTATGGTGAAAACCAAAAATTAATTTTGTTCATAAAAAAAGATAGGTAACAGATTTTCATCTGCATTCCTATCTCTTTTTCTTTTAAAATTATTTGATTAATCCGGTCCCTTTAATTTTCACTTCAGACTTAATCTTAAAGGCTAGGCTATCGTACTTTTTGTTCCATAATGATAAATTTCTATTTTCGCTATTCCTAGATAAGTATCTTAAACCAAAACCGATTGGATCAATGTCTTTTTCTTTTATTTTAATTAGTAAAGCTTTAGTCTCTGCACTTATTTTATCTTCCAATTGCTTATTAAGTTTTGGTATGTCACTTTCTTTGATCGAATCAAGGTCATCAATCTTTTCTTCTATAACCGCTCTCACCTTAATCGTATAATTGGCAACAATATTTTTATTTTGATGTTTTAATTTGTAATTTGCCTTTCCTTTTTCTAAATTCATTACAAACATAACTTTCTTGTTTTTGACCTTTAAGCTTTCATCGTAAATTCCAGTCGTTAAAAGTCGATAAGTTTCTGATTCACTTGGACTGAGGTCCATAATCATTTTACTCTTATCAAATAATGCTATTCGGTCTACTAATAAATCTTTTTTATTTGATTCAATAATAGGCATAACGATGTCTATTCCGTCTTCTGTTTCTCTCCTATATGCGTCGAAAAGACAAACTGAATCTATGTATGGCGATTCAGTTCTACTAAAATCAAAATATGATTTTAAAACACCGCCTGATACTTGTTCTTGTATAGGTTTAAAGTTAAGCACTTCAAATGCATTCGGTTTAGCAACGCTTAAATAAGACGTCATTTGAATATCCGGTCTTCTTACAAAAAACTCTAATAGCGGTTGTATATTACTTTTAGCTAATTTTTCTCCAATCACAATCGCACTACTATGTCCATAAACCAATTCCTTATCAATCTGTGATTTCATTAAGTTAAGACCTTCTGAAATCGAGTCAGTATTTGCTGTGAGTATAAGAAATTCTGATTTTGGTATTTTCGGATCTCCATTAGGAATTGCTACTTTAATCATCACTTTATATTTTTTTTGAGGATCCTCAGATTGATCAATTCCAATAGATGTTACGAATGCTCTCTTATCAATATCTTTAAAGGTACATCCAGATAATAGGAGCGTTGCACCAATCATAAAAAAGCTAAGACTTAAATAACGTTCCTTTTTTTTATAGACGCATATAATAACGAAATGATTAATAAGAAGTTTGAGATAGCATTTAAATTGAAATACAAAGTAAAATATTTTACTAAATCTGTTTCTCTTATTAGAAGTTGAATAACTGTAGTTAAACAGATAAAGAAGGAAATTAATAACCATTTATAAGATCCTCCATAACTTAAATTGAGAGTTTTAAAAAGCTCTAATGAGGTATGCCAGCTAAGTATGATATATATTAATGAAATAATGATTTGGCCAAACAGTAGAATGTAAATAACCCTCTCTACTATCAAATAGTCAAAATGCATACTATCAACTGTCGTTAACCAAACAAACACTTCTTTCCTAACACCGTTTAAGCCTAAGTATCCGATTGGTATTAAATAATTACTGCAGATTATAAACATCCCACATAGAAAAATCCAAAGAAGAAATTTTTTGGTTATAAAATTTAAATTTATTTTTTCATTAAAAATAATTAAATTAGAGAATCCCGTAAAGACAAATAGGGCAGCGGTGAACGCACTAATTTTTGGTAGATGTTTGAAATAGTTAATAGATTGGTAAAGGGAATCGACTACAACAAAACGATCAGTCAAAAATCTTATAAGCACAAATAAAACAATTGGAATATGAAGTATTACGAGTATTTCTGTAACGTATAATAATGATTCTGTTTTTAGTAAAATCGCAAAAATTATTACTAAGAGAAATACAATATAAGTTATTAAGATAGGGGTATTTGGATTGATAAATATATTTACAACGTGAATTAACGCAATAATAAATAATGCACCCGTCAAGTACCAAAAAATTAAGCTATAAATTATGTAGCATTTTCGACACCAGTCGGGAACTACATTTTTTATGATTTGACTAATATTTTGTTCAGGAAATTTACTAAATAACTTTTGTAAAATATAAATAAAAAAGCCACCTACTATAATGGCCAAACCAATACTTGTAATACTTCCATCTAAACTATTCCTATACAATATTTGTGGCCCAAATGCAGTTATGCTAATAACCGTATTTAAATAAAATAGGTATGTAATATATCTTTTCCCTAGCAAAAAATGCACCCCATTATTTAATTTTTATTAAAAAGTGTCAAATAAGGTTTTCCTAAGCTTCTTAAATTACATAAATGGCAAAGTATAGCTAGTGTACCTACTATAACGCCAATCATCCCAAACAATGAGGCAAATAGTATAATCGGATATCGAACAATTCTAATTGCTTGATGCATCGCATTAATTGGAATACTAAATAAAGAGATGGCAACTAATGAAACAACGATAATCATGATGTCTGCTACTAGACCTGCCTGTGATGCAGTTTGCCCTAAAATTAGCCCCCCTACAGTAGTAGCTGTAGAACTAATTGATTTAGGTAATCTCAAACTTGCTTCTATTAAAAATTCTGCCATTAACATGAGAAAAAGAATTTCAATATAAGAAGGAAACGGCACTGACATTCTACTTCCGGCAACGAGTAAGGCGAATTGGACTTGTAAAACTTCTGGAGAATAAGAAATAACTGCGACATAAATAGCTGGTAAAAACACTGTAATCATTAAAGCTATATAACGGATTGAAATAAAAAACTTCGACACTAACGTTAGTTCCACCGTATCATCCATCGATTTAAAGAAGTCGGCGAAAGTCGCAGGTCCAATTAGCGCCCATGGCGTTCCCTCAACAAGTAAAATTATCTTTCCAGTTGATAGATTAAATACGACTCGATCTGGCCGCTCAGTAGTTAGAAATAGAGGAAATAAACTCCACTTATTATTAATTAATATTTTTTGAAGTTGACCGCAGGATTGTAATACATCAATTGTTATCCCTTTAACTTTTTCTATGAGATGTTTGTATACATTACCATCTACTAAGTTCTCATCATATAACACAAGTACTTTAGTTTTTGATAAATTTCCTACAATATAGTTTTCAACCTTTAAAGTACTCTTTCTATACCGATTACGAATCAAGTTTAAAGATACATCAATTTTTTCATTTAATCCGTCCTTTGGTCCTTGTAACACATTTTCTTCGGTCGACACTCCAACAGAACTTGCACTAAATTCGCTGATCATAATTGAGTAGTTTATTTCATCTAAATTTATAATAATATTTCCGTTTAGAATCTTTTCAACCATGACTGATTCTTCGGAAACGATCTCCCAATTATTTAATGTTTTAAGGTAGTTTTTATATAAAACAAATGATTCATATTCATAAAAAGGTGTAATAAGAAGTTCAGTAATTTTATTCCCATCACATACTGAATTTAAATAGTAAAGAGTGATCGTTTTATTATATTTTTTTAGGCTACGTTTTTGAAAATCAATGTTATTTTGAATTGATTTAAACTTCATATACATCACCTCTTTATTAATTTGTACGAATATCATGTGGATATTCGTAAATATTGGCAATAAGAAAAACGTGTATAAAAAACAATTTTTTTAAATATCATCACTTTGTTCGATAATTTACGGAAGAAACAAAAAAGAGGCTGCTGAAAATTTAGATTTCAACTTAGCCTCTTTTCTATTAAAGTTCAACCTGATTTGGTTTTCTTATTACAACACGCTCATCAACTTCACTAACATGAAAGTCATCTTTTGTTGGAATGAAGTTTTCATCGTAAACTTTTATCATCATTTTTCACTCCTGCTCAGTATTTAAATGCGAATTTTCCCATATTCTTAAGATGGATTGCTTGTTCTAGTTTTATTCTTAGTTTTGTTAAATTTTTGCTGCTTGTATGTATTATCATGTTCAAAATAAAAAAGGACTAATGGTTATCACCACTAGTCCCCTGTATTTTAAATTTAAAGTTATTTAATTGGTTTTCTTATTACAACACGCTCATCAACTTCACTAACGTGAAAATCGTCTTTTGTAGGGATGATATTTTCATCGTTAAATTTGGTCATCTTTTTACACTCCCTGCTCAGTTTTTATTTTCAAATCTGTTTTTTAATAAACTTTGAGATTACTAATTTTATTATTCAACAGTAACTGATTTTGCAAGATTACGTGGTTTATCAACATCACAACCACGATGTAAAGCAGCATAGTAAGAAATTAATTGTAATGGTACGACTGAAAGGATTGGAGATAATTCTTCTTGTACTCTTGGTAAAATGAAGCGATCGCCTTCCATATTTAATCCTTCCATAGAAATGATACAAGGGTTAGCACCACGAGCAACAACCTCTTTTACATTTCCACGAATGTTTAAGTTTACTGATTCTTGTGTTGCTAATGCGAAGATTGGAGTCCCTTCTTCGATTAGAGCAATTGTACCGTGTTTTAACTCTCCACCAGCAAATCCTTCTGCTTGGATGTAAGAAATTTCTTTTAATTTTAATGCGCCTTCTAAGCAAACGAAGTAATCTACGTTACGACCGATGAAGAATGCATTACGAGTTGTAGCTAAATATTCTGTAGCAATTTTTTCAAACTCTTCTTTTTGGTTTGTAATTGATTCCATTGCATTTGCTACAATTCCAAGTTCTTTAACTAGGTTAAAGTTAACTGATTTTCCTTTTTCTTTTGCAAGAGCATTTGCAACAATTGCAAGTACTGCTAATTGTGCAGTGTAAGCTTTCGTTGATGCAACTGCGATTTCAGGACCTGCGTGTAAAGGAAGAGTGAAATCAGCCTCACGTGATAATGTTGATCCTGGAACGTTTGTAAGTGTAATTGCTTTATGACCTAATTTATTTGTTTGTACTAGACATGCTCTACTATCAGCAGTTTCACCGCTTTGTGAAATATAAATGAATAATGGTTTTTCTGAAAGCAGTGGCATATTGTAAGAGAATTCACTTGCAACATGTACTTCTACAGGTACTCCCGCCATTTTTTCAATAAACTGTTTTCCAACAAGACCAGCATGATAACTAGTTCCACAAGCAACAATATATAATCTGTCAGCTTCTGCTAAAGCCGCTTTAATTTCTGCGTCGATTACAAGCTCGCCATTTTCATCTTGGTACTTTTGGATAATATTACGGATTACTAAAGGTTGCTCATCTGTTTCTTTTAACATGAAATGAGGATAAGTTCCTTTTTCGATATCGCTAGCATCAATTTCTGCAGTATACGGAGAACGTTCTTTAATATTTCCGTTAAGATCCATTAATTGAACACGATCTTTAGTAACTAAAATAACCTCTTTATCCATTAATTCAATAAATTGATCAGTAATTTGTAACATTGCCATCGCATCAGATGCAATAACATTAAACTCTTCACCAACACCAACTAGTAATGGACTTTTATTTTTTGCTACATAAATTACGTCATCGTCTTGTTTATCTAATAATGCAATTGCATAAGAACCTTTAAGAAGCTTAAGTGTTTCTCTAAAAGCATCAAGCACAGATAAACCTTTTTTAATATGAAGTTCTACTAACTGAACAATTACTTCAGTATCTGTATCACTTGTAAAATCAATATCATTTAAATAATCGTTTTTTAATTGTACATCGTTCTCGATAACGCCGTTATGAACAAGTGTAAAACGTTCAGTAGAGCTTTGGTGAGGATGCGCATTTCGTTTACTTGGAGCACCATGTGTTGCCCATCTTGTATGACCAATTCCAACGTTTCCGTCCGCTTTTGTAGGGATTGATTTACGTAATACTGCAATTCTACCTTTTTCTTTATAAACTTCTACACCATTGTCAGTTAAAAGAGAAATCCCAGCAGAATCGTATCCACGATACTCTAATTTCTCTAAACCTTTTAATAAAATTTCTTTCGCATTATCATTTCCAATATATCCAACGATTCCACACATAATTAACTATTGCTTAGTAAGTCCTAAAACAAGACATACAAAATGTATAGGAATGGAACGCTGTTTTCCTAACCGTTTAACTATTTAATTTTCTATTCCCTCGTCATGTTTAATAATGGTAGAGGACTTACAAGCAATATCCACCTACCTTTCATATTCCGCTCATTAGCGAGTTCATTTTTTTGTTTTAAACGGTGTATCAGATTATTTACGTTTGTGCACACAGTCACCCATGTGTTTTACATAAATAATTTCGGTTGTGATACAGCAACCGGGAGTCATCCGCCGAAACTTCGATAAAACTCCACCTCGTCAACTACACATTCACGTCTAGTGTAGTTCTGGCGCTTTTTTAATACTTTATTATTTCTATACTCCTTCCCTGTTAGGAAAACAATAAAACAACTATACTATACTGTATTAAAACTGGTCAACAAAAATATGTTGAAAAAAAGTTATAGAATAGCTGTATATAACAAAAATATGCATAGACTTACACAAAAGTGCTCATCAATGCATATTTTTTTAATTTATATTATTCTCCAACTTCTTCTTTTACAACAGCAACAATACGTTCTACATATTGTTTACATTCTGCCTCAGAAGGAGCCTCAGCCATTACACGAATAAGTGGCTCAGTACCAGAAGGACGAACTAAAATACGACCATTGCCGTTCATTTCTTCTTCTACCTCTGAAATGATTGCTTTAATGCGTTCGTTATTAAGTGCTTCATTTTTATCTGTAACACGAACATTAATTAATAATTGTGGATACTTTTTCATTTCTCCAGCTAATTGTGATAAAGTTTTACCTGTTTCTTTAACAATACTAACGAGCTGAATCGCACTTAACATACCATCACCAGTCGTAATATGATCTAAAAAGATGATGTGACCAGATTGCTCGCCACCTAGATTGAACCCATTCTTTCTCATCTCTTCCATTACATAACGGTCTCCAACACCTGTAACTGCACTTTTCATTCCATTTGTTTCTACTGCTTTGTAGAAGCCTAAGTTACTCATAACAGTTGATACAATTGTGTTTTGTTTTAGACGACCTTTTTCATTTAAATATTTTGCACAAATATACATTATTTGGTCACCATCAACGATTTCACCATTTTCATCGATTGCGATTAGACGATCTCCATCTCCATCGAATGATAAACCGATGTCAGCACCTTTTTCCTTCACAAGAGCTGCTAAAGCTTCAGGATGTGTAGAACCTACACCATCATTTATATTAAATCCATTAGGATTTGTTCCCATTGTAACAATATCTGCTTCTAAATCTGCGAATAAATATGGCGCTAATGAAGAAGTGGCACCATGTGCACAATCTAGAGCAACTAATAAGCCTGAGAAATCTTCGTCAATTGTGTTTTTAAGGAATTGTAGGTATTTTTGCCCACCTTCAAAATAATCGCTAACTTGACATAAATCATTTCCAGTTGGTCTTGGTAGACGATCAACTTCTGCATCCATTAATTCTTCAATTTCATCTTCTTGTTCATCCAACAGTTTAAAACCGTCTGGACCAAAAAACTTAATTCCATTATCTGCAACAGGATTATGCGAAGCTGAAATCATAACACCCGCTTGTGCTCCTAGTGCTTTTGTTAAATAGGCAACACCTGGAGTAGAAATAACACCTAATCTCATAACTTCAGCACCAATTGATAATAAACCTGCAACTAGTGCTCCTTCAAGCATATGTCCAGATACACGTGTGTCACGCCCAACTATAATTTTAGGTTTGACATTATTTTTTGTTAAAACATAACCGCCACAGCGTCCAATTTTATATGCTAATTCAGGAGTTAACTCTTTATTCGCAACTCCTCGTACACCATCAGTACCAAAATATTTACCCATTTTAACTCTCCTTCTAATTCGATGACTGTCCTACATCGCCTGAATTCTCATTTTCATCAGTTTGAGCAGATGATTTTTTATCAGTAATTTCAATCGTTATTGTATCAAAATCTAAACTATATATAGCTCCTTTTGGGCCGGTAATAGTAAGCGCTACATCTCTAGTTCCTGGTTCTAGTCCATTAACTTTTGCTGTAATATTTAAATCGCTTGGATTAATCGCATCCAAGTCTTTCTTAAATCCTTTAGCAGTAACTACTACTTTTCCTAAAGGGGGCTTAGTAAACTTATATTCAAATTGATTATTTTCACCCACTAAATTAATTGGGATATTACTAAATTTCTTTTCCATTTCTTGATCAAAATTAACGTTTACATTAATCGTGCTTGAGTCAACTCTAAATGCTCCATTTGGAGTAGGTACATTTACTTCATATGTACCACTTTGATTAAATGAAGATATGTCAACTGGCACTTCTATTGGTCCATTAAACTTGTCCAACCAATCTTTTGACGCATAAATTCTTACTGCATTAACATCACTAGCAAGACTACTTAGTTTTAAACCATCCTTAAGTGTTCCTGTTTGCACTAACTTAATCGGGAAGCTAGCACTTTCCGAAACAATAGGGACAGTTACTTCAACTTTTCTTGGACTTGTAATGAACGGAAGTTGAACACCTTTTTTATTGTATAATCGAACAGGTAGCACCTGACTAAATGTCTGATTCGCATCAGTAACATCCACACCAACACTTGCATATGCCACTTGTGATACATCATATCTTGATCCTACTATTGTAACTAAACCTGGTTTAACAATTGCATTCTCTGCCTTATAACCATGTTTAATCTTTTTTTCATTTAGATAAACAACTTTAACTGAAACATTTTTTTCAATTTTTTCATTAATTGTTACTCTAACTGTTCTTGGTTTAATAGTTGCTTTTATTTTATCTGAAATATTTCTAATTTTTAAAGGAACTTCATATGTACCTAAAGCATACGAAGTTAAATCCAAATATACTTCAAAATCCTTCTTCATCTCAGCTGTTTTTACAATACTATTGGGTCCATCTAATTGCACTGAAACATTCTTTGGAATCCCAGTTACAATTAGATTGTGCTGATCATAAATAGGAGTTACTGGTACATCTCGCACTAATTCTTTATTATTAACAAACGGTATGTCTCCTAAGCCCGATGAACTTGATTGTGGGACTAGATTGACAGACATAAAAAGTAATAATGTTACTAATAAAGCGATTCCTCTTAATATCCAACGATTATCCATAAAATTATCCATTACGTTTCACCTTCCAATTCCATTTAGATGTAGTGGACTCTTCTGGTGATTTTAGTTCAGTATTTAATAAATTTATAAGCTCGTCTTTTGATAATTCCCTGTATAGATTTCCGTTCCTTGCAACTGAAACCGCACCTGTTTCCTCGGAAACTACAATCGTAATACTGTCAGTAACTTCACTGATTCCAACTGCAGCTCGATGTCTGGTTCCTAATTCCTTTGAAATAAATGCACTCTCAGACAGAGGCAAATAACAAGCTGCTGCCGTAATCTTTTCACCTTGTATAATTACAGCTCCATCATGTAGTGGTGTATTTGGTATAAAGATATTAATCAATAACTCTGATGATAAATTAGCATTCATACGTATACCGGACTCTATGTAGTCACCCATTCCTGTTTGTCTCTCAAAAGAAATAAGTGCACCTATTCTTCGTTTAGCCATGTATTCAGTGGCTTTTGCAATGTTTTCAACAATATCATTTCGGTCATTAATCCCATTACCAGTCGTTCTAGAGAAGAAACGGCCACGTCCAAGCTGTTCTAGTGCTCTCCTTAATTCTGGTTGAAAGATAATAATAACCGCCAAGAATCCCCATGTTAATGCTTGATCCATTAAGAATTGTAGAGTATGCAAGCCAAATAGGCTGCTTAATACTTTTACAACGATAATGATTGTAACACCTTTTAGGAGTTGGACTGCCTTTGTCCCTTGAATAATGATAATTAATCTATAAATAACAAACCAAACTATTAGTATGTCTAATCCATTCTGTAAATACTGTAAAAAATTTATATGTAAAGAAGGCATCTTTTACCCTCCAAATTCTCTAGAATAAAACTGTATCTTGAGTATTATACCATATTTTTGCAATACACAAAAATTGTGAGTTATTAATTATATTAACAATACTTTAACGACTATTTTAGTTATATTAAACAAAATTACAGAATTATATATATTGGCTCTTTATATTAATAGGAGAATGACCAACCATTCTTATTTGGTTTTAAAGTTTTTGAAAAACAGTTTTCCATATTTTTTTGATAAAAAAAAAGCTAGCAAATGCTAGCTTCACGCTGTTGAAAAACAACCTTGTCAATTAAATAACAAATTTTCGTAAAGGAGTAAAATGATGTTGATTTGCATTACAGGATGCTCGCTTTCCATGGGGCGTGACCTGAGCCTCCTCGGCGCGCCTGTGGGGTCTCAGGCTTCCCGCATATCCCATAGGAGTCGAGCATCCTTCCATTCCAATCAACTTATTCATCGAAATAAGTTTGTTATAAAAACCTAATCAAATAGCCTTTACTTAGTGTAATCTAACAGCTTTTTATTAATCAGTTTGTTGGCCAATTAAGATCGAACATTAATTTATAAGCAATCATTTTAATTTGTTTACTAAAAATTAGCATAATATTTTTAACTTTATCCATATTGACCGTTTGAATTTTATTTAAAAATTAAAGTAATTTCTCACCTAATAATGAGCCTATTAATGCAACGGCTACGATTGCTGTTCTATTTCTTTCGTCTAAGATTGGATTAACTTCTACGAATTCAATTGAAGTAATAATATCAGCATCAGATAGCATTTCCATTGCTAAGTGGCCTTCTCTATAAGTGATTCCTCCAGGTACAGGTGTGCCCACTCCAGGAACGTGAATTGGATCTAGACCGTCAAGATCTAATGATAAGTGTACACCGTCACACCCTTTTAAGTGGTCAATGCTTTCTTCCATTACTTTTGTCATTCCTAATTTATCAATTTCATGCATTGTATAAACTTTAATTCCTAATTCTTTAATAATTGCTCTTTCGCCTTCATCAAGATCACGTGCACCAATAATGATTACGTTCTCTGGTTTTACTTTAGGGAAGTAACCACCTATTTTCGTTAATAAGTCGTGACCATGACCTAATGAAACAGCTAAAGACATACCATGAATATTACCAGAAGGAGATGTTTCAGCAGTATTTAAATCTCCATGTGCATCAAACCAAATTAATCCAAGATTATTATAATGTTTTGATACGCCTGCTAATGTACCGATTGCAATACTATGATCACCGCCAAGTACTAGTGGCATTCTGTTTCTTTTAATAACTTCATCAACTTCAGCAGCAAGCTTTTCACATGTATCTTTTACAGATTTTAAGTTCTTTAAATTATGTTCTGAATTATCTTCTTTAACTGGTGTACGTTCTACTAAAATATCTCCTAAGTCTTCTACCTGATAAGACATTCTTTCAATACGTTCGTGCAACTGTGCATATCTAATTGCACTTGGCCCCATATCTACCCCACGTCTAGTTTGTCCTAAATCTAATGGTACTCCAATAATCGAAATATCTTTTAACATTTTTATTTCCCCCATCGACTGATTTCATAAAAGAAAACGCTTACTTGTTTTTGAAAAAATATAATTTTTTGACTGTTAAAGTTATTAATTATATTAATAGTTTAAATCTTTTGAAACAAATGGGTCAACTCGACATTTTTTTGTATACATATGCATTTTGAGCTTATTAATTGCTATATCATATGATTATATACAACAAAAAACCTTAGTCAAATGACTAAGGTTTAACTTTATGTATATTGGTGGAGCCTAGCGGGATCGAACCGCTGACCTCCTGCGTGCAAGGCAGGCGCTCTCCCAGCTGAGCTAAGGCCCCACTGTATAAAAATATATGCGAATGAAGCGGAAGACGGGGCTCGAACCCGCGACCCCAACCTTGGCAAGGTTGTATTCTACCACTGAACTACTTCCGCACATAAAAAAAAAGAGTGAGCCATGAAGGATTCGAACCTTCGACCCTCTGATTAAAAGTCAGATGCTCTACCTACTGAGCTAATGGCTCGTAATAAATTACGATAAAATAAAAAAATGGCTGGGCTACCTGGATTCGAACCAGGGCATGACGGAATCAAAATCCGTTGCCTTACCGCTTGGCTATAGCCCAACAATAAATGGTGGAGGGGGACGGATTCGAACCGCCGAACCCACAGGGAGCGGATTTACAGTCCGCCGCGTTTAGCCACTTCGCTACCCCTCCGGTATTTATTAAATTAGATGGTGGAGGATGACGGGCTCGAACCGCCGACCCCCTGCTTGTAAGGCAGGTGCTCTCCCAGCTGAGCTAATCCTCCGTAATAAAATGGTGACCCGTACGGGACTCGAACCCGTGTTACCGCCGTGAAAGGGCGGTGTCTTAACCGCTTGACCAACGGGCCAGTACAACTTTTCCTAAGCTTCCAACCGGGCTCGAACCGGTGACCTCTTCCTTACCATGGAAGTACTCTGCCTGCTGAGCTATGGAAGCATTAAGTTAAAAATGGCTCCGCAGGTAGGGTTCGAACCTACGACCACTCGGTTAACAGCCGAGTGCTCTACCACTGAGCTACTGCGGAATAATCATAAACCAAGCGACGTTCTACTCTCACAGGGGGAAACCCCCAACTACCATCGACGCTGAAGAGCTTAACTGCCGTGTTCGGTATGGGAACGGGTGTGACCTCTTCGCTATCATCACTTGATTCA
>NZ_FOMF01000002.1:1046907-1203803 GCF_900112535.1 Bacillus sp. UNCCL81 | reverse complement strand
CGAAGAAGTTGACTGAGATGCCACTTCGAACGGTTTACTATTTATTTTTATATTGTTTATACTGTTGGCAATGACGAGCGTATACAGTCCCTTTTGTTGATTAAATTAAAAAGTTATTCAACTAACTCATGCGATTCTTCAATAGAAGATCGCTTTTTTTATTCAACAAAATGGCAGTTTAGTTGCATTATTACTTGGAATTTTATGGTAAAATATATGCGTTAAGGGTAAATGTTAGGAGATTCTATGAAGAAAAAAATGATTTTCGTTTTTATTTTTTTAATTGCATTTGGCTTGATTGTTAATTCGTACAGATTTTTTGAAGACGGTCCATTCTATACAAAATTTGTAAAATCCACAGACCTTTCAAATGAAATCTTCGATAAAGTAGAGCTACACGATAATATTAATACTTCAGCTTACACAAAACGCTTTGGTAAACCGTTGGAAAAAGATGATAATGATGCCTACGATTACTACTTTTGGAAAAATGGATTAACAACTGCTTCCATCATCAATGGGGAAAACAAAGGAGAAATCGTCAGACTAGCCATCGGTAATATCAATGACAGTGAAAAACAGTCTGACCTTAAAACCAGTAAGGGAATCGTATTAGGCGATTCAAAAGAAAAGATCATTTCGTTATATGGACCAAATTATTTTAAATATGTCGAGCAAGGGTGCGATACCATCGGATATGTTGATAAAAAGAATAAGAAGATACTTGAATTTTGGCTGGCGGATAAAGTCGTTGAAATTCGTTTAGATGATCTGAATATGGATTAAGTTAAAAAAGCATTAAAAAGACTGTTTGGTGAATACAGTCTTTTTTAGTACGCAAAATTCAACATTTTAGTTTAACAGAGTCAACTTATTAAAAATATTCTTATGTAACTAACTAATGCAATAGTTGAACAACCTAAAAGCTACTTCGGTAGCTTTTTCTTATTAAAGTAAATAGCAGTTTAGTTGAACAAAGAGTATTAAGATAGTGGATATTTTTGGTAAAATATTTATTGAATAATTACCAAAGGAGATACTTATGATTTTAAACTCAGAATGTTTAGGTTGCAGACTATCTAACCAACTTGAATCAGTGAATATTGTATATGAAAATGAGTATGTTTGTTGCATTTTGGATATCGAACCTTTTAATGAGGGACATACTTTAATTCTTCCGAAAAAGCATTATTTAGATACCGAAGAGTTAGATGTTGAAACAGCAAATGCTATTATGATAGCATCTATGACCATTTCAAAGGCACTAAAAAAATTATTTCAACCTGATGGTATTACTATTTGCCAAAACGGTGGAAAATTCAACGACTTGACGCATTATCATATGCACGTCATACCGAGGTTTGAAGGAGAACCATTTTACTATGAGGAACAAAAGGGTAATATCAAAGAAAATGCTACTTTTATAGAAACGAAAAATAGGTTAAAAGATATGATCGAAGAGATTATCGAGAGGTAAAGTGAATTTGAGAACTTATGTAACTAACGTATGCTTAGTTCAAAAATAATGTTAAATAATGATGTATTCGAGTAGGAGACGAACCATGAAAGATAACGAAATGTATGTTTATCACATTGTTACTAGGAAAAAAATGAACCTTGGTCAGATAATTGACTTCGACAGTGATCAAAAAAACACCTTATATAGCTTCTTTTTTGAGATGGAGCAATTGAATTCTAAAGGTGAAGATTTTATTCGGATTTTTTACAAACATTATACAGAAGCAGGTTTGAAACTGGATGTAGAAAATACTGAAGTCGTTAAGAAGTATATAGGTCAAACAACCAGAGCAATTAGAGAAGTAATTTTAGAAATGGTTAGACTACAAGAATATCCAGAATATCCGTCTAGAATGTCTTGTTTATATGCTGCTAAAAGTTACGAGGATGCTTTGAAATGGAAGGAAATATTCGATTCGTTCAATAGGAATGTTTTGCAAATCGTTAAATTAAGAGTCAAGGGGAGTTCATTTGAAGGGGATGGAAATCTTTTACCAAAGGAGGATGGAGTTCCATTTGCTCGGAAAATTGAACAAGCTAGAAAGTATTGGTTAGGTAATGTTACAAATGATCTTCCTGAGCTTTTAATTAATGGGAAAATTGAAGTAGTAGAAATTATTGATGATTTCGCAGTTTAATTTCACCGTTTTTAAAATTTATTTCTTATGCAACTAACGCATGCGATAGGTCAATAGGGTCATTAGTTTATTTCAAAGGTAGGTTTTGATATGAGAGATAGGAATTATCGAGAATTTCTTAATAAGTTAGTTTCATTGAAGAAATTAAAAGATAAATCTGGCGAAGAAATTGTAGAAGAAATTGCATCAAACTTATATGAAGGCGAAAATTATTTAATATTCCAAGAGGAATATTTTTATAAAATCCCTGAACAAATTAGAGATGTTATTCTCTTAATCAATTTTGATACTGAACTTGCAATGGAAGGTATATTGGGTTTTCTTGAAAACTCAAGTGGTGTTTATCTAAACGATACAATAGAAACCTTAGAAAAGATAAAAGCAGAACAAGATCACAATATATTGAATAATATCAAGCATATATTGGATGAGAATAATATATCTACTTCTCAATTAAGAGCTAATACAAAGGATCAAGAACTTTATAGCATTCAAGGCTTTAGTGAAACACATGGCTCAGCATATGATGATATGGCAGATAGAATTTGTGAAATTGCGGAAAAACTTTATATTTCTTCAGAAGATAGAAACATATTTGATTACCTTATTTTGTATGTAGATAAAAATAAATCATTGTTGATCACGGAACTAAACAAATGAAATTTCAGATTCTCTTATTCAACTAACGAATGCTCTAATTGAATAACTGTTCCTAAAGGTTGTCTAATTTGACAATCTTTTTTTAGTTGAAAAATAAACATTTTAATTTAACTGCGCTTTCTTTTTATTTAATTTGCTCCAACTATTTAACTAGTATAATTTCTTTAATCTTCTCTTTAAATTCATTCCAATTAATTAAGTGACTGTAATCCAATCAAAAAATTTTAATACTTTTAATTCCGTTTATGAATAAAGTTAAACGAGGAATATAGCTAATATTCAGAAAAAGTAATTGAAAAACGACATTAGTGTCGTTATAATTAAATAAAAAACGACATGAGTGTCGGTTTCAAGGGGGCTAAGTTAGATGAAGGGTCTAAGGAATAATAAAGGTTTCTTAACATTAATGGTTGCTCAAGCGATTTCAAATATTGGTGATTGGTTAAGTATTGTCGCCATCATTACGCTTGTAGGGTTAAAATGGAATGCTTCACCAATTGAAGTGTCATTTATTATTTTATGTCTCGCTGTTCCGATGGCTTTATTAGGACCAGTTGCTGGTACGTTTGCAGATCGTTTTAGTAGAAAGCAATTGATGGTTTTATCGGACATTGTCCGTGCTGGTTTATTTGTTTTACTTGCATTAGCAAATACGTTGTGGATGGTCTATATTTGTTTGTTTACAATTGGATTGTTTTCTGCTGTTTTTAATCCTGCGAAAAATGGAAAGTTAAAGGAACTAGTTCCGAATGAAGAAATAAAAAGCGCGATGTCAATTACAGCAATGATTGACTCAGCTACAAAAATTTTCGGACCGATTTTGAGTGGAATTCTAGTTTCAGCAGCTGGAACAACGCCAGTATTTTATATTAATTCAGTATCATTTATTATCTCTGCGATCTTAATTTTCTTGCTTCCAAAAGTTGCCCAGCAGATTAAAGGAGAAAAAGTGAAAGATAGATCGAAATCTTCCTATAAAACTGAATTTATGGAAGGCCTATCATTTATTAAAACAAATACTCAAATTTTAGTAGGTATGTTATTTTTAGGTTTTAGTCTCTTAATCTTGCAGTTATCAGATTCGCAAATTATAGTTTTAATAAGGGAACTTAAACATGCGTCACCAGGTTTATTTGGCTATTTAGTAACTGGGTCTGGAGTAGGAATGTTTTTTTCTAGTTTAATATTAGCGAAAAAAACAAATTATCGTGCTTATAATTTAATGTTAATTGGGGTTTGTGGAATCGGATTTGGTTTTGGTATGATGGCTTTATTCACACATTTTAATCTCGATTTTTCAATTGTTTGGGCACCATTATTAGGGTTGTTTGCAGGATTTGCAGCTGGCTTAGTATTTGTTCCATTCCAAGCATCTGTTCAAGTCGATACCCCAGTTGAGTTAACCGGCAGAGTATTTGGCGTAATAGGAAGTGTTACCACAACAGCAACAATTATTGGACCTTTATTAGGAGGATGGTTATCAACGGTAATAGGTGTTATTCCAACATTTATTATCTCTGCATCACTTTTAGTATTTGTCTCACTAATAGGATTCTTAACGAAAAATAGAGTAGAGCGGGGGAAGAACTATGTCTCCGAAAGTCAGCAAGGAGCACCAACAGCAACGTCAAACTAAAATTTTAGAAGCAGCAAAACAAGTGTTTATCGAAAATGGATATGAAAGAACGACTATGAAGCATGTGATGGACGCATCAAATGTAAGTAGAGGTGGATTATATCAATATTTTGCTAATAAAGAAGAAGTGTTTGAATCACTTTTATATGAGTCGCTACTTAGAGTGTCTGAGGAAACAAGTAAATTATTGAATCAAAATGTTGATTCATATTGGGAATTACTTTTGTTAAGAATGTTCGGTGAAAGCAGAGTGCCAAATGATCGAATGGATCCTTTGGCACCAATTACTTTAGAGTTTTTCATTACTGGTAGAAATGATGAAAGAAGAAAAAAGTATGGGAAAGAACGATATTTTTATGGTATTAAAATCTTTTCTGATGTCATTAAAGAAGGTCAAAAAAACAAAGAATTTAGTAAAAAGTATGATAGTGAAATTTTAGCAAGAATGATTGTTTCATTTATTGATGGACTTGCACTAGACTATGCGATACTCTCAGCGGAAGAAATCATGATAAAAGAACAATCGATTTTGTTTGTACAATTTTTAAAATTTGCTCTCGAAGTAGAATGAGCGGGATTGTTATTAAATTAGCATCCCAAATAAAATTATTTATTTAACATATTCCAAGTCTTTTCTCCAACTATCCCGTCCGGTGTTAAACCGATCTGTTGTTGAAATAGTTTTACGGCATTTGCAGTCTGAGTACCGAAATGACCGTCTGGCGTAATGCCTAAAAGCTGTTGAATGGTAATGACATAAATATTTGAATCTCCTATTTTCATAACATGACCAGGGTATTTTAATGAGTGATTCAATAAATGCCCTACATTTATTTTGAAATGATTAAAAATATCAGTATATTTTACAAATGGGTATGGACATGGTTTTCTAGTAATATCAAAATGACGGACGATATCTTTTTGAGTTAAATTAAACATTGAACATAAATCATTCACAACCATTACTGTTCGATTGATGGTCGTATTTGAAATGCGATTATCTTTTTCAACACACATTTCAACGGCAATTGATAATAAATTGGCATTTGGCTTTAATGCTTCAACTCCACGAAATGGTACACCATTCACATAAGTATATTTTTCATTTGCATGGAATGTCACCTCGTTTAAAGGGATTATACAAATTGCCTCTTTAGGATCTACAAAAATATGTGCTGAAGCATATGAGGGTTTTCGCCCTTGACTTATTGCCTCCGCATTTTGTTGGGGTAAAACCTCACCAAAATATTTATAATGTCCGTTAGCAGTTGCACCAGGATTAGCAGTCCAATGAATAACGATTTTTTTAACTCCATTTAATTTTTGACCTGATCTTGTATATTGATTAATTGGGATGAATTTATTTTTCCAACTTGGCATGCAACAACCTCCTTATCTATATTTTTAAGAATTTTTGTAATGAATCTGTTGAATTCCAATTGTCACTAGTAATAGAATATGAACACTAAATTTTTATCATGTTGAAAATGGCCCCAATTAAAAGAAGGTATACAATTAAATTGATTGAATTCATTTAAGTGAAGCAAATCTTTACTAAAAATGGTGAATGAGTTTAGGAGGTACCAAATGAAAGAGGTAAAAAAAGCTAAAATCGAAAGTTCATTGACCGTATTATTAGTTTCTGATTTTGACAAATCGAAAAAATATTACGAAGAATGTTTAGGTTGTGAAGTTAACGAATATTGGGCAATAAGGGATGATTTTGGATTAGGATTTAAGTTAATTCAAGCGAATAATAAGGAAGATGTTAATCCTAACAAAGGAACATGGAATACGTATGCTTATGTTAATAATTTTGATGAATTAAATTTGCTATTTGATGAATTAAAAACAAATGGAGCCATAATCGTTACCGAGCCTGAATTAAGCGAATTTGAATGGGGAGTTTGGAAGGAGTTTTCGGTACGAGATTTGGACGGTTATGTAATTGGATTCGGAACAGGGTATAAAATTGAAAACTAAGAAAATGGCTATACTAATCGTGACAAAAGGAGTGATTAGATGAATTTTCGATCAAAGGAACAAATTTTAGCCGAACAACCATCAATTGAAAGAAAAATAGAATTTAGAGGTAATAAATATAAATTAGTTGATACAGTTCATGATGTTTCACACGGTGGGTTTGATGATCTTACATGCTACACTTACAGAAATGAAGCGGAAAACGCGGAAATATTGCTATATGTACAAAAAGGAAAAATCGTAATTGTTGAACCTTAAGAAAAGGTTTTAAGACTGTCTTGTATATACAGGCAGTTTTTTATTTGTCTTAGGACTAATATGATGACATTTAGAGATATTAAGTGAAACGGTAGATTTGGAAAAATAGGGGGCATGTGGATTGAAAAAAATTATTCTTTTATTCTCAATTCTTTTGTTTACTGCTTGTTCTCATGGTAATGGTGCAGTTGAATCATTAAAAAAAGAATATCCTAAAACTATAAAACAAGATGTAGATCAATTACCTAAAGATGTACAAAAAGAACTAGTTGTACCAAAAAAGATACCGTTTAGAGCAAAGGATGTCACAATGGATGTACAAAAAAATCAAAAAAATGGAGCTATTAATGCTACCTCTTTTAATTACTCAAATGAAGAAGTAGAAGTCACAATGTTTGTCATCACTTATCATAATAAAAAACCTTCATTCCCAGATGAACAACAACCATTAAAAACAACTAAATTAAAAGATGGAACAAAAGTTTTGATTGTTGCTGATGATGATAATACAAAAACAATTCGTTGGAAGAAAGACGGGCTTTATCATTCAATTTCACTTCTTTTTTCAGAAGAAACTGGTAAACAATACACGATTCGAGATTTAGTAAAAACTGCGAATTCGATGAGTAAATAATCAAAAATGACCGCCAAAATGACGGTCATTTTTTTACATATTTAGAAAGTACAAATTGGCAAACGGAGATGAAAAATCGGCGCAGATGGGTTTAAGTATCAGTGCAATTGCGCCTTTTGATTTCACCTAAGGACTCACCAATCGCGAGTTTTCTTTATGAGTTTTTAACTTCATTAAGAGCTTCAGTATTTGATTTACTTGGAGCAAAATAACCTTCTGAATTAACTGCAGCTGGTGTAGGTTGCCCTTTATTTTTGTTTTTCTTTTTTACATGTGGATTTTGATTGTGACCCATGAAATATCACCTCCAAATTTAGTATGTGCTATATTTCCAACTTACTTTCGGAATTGTTATTAACAATAAGTGGGAAGATTGCTAGGCAATTTTCTTCTCTTTTTGGGTATGTTTTCTTGAACGGTTAAGAATTAGTAAAGCTAATATTGAAAAGAAGATGGGACCTGCAATCATCCAGATTGTTGAGTTGTAATCACCCTCAATAGCCGGTTGTATGATTGTAAAAAAGTTTGCAAATCCAACTACTAATATAACGAGAATGCTTGCAAATAAAGCAGATGAATTTGATTTTAAAATTTGGAATGGTTTATCGATTTGATCATTCCTTTTAAACATTGGATACGCAATTCCTAAGAATATATAAGGTAATGTCATTGAAACATTTGTCATTAAAGTTATTTTATTAAAAAATGCAGACGCTCCTTGACCTCCAAAGGATGTTAGGACAATGATAAATGAAACTATTGCAAATTGTACCCACATTGCATTGACAGGCATACCTTTCTCATTTGTGTCTGTAAATTTTGTTGGCCATAAGTATTTTGGTGTACCCTTAATGATTGTTTTTAATGGAGCATAAATTAATGTGAAAAATGCTCCGGTATATGCAAGAAACATTGATAATCCAGTAATTCTTGCAAACCAAATGCCAATTAGATCGGCAGTATGTGTTGATAATGTAAAAGCTTTTCCAAGTTCTAATCCTAAATTGTACATTAGCACATATGTTATATTCCCTAAATTTGTAGTGCTAGCACTTAAATCATTTGACCAGTTAATAAAAATACCTACTAAAAAAATACCTAACGAATATCCTACTGAGATAATAATTGCTGAAATCGTAATGCCCTTTGGAAAATTACGTTCGGCGTTTTCTGTTTGATCAACTAATCCGCCAATTGCTTCTAAACCGCCATATGCAAAGATTGCAAATACAACAAATGATAAGATCGCAAGGGTAGATAGATAATTTGGATTAGGTGAGTGAGCAAATGCTGATGAAAAGCTTTTAATTGGTTGAGCAAATTTTCCTCCATTGAATAGAAAAATAAGGATACTTGTGATTAGCAATACTATATTTAATGAGAAAACTGTAACCCCACCAATCGTTGTAACCTTACTAATACTTTCAATCCCTTTAGAAGCAAAATATGTCACAACTAACATCCAAAGTAATGCTAATAAGCCAATTGATTGAGTAGATGAAAGTCCAAATAATGAAAGGGATTGGGTTTTATCTCTACCAAAAATAAACGTTGATAGCGGAATCCAAACCTTTGAAGAGACACTAACCATATAAATTACATAGGAAGAGAACCACATAAAAGTTCCAATAAAAGCGAATCTAGGCCCAACTGAATCAGCCATCCATGTATAAATTCCACCTTCAGAATGCTTATATGCAGCTCCGAACTCAGCCATCATAAAAGCAAATGGAATAAAAAACGTAATAGCTGAGAGTAAATACCATGGAATTGCGCTATATCCCATTAAATAAAAAGCTGTAGGTATATTTCCAAAGCCATATACAGTTGTAAATACCATTAATATTAAGCCAACAAGTGATAGTTTTTTACTCAAGATCTCACCTCAATAAATTAGTCGATTATAAATGAATAATATTATTTTCTTCAATAATCGGTAATTTATGAGGACATAACAACCGGTCAGGTTTACTAATTTTTTAGAAATAATAAAGAATAGTTTCGTTCTATTTTTCAAACGCTAAGTTGATTAATAAATACTTAAAACGGTTTTTTTGAAAGAGAAAGGATGAACTAAATGAGCTTTAATGAAGTAGTATTAAGAGTTATATGCTCATTTTTTGTTTTATTTATTTTAACGAGATTAATGGGGAAGAAGGAAATTAGTCAATTAGATGTTTTTACATTTATAACAGCCATAACAATAGGGAATATAGCAGCATCAATTACGACATCTAAAACTTTAGATATTGAGGATGGAATCATTGGATTAGTTGGCTGGGCAGTTTTGACGATCGTCATGGGGTATTTAAGTTTAAAATCTAAAACTGCACGTCGGCTGATTCTTGGTGAACCAATTATTTTAATTAGACAAGGAAAAATAATGGAAAATGCATTAAAAAAAGCCAGAATAGATACGGAGCAATTTCAAGGAATGCTTCGTAATGAGAGTATTTATTCGTTGAAAGATGTTGAGTACGCTATATTTGAAATCGATGGCAGTCTGTCCATTATGAAAACAAAAGATGTTAAAACGAAAAAAAATAAAACGTGGAAAAAAACTTTGTTATTTCCAACTTCAACAGCAGTGGTAACTGACGGGGAAGTAAATGAAGACGCATTATCAAATTTAAACTTGGATAAAAAATGGTTAATGGCTCAACTTGAGAGGGTAGGCATAAAATCAGTTTCAGATGTGTTTTTTGTTGAAGTACAAACCGACGGGTCGTTATATATCGACTACCGAGAAGATCATTTTAATGAAGAAGAAAATTAATTGACTCACATCCTAAAGTGGATATGAGTCAATTTAGTTTTTATCAAATTATTCGTAAATTGGCACCCAGCCTTCAGTAGTAACAAACAATCGAACAGCAACTACTTTACGATCCTCTGCTAATGTGAAGTAGTGGCGTACATTTGGTGGTACAGAAATTAAATCTCCAGGATTCAAATTAACATGGAAAAAGCCTTCATTTCCTTCGATAATAAACGTTCCGTGACCGCTAACAATGAAGCGAACTTCGTCATCTGTATGATGATGCTCACGGTTGAAGTTTTTAAGTAATTCATCAAGATTTGGAGTTGCTTCTGAAAGCGTAATAATATCACTTGCTAAATAGCCACGTCTTGATGAAATACTGTCGATTTCAGTTTTAAATGTTTCAAGAATCGCTGCTTTTTCATCATCTGATAGAATAAATTTTTCTTGTAACGAACTTTGTAATTGTTCGATATTCCAATTTTCATAAATAACACCTTGTTCTTCTAAATATGCTTTTACTTCAACATCACTTGTAATATGATAATCTTTTTTTTCTACCCAAATTGTTGCCATTCTTCATTCCTCCAAATTAGTTCTTTATAAATGTATTTTTTTGTATACCTTGTAATGCGTATTGAAAAAGAAACTCATAAGCTTCTAAATGTTTCTTAGCCTCAAATGCCGATTCGGCCCATACTGTTATACCATGATTATGAATTAATACAGCACCATGATCATTCTTAATATGTGGTAGAAATTCATTTGCAAGAGTAGGGATATGCGCATGATTTTTTATAATTGGAATTGTAATTTCTGCATCTTCTTCCCATAGTCCTAATGCTTTTATAATTTCGATACCAGAAAAAGATAACTCATCTTGATATGGAAAATCCTTTGTTATAAAGTTATTTGCTAAAGTGTGTACATGTAGAACGCATTTTGCATTTGTGTGTTGATAAATTAGACGATGCAAAATGGCTTCAGCTGATGGTTTTTTTGATTCATCCCAAACAGATTGGTCAAATTCATTAACGAGTAAAAAATCGTCATAAGTATGTTTTGTTTTATCTTTACCACTAGTTGTAACTAAAAAGTTCAAAGGCTCCTCATTTACTTTAATTGATAAATTTCCACTAGTTCCTAAAAACCAATCTCGATCAGCAAGTACTTTTTTTACTTCACGGATTTCATCATAATGTTTGAAAAAGTCCTTCATACTAGTACCTCCTTCTCTAATGAAGCTCGAATATCATCGAAATTTTCAAAAGGAATGAAAGGTAAAGATAATTCTACACATTTATCTTTTAAGAAATCTCGGGCAAAAATTAAATTTGCTTCTTTTGCAATTTGTAAGTCAGTAATTGAATCGCCAATGACAATGATAAAATCATTTGATTCACTAAATTTTCTTTTAACAGATGGTTTGCACATTCCACAATCATTCGTACAGTTTTCATCACAAGAGTGATCCCAATGAATTTTTACAGTTTGGCCTGTAAAGTCAGTACGATTACATAAAATTTCCGAAGTTGGAAGGTAATCCGCTAATATAGGATGAACGAAAAAATCTAGTCCGCCACTTACAACTTTCAACTCATATTGTTGAGCGCTTACAAATTGAATAAAATCGCTAAAACCATCTCGAATGACAGTACGATCAATTACAAAATCGGTCATTTCTTGTTTTTTCGTTGAAGGAATCGTAGCAAACATTTTCTCTACGCCTTCTCGAATTGATATATTGCCATTTAATACTTCACTTGTTAATTCACTTACTGAAGGTGGAGTGAATTCTTTAATTAAATTAACGATATTGTCACCCTCTGTAATTGTTCCATCAAAATCACAAAAAATCTTTATTGCCATTGTTGTTTACCCCCAAAGTTGTAATGCTTTTTGTAGTGATGTATTTGGAAGTGCGTAGTCTTTTAGCTCAACTCCAGATAATGTTGCTGAAATTGCTTCTCTAAATGCATTACCTCCACCGATTGGTCCATCCGGGTGTCCATGCACACCGCCGCCAGCGTTGATGACTTGCTCAATTCCAAAATCTTGAATTAGTTGAGGTACAAGTCCTGGGTGAATTCCAGCAGATGGTACTGGGAATGTCTCTTTTAGTCCATTTGATACTGTTAAGTTTTCAGCGATTTTTAATGCTGTCTCTTTTTGTAATGCAACTGATCCATATGGAGAAGGGAATAGACTGAAATCTGCACCAGCAATTCGTAAAAGTTTCCCTAGTAATAATCCAGCGTCAATACCATAAATTGGAGAGGAACTAAACGCACCCGATACAGCAGGATGTGCCATAATTGGAATATTAATTGATGGATCTTCTGCCAATCCTTGCAGTACATCAATTCCATACGAGAACACATTTAATAAAAATACATCAGCACCAGCTTCAACAGCCCGTAATGCTTTTTCTTTTAACTCATATGTACGGCCAGTTAAATTCACCGCGTATAAAGTTTTGTGTCCTGTTTTTTCATAAACTTGGTTCAAAATATTTTTTCCGTGTGTGACGCGATCCGTAATAGAGGTAATCGTGTCAAAAAGAATCTCGTCATCTTTAATTAAATCAACGCCACCTAAAGCTTGTTTTTTTAATTCCCCTGAAATGTATTGAATATCTCTGCCGATAATTGATTTGAAAATGCTCATTAATAAAGGACGATCATATACATCCAACTTCTCTCGAATGCCTTTAATACCAAATTTTGGACCTGGGAAAAGAGTTAAAATGTCATCTGTAAAATTTAAATCAATTAGTTTAATTTCACCATCAAGAGATAGCTTACCGAAAACAGTTGTTAAAATAGCTGGTAGATCAGCTGAAAAATTTAAGCTAGGATAATAGATTTCAATAATCCCTTTTGTCGCTTTATAGCCTAAAAAGTTAACTATATTTTCTTCGCATTCTATTTCATGAACTGAAAGTACTTTGCCTTTATGCTTTTGTAATTGAATTTGATCATTTTGAGGTAAATTCGTCCATGAACCAACCGTTAAACCTAGCGCAATTGACTCTGCCTTTTTTTCTAAATGATGATTTTTATCATAAACTTGGTAAGTTGCTATTACTCCACTCATTTCAAAACCTCCAAAAAGTTTTAATCAAACAAAAAACCTCTCCACTAAGGAGAGGTTTACCTACACCTTATCTGTCAGCAAATGCTGCGAGAATTAGCACCGTACTAGTTAACTAGCCGGTTGCCGGGTTTCGTCGGGCTCGGTCCCTCCACCTACTCTGAATAAAGTTATATTTAATTTTGAATTCTTAATCTATTCGCATTATTTCATGAACAATCACAATTGTCAAACATTAAATTTTGAAAATATTTCAATCTCTTTTAATCTAGCAACTGCTTCCTTCAAGCGATCCGTATCTGATAGTAGGCCGACTCTTACATAACCTTCACCATATTCTCCAAATCCATTTCCTGGAGCGACTGCAATATGAGCTTTTTCAAGTAAAAGATCAGCAAATTCCTGTGATGTAAAACCTGATGGAATTTTTAACCATGCAAAAAACGAACCTGCTGGTGCAGTTACTTCCCATCCAATTTCGTGACAACCGCTAATAAATACATTTCTACGCTCTTCATAAAGAGCTAATAGTTGTTTGACACTTTCTTGCGATTCAGTTAGTGCAACAGCGGCAGCTTCTTGAACAGCAGGGAAGATGCTAACGTAAAGATGATCCTGTAATAGATTAATTGCTGAAATAACTTCTTTATTTCCAACTGCAAAACCGATTCTCCAACCAGCCATATTATAAGTTTTAGAAAGGGTATAAATTTCAATCCCGCATTCCTTTGCTCCTGGAGTTTGAAGATAACTTAAAGGTTTTTTGCCGTCAAAACCAAATGCACCGTAAGCAAAATCATGACAAACGGTAATCTGATTATTTTTTGCAAGCTCAACTGTTTCTTTAAAAAATTCATCAGTAGCTATAGCTCCTGTGGGATTATTTGGATAATTGATAAATAATATTTTACTAGCATCCAAAACGTCTTGAGGAATTAACTTATAATCTGGTAAAAATTGATTTTCTTCTAGTAATGGAAGCATGTATGGAACTGTTTTTGATAGAGATATACCAGATAAATAGTCCGGATAGCCTGGGTCTGGCACTAAAATTGTATCTCCCGCATCACATAAACAAAGTGGTAGCTCTACTAATCCAGCTTTTCCACCGAATAAGATGGCTACTTCTTCCTCTGGGTCTAAATCAACATCATACTCTCGTTTATAAAATTCTACAACAGCATTTTTTAGAGAGCTCATTCCTCTAAACGGAGAATAGCGATGAGTTAATGGATTTTCAACAGATTGCTGTAATGCTTTTATAATATGATCAGGTGTTGGTTGATCTGGATTTCCTTGACCAAGATTAATGACATCATGACCATTACTGATTGACTGATTTACTTTTTGGACTAGTGAAGCAAAAAATTGTTTTGGTAAATTGTTTAATAGTTTACTATGATTCAAGTTAATCACTCCAAAAATATAATAAAATTAATTTGAATAGATCGTTTCTTAATCGAATGATTTTCATGAACGACTGTTGCAATAACTTTCACCATCATATATGCTCGATTTAAAAATGTCTATAAAATTTAGAATAGGGTGAATAAATTGTGATTAAAACTGCGTGTATTCAATCTGATGTTATATTAGGTGATTCAAAGGCTAATTTAGAGAAAATGAAAACTCAAATAAACGAAGCTGTTAAAGAAAATGTCCGTATAATCGTATTACCGGAATTATGGACAACAGGCTATTGTCTGGAAGAAATTGGCGTACACACAGATCAACAAGAAGCAGTTATTTCTGAGCTTCAGTCAATCGCAAAATCAAATAACGTAATATTGATTGCTGGTTCGTTCCCAATTGCAAGAGAAAATGGTGTAACGAATACGTTAATTGTTATAAACAATACAGGTGAAGTAGTAAAAACCTATGATAAAGTTCATTTATTCCAGTTAATGAACGAGCATCACTATCTTCAATCAGGGGAAACTGATGGTCTTTTTGAAATCGATGGATTAACGGCTGCAGGTTTTGTTTGCTATGATTTGCGTTTTCCTGAATGGATTGGAGCGCATTCTCAAAAGGGTGCAAAAGTTTTATTTTTTGTTGCTGAATGGCCAATCCAAAGAATGAATCATTGGGAAATTTTATTAAAAGCAAGAGCAATTGAAAATCAATGTTATGTTGTTGCTTGTAATCGAGTGGGAAAAGATTTAGCGAATACATTTGGTGGAGGATCAATGATCATTGACCCTTGGGGAGAAGTAGTTACCAAAGGCAGCACGAATGAAGAAATCGTTTTTGGCGAAATTGATCCGAAAAAAGTTGATGAAATACGTGGTACAATCCCAATTTTTGAAGACAGAAAAGAAGGGATTTACAAAAAGTTTCAAAAAAATAATTGACAAATTAAAAAACGATAAACTAAAATACGATTATAAAATCAAATATGCGAACTCTTATTTCGAGTAGGCGGAGGGATTTGGCCCGACGATGCCCAGCAACCGACCGTAATACCATTGTGAAATGGGGCGTATTGTATACGCCTGAGCTTAAATGCTCAGTAAGGCACGGTGCTAATTCCAACAGAAAAGAAATTTTCTGGTAGATAAGAGACGAAAGCCAATTAGTATTGCCTCTTTTCGTCTCGGAAAAGAGGCTTTTTATTTTGCAAAATTCAAGGGGGATGAATTTAGTGACTGTCATTGAACGAAAAGAATATAGACCATTAACAGAAGCAACTGCAATTACTTATTTACAAAAACTTGGCTATTTTAAAAATGAACTATGTGAATGTATAGAAATAGGGGATGGGAATTTAAATTTAGTGTTTAAAGTTAAACCAGTAGGAAGTGAGAAAGGGCTAATTATAAAACAGGCTCTGCCATACGCAAAAGTTGTTGGTGAAAGCTGGCCACTTACATTAAAGCGAGCTACGATCGAGAGTAATGCTACAAAAATATACAATGAGCTAATCCCATTGCATGCACCGAAAATTTTAGAGCATGACGAAGATCAAGCCGTAACTGTCATGGAGGATCTTTCACACTTACAAATTTTACGAAAAGGTTTCATTGAGAAAAAAAGCTATCCGTTTTTAGCCGAACATATCGGTGAATTTTTAGCAAAGTCATTATTTTTCACTTCTGACTTTGGAACTTCACCTGCTAAGAAGAAAGAGCTAGAGTATCTTTTTAATAATCCTGACTTATGTGATATAACAGAAAATCTTGTTTATACAGATCCATTTTTTAATAGTGAAACAAATAGTTTTGAAGAAGATTTAACAGATGAAATTCAAGAACTTTGGAATGATGCTGATCTTCAAATTGAAGTTGCGAAATTAAAATTAGATTTCTTATCGAAAAAAGAAGCTTTATTACATGGTGACCTACATACGGGAAGCATTTTCGTATCTGAGACTGAAACAAAAATAATTGACCCGGAATTTGCATTTGTAGGACCAATTGGATTTGATTTAGGGCAAATTCAAGCAAATTTACTTTTTCAACTTTTCAGCCGTACTGAGCTAAAAGACGAAATTATCGAACACATTTTAAACATTGAAAAAGTTTTTAATGAAACATTTATTCAACTTTGGGAAGAGCATAGTGTTAGACCATTTAATCAAAAAGCTCTAATTAACGAAAAATTAGAAGGATATTGGGTGGATGCAATTGGGGTTATTGGATGTGAATTAATCCGAAGAAGTATCGGTCTTGCTCACGTTGAAGACATTGATTCACTGGAACATAACCAAAAAATTAAAGCAAAGAAAAAAGTCTTAAAATTCGGAGTTTATTGTATAAAAAATAGATTTACTATTAGAAATATTGGAAATTTACTTAATGGATTGGAGTAATAATTGATGACTACATTACAGCAAATACCTGAATCATTACAATGGAACGGTGAAAGTTTAAAAATTTTAGACCAAACAAAATTACCAACTGAAATATATTATTTTGATGCAACGACATTATTAGATGTACGTGAAGCAATCGTAAAATTACAAGTTAGAGGCGCACCAGCGATTGGCTTAGCAGCTGCGTATGGACTTTATTTAGGTGTCCGAGAACTTGAAACTGAACAAATTGATGAATTTCATCAACAAGCAAGAGTATTAGCAAATGAACTGATTAGCGCGAGACCAACTGCAGTAAATTTAGCATGGGCTGTTGAAAGACTAATTGAATCTAGTAAAGAAGCAGTGACTGTTTCCGAAGCTAAATTAATTATCATGGAAGAAGCGATTAAATTACATCTAGCAGATGAGGCAACTTGCAAGGAAATCGGTGAAAACGCTTTAACATTATTACATGACGGCGCAGCAGTATTAACTCATTGCAACGCAGGGAGTATTGCGACAAGTCGATACGGAACAGCTTTAGCTCCACTTCACTTAGCAAAAGAAATAGGTTGGGAAATTTCAGCTTATGCAACAGAAACTAGACCAGTATTTCAAGGAGCTAGACTGACTTCTTGGGAATTGAAACAAAGTGGTATCCCAGTTACATTATTAACTGATAATATGGTCGGCTACTTATTACAAAATAAAAAAGTTGATGCAGTGATTGTTGGAGCTGATCGCATTACTGCTAATGGAGACACTGCAAATAAAATTGGAACATTACAACTAGCGATTTTAGCTAACTTTTACCAAATTCCATTTTATGTTGCTGCACCTTTATCAACAATCGATTTATCAATCGAATCAGGGAATGAAATTGTCATTGAACAACGCGATCGTACTGAAGTAACACATATCGGAAATGTTCAAATTGCCCCTGAAGGAATCGATGTACTAAACCCAGCGTTTGACGTGACGCCGAATGAATTAATAACGGCGATTATTACAGAAAAAGGAATCGTTTCTAGCGATTATAAGGAAACTTTTAAAAGTTGGGAGCAAGAGTAATTTAATTCAATGCAAAAGTCCCTCAACTTATGGTTGGGGGACTTTTGATTGATTAATAATTACATTTAAAAGAGAAGGAACTACTACTTTTTATTAGTTAAGTCTTCCCTAGGAAATACTTAAAAAGAGCGGTTTTCTCTCATTCTTGTACAATTTTAAAACTTTATTAGTTAAATATATAAAAAGACCAATTATCTAGATTTTGAGTTTCGAATAAACGTCTATGTGAATCGGAATCTTCTATATTATATAGAAAAAATAAAAATGAATGAATTGCCATGACATGAAATGGAAAATATTCTTAGAAAAATATCATTATTGTAAGATCGAAAGCAAAATGGCTTAATATTTTGAATAAAAAAGAGCACATATAAAAGCCAATTCTTAAATATAGGGATTGGCTTTTTATAGCACTGCATGCTGAAAATTTTTCTATCTTTTTAAGTGATTTCTTTTTTGAAGTCGTCTCTTTCAGTTTATTTTTAGAAGGAAATTGTAAAATTATGGTGTAAAATACATATAAACATATTCGAATTAGAGAAGAAAAATGGACATTGGGATTGAGCGGATTTATAGTAAGGCTTTTTCCGTAAAGGGAATGCGCAACGTTATTAAGTGGGAAGTACAACCAATAAAAGACCAATCCTTAATAAAGATTAAATTTATTAATAAAAGTTCGTTCCGTAGGCTAGGAATTTGAGTAAGAACTAGCCATTCGCTCGTAACAATGCCCGCTGATATTATAACGAAGATTGTTAATCAGATTATTGAGGAGGGTATTTAATGGCAATTAAGCTTAAGCTCTGTCCCATGTGTGGGAATGAAAATAAGTGCTCAAGTGGGAAGACGTGTTGGTGTAATGATGAGTATTTCCCAAGAGAGATATTTAATCAGATACCACCAGAAGAGGTGAAAAGATCTTGTATTTGTAAATCGTGTTTAGATAAGTACAAAGAAGATAACAAAATAGAAGACCTAAAACCTTCTGATATTGGACCAATAGTCTTTAGTCGGAAGAGTGGCGTTGAACAGGACGATGAAGTATGTTATTGCTATGAAAAGTTTAAAGATATTCTTAAACCAGGAACAGTTACCAAGTGTTTCAAAGAGAAATGTGCTAATTACCTAAGTTGCACAAAAGAACGTAATAAAGGAGTTTGACTAAGAAGTTGGTCAGAAAAATTGGCAGGTTTGCTATAAAGAGTAAACCTGCCAATTTTGTGTAATAAATAAAAATTGTATGCAAAAAGCTACATCCTATTTAGAATGTAGCTTGTCTAACTTAATTATCTTTCTTTTACTTCAATGTTATAAAAATCATATAACTTTTCTATGGATGAACTGGACAAAAGAGGTACCGCTCTTTTAACCAATTCTCTATCCCAATCAAACCAACGCATTTCCATTAGTTTATTAATCTCTGAATCTGTGAATCGTTTCTCTATTTCTATTGAAGGATTTCCACCAACTATTGTATATGGAGGTACGTTTTTAGATACGACAGAACCTGCTGCAACGATTGCACCTTCACCAATTGTAACACCAGGCATAATAATAGCGTTCATGCCAATCCAGGCATCACTTTTAATAACTGTATCACCTTTTGGTTCATAAGATGGTCCTATTTGTTCACCAAATGGATAAACTGTAATCCATTCTGAATGGTGGTTATGATTACCCCCCATTAAAATGACAACTCCACTTGCAATACAAACATAATTTCCAATAATGAGTTTATCTAGATGCCAACCAAACTGTTCAATTGGATTGAAGAGTTCTTGGGATTTAGCATCACCCCATAAATACCTTACACAGCCATCTTCAAAATTTTGATTACCATAATACCCTGAATAATAGGAATACTCCCCTACTTCAATGAGTGGATTTGTCACTATATCTTTTAAATACTTTGTTTCAGACCAATGATTAAATAATGGATGATTCATAATTATATTCTTCGCTTCTAAGAATTGTAGATTCTAGAATTTACTTAGAAGCCTAATACCACAGCGACATTTTTAAACTTTTTCAAACGACGAACCATTATCTTCAGCCTTTCTGTTAACGTAAAAAAAATCAAAACTTAATAAGATACTTTAGTCAAATTGTAAATTATGTCCTTAAACTAATCATGCATTAGATTAAGACTAGCTGCTAATATGAGTCTTTCTTATTAAAGTAAATGACAGGATAGTTGAACAAAAAAGCAGTAATTATGAAGAAGTAAATGGTAAAATAAGGTAAAATTGTATGAAACAGAATAGGAGAAAAGTTGAAATGGATCTAAATATAACTAAGGATTTTAATGAGAAAGATAAAAAATATATTAATAGTAGTTTGTATGAATTTAACTTAAAACATTTTTCTGAAGATTTAAGGGGCAGATATCAAGAGGTTAATTTATTTCTTAAGGATGAGAATGGTACTGTACGTGGTGGGATATTAGGTGAGATTTGCTGGAATTGGTTAGAAATTCATACTTTTATGATTGATGAAGATATTCGTAAACTTGGATATGGAGCCAAATTGTTATTTGAAGTTGAACAAATAGCGCTTGAAAAGAATTGTGATTTCATAAAGGTAGACACTTTGAGCTTCCAGGCTTTAGATTTTTATAAGAAGTTCGGCTATCAAGTTTATGGAACACTTGATAAAGTGGGAAGAGAATATGAGCATTTCTTTTTAAAAAAAGATTTATCATTTTAAGTACTTAGTGAATATCATAACAGTTAAATTTGAGGACGTTCAATTGAAACCAAGTTTAAATCCCCTCAACAAATAAACGGATTTAATCATATATGTAAAGAATACAAACCGTTATAATCTCCAAACTAATGGAGATTATTTTTTTTAATAAAATAGTAGAATTTTAACTAATATTGCATAGAATAAAAAACAAATATTTTCATGTTAGATTTTCTAACATCGTATTGACAGATTATCTAACATGAAATAAAATACTTATAGATGAACGAAAGGAGCATTGCTATGAATGATCAAGTAAGACGCTCAACGCCACTTTTCCCAATCGGAATAGTCATTTCGTTAACTGAATTATCCGCAAGACAAATTCGATATTATGAAGAGCATGATTTAATTCGTCCTGCTCGTACTGAAGGTAATCGTAGATTATTTTCTTTCAATGATGTCGATCGATTATTAGAGATAAAAACTTTTATAGAACAAGGCTTAAATTTAGCAGGAATTAAAGAAGTACTCAATTTAAAATCGTCAGAAAAATCCAAAGAAACAGTGGTTCAACAAGTCATTGTTGAAAAATCAATATCAGATGAACAGCTCCGAAAAATGCTTCGTCAAGAGTTATATCAAAATGGTAAGTTAGGTAGAACCTCTTTACGACAAGGAGATATGTCTCGATTCTTTCATTAAGTTATTGATTAAGTCTGGATTATTCTAGCTTTTATATTTATATGGGGGGAAATATAAATGAAAAAGGAAACGATTTTAAATAGTGTTGAAGAACATAGTCTTGAATTTGTACAGTTATTTTTTACAGATGTAGAAGGGGTATTCAAACATTTAGAACTACCAATCACACAAATTGAAAAAATACTTAATAACGAAACTATGTTTGATGGCTCTAGTATTAACGGATTCACAAAAATTGAAGCAAGTGATATGGTGCTTTTCCCAGATTTGAATACTTGGAAAGTCGACACTAACGAAAAGGTTGGACTCTTCATTTGTGATGTTTATTACCCGAATGGTACACCTTTTGAAGGTGATCCAAGAAATGTGCTTAAACGCGCAATTGAAAAAGCGACTGACAAGGGATTTACTTCCTTTAATGTAGGACCTGAACCTGAATTCTTCCTATTTACTAAGGAAGGAAATCAATTAGTTCCAAACGACAATGGTGGATATTTTGATGTAGCCCCCCTAGATAAAACAGTTAAAATACGACGTGAAATTACGAAAGCACTTCAGGCTTTAGGATTAGAAGTTGAGGCTTTACATCACGAAGTTGCAATCGGTCAACATGAGATCGATTGGAAATACGCACCAGGATTACAAACAGCTGATAATATTCAATTATTTAAATATACAGTTAAAACAATTGCTGAAAAAAATGGTTTAGTTGCTACATTCATGCCAAAACCAATTTTTGGAGAAAATGGCTCAGGTATGCATTGTCATATGAGTCTAGGAAATGATAATGGTAATGCCTTTTATGATCAGCATGATTCAATTGGATTATCTGAAACAGCACGACAATTTATTGCAGGTGTATTAACACATGCTCGTGCAAATGCTTCAGTTACAAATCCAACAGTTAATTCATATAAACGTTTAGTTCCAGGTTATGAAGCACCAGTTTACGTAGCTTGGTCACAAAGTAATCGTACATGTACAATTCGTATACCGGCTGCAAGAGGTGCAGGTACTAGAATCGAAGTACGAAATCCAGACCCATCTGCAAATCCTTATCTAGCTTTAGCTGTTTTATTATCTGCAGGCTTGGATGGTATTGAAAGAAAATTAACACCTCCAGTCGAACGAAGTGAAAACCTGTATTTGATGGATGACGTAACTAGAAAAGCAGAAGGCATTGAAACATTGCCTGGAAGCTTGCTTGAAGCAGTTACAGAACTTGAAAACAGTGAATTCCTGCAGCAGGTTTTAGGGAAACACGTATTTTATTCGTTCCTTCAAAACAAAAAAGAAGAATGGGATGCATATCGATTACGTGTATCAGAATGGGAAAAAGAAACATATTTAAACTGCTAATCACTAAACTTAAAATAAAAAAATAGAAAAGTGGAAGTAGCATATCTCTACTTTTCTATTTTAAAGTGTGTTAGACTAATTTTGTTTGTTGCATACGAAAGGGGAACTTTTATAATGGCTAAGTTTACAAAAGAAGATATTTTCCGTATTTCAAAAGAACAAAACGTAAAGTACATACGTCTACAATTTACGGATTTACTAGGGATTATCAAAAACGTTGAAATTCCAGTAAGTCAGCTTGAAAAAGCTTTAGACAATAAAATGATGTTTGACGGTTCTTCAATTGAAGGATTCGTTCGTATCGAAGAATCAGATATGTATTTATTCCCTGATTTAGACACTTGGGTAGTATTCCCATGGACTGCTGAAAAAGGAAAAGTAGCTCGTTTAATCTGTGATATTTACAATGCAGATGGTACTCCATTTGAAGGAGATCCTCGTAATAACTTAAAACGTATGTTAAAAGAAATGGAAGCTCTAGGCTTCACAGATTTCAACTTAGGGCCTGAGCCAGAATTCTTCTTATTTAAATTAGATGAAAAAGGCGAACCAACTCTTGAGTTAAATGATAAGGGTGGTTACTTCGACTTAGCACCAACTGACTTAGGTGAAAACTGCCGTCGTGATATCGTTCTTGAACTTGAAGAAATGGGCTTTGAAATCGAAGCATCTCACCACGAAGTAGCTCCAGGACAACATGAAATTGATTTCAAATATGCTGGTGCAATCAAAGCTTGTGATGACATTCAAACATTTAAATTAGTTGTAAAAACAATCGCTCGTAAACACGGTTTACACGCTACATTCATGCCAAAACCACTATTTGGTGTAAACGGTTCAGGTATGCACTGTAACTTATCATTATTTACAAATGGTAAAAACGCATTCTACGATGAGACTGGTGAATTAGGTTTAAGTGAAACTGCACGTCACTTCATCGCAGGGATCTTAAAGCATGCTCCAAACTTTACAGCTGTTACAAACCCAACTGTAAACTCATACAAACGTTTAGTACCTGGCTATGAAGCTCCATGTTACGTAGCTTGGTCTGCAAGAAACCGTAGTCCACTAATTCGTATTCCTGCATCTCGTGGCTTAAGCACACGTGTAGAAGTACGTTCAGTTGACCCAGCTGCAAACCCATACTTAGCATTATCAGTATTATTAGCAGCAGGTTTAGACGGAATCAAAAATAAATTAGAAGCTCCAGCTCCAGTAGACCGTAACATCTACGTTATGTCTAAAGAAGAGCGCGAAGAAGTTGGAATCATCGATTTACCAGCAACTTTAGCAGCTGCACTTGATCTATTAAAAACTGACGAAGTAATCGTTGGTGCTCTAGGATCACACTTATTCGAACACTTTGTAGAAGCAAAAGAAATCGAATGGGATATCTTCCGTACTCAAGTTCACCCTTGGGAAAGAGATCAATACATGTCAGTATATTAATCAAATCAACCCTTGACGCTATTAGCGTTGAGGGTTTTTATCATTTCTTATACTTACTTAGGTATAGATGGTCTATATTAATTGAATAATATAACCATTAAACAATTCAATCTATTAAAAGAGTAAAATTGAGCTTTGCTTGCGCTAAAATAATAGGTTAGCCTAAGGAGAATTTAATGAACGCTATATCTAGAATGAAGTATTCAAATTGGAGATATGTAAGGTTATGTCTGCAATTGATTGTAAGTTTTATTCCGATTATTATCTTAGTAAGTTCTTTAAAAACGTTACTTTATGAATTTAGAATGATTGGCATTTTTATATCATTTATCATTGTGATATTTGCAATAACAGCATTTTTTAACAAGAGTGAAGAATTTCTAAAGTTAACTCGAATTCTAGTTTTTTATAACTTTGGGGTAGTAATTGTCATTTTTTTAATTTATTACATATCTAATATTATGGTTATAACTGATTATTATGGTTTTGAAGGACTATTTAGAAAAAATATTAAAATTGCTAAGTGGATCTATTTTTTAATCTGTTTTTTCCACCCGATTGCTTTGCCAATTCCAGAAGCAGTCACTGTTTTAGCTGCAAGTACAGTGTTTGGTTCTTTTTATGGTTTTATAATTGATTTCGTAGGAATTGTTTTAGGGAATATTACTATGTTTTTTTTAGCAAGATATGGCGGATTAAAGGTAGTTAATCGGTTTATTAAAACAAAGCACCTTACAAAATATAATGAAATGGTTAAAAAAAATGAAACACTATTTATTACAATTTTGTTGATTGTTCCTGTTTTGCCAGATGAAATTGTCAGTGTTGGAGCAGGGATTACCAATGTTTCTATTAAAAAATATATATTAATCGTATGTTTTTCAAAATTAATAACATCTTCACTACTTGCATACTCAATAGAATTAACTAAGATATTTTCTTTATCAACAAACCAATTAATAATATTAATCTCAATAATAGTTCTAGTGTTATTTTTTCTTACTACATTTTTAAAAAAAAGAAAGCTTAATTAGATTTATACTTAAAAAAGGAGCCAAAAGCTCCTTTTATTTGGAGAAAATTATAATAAGGGTGAAAATAAGCGTGTTAGTGACTCAATTAACTTTTTAAATAAACTACGTTCTATAAATTCCGTAACATCTAACTTAGTAGAAACAGAAAAATCATTTAAAAAAGATTGTTTAACTTGAGCAACTGCATCTGATTCATATAAAAATGATGTCAATTCATAGTTTAAATGCAAACTTCTTACATCTAAGTTAGCAGTACCAACTGAAGCAATTTCATGATCAATCAATATAACCTTTGCGTGAAGGAAATTCTTTTTATAAGTATAAATTTTAACGCCACTTTCTAATAGAGGAGCGAAATATGACATAGATGCTGAATCACTCAAAATACTATCACTTTTTCCCGGATAAATGATCCTTACGTCTAATCCAGACATTGCTTTAAGTTTTAAAATCGTGAAAATCTCTTGGTCTGGAACGAAATAGGGAGTGGTAATCCAGATACTGTTTTCAGCGATTGTAAGCAGAGTATGAAAAGCATTCCTCATAATTGGTTCCTTCGTGTCAGGTCCACTTCCAAAAATTTGAATAGCTCCTTTTACCTTATTTTTTTCATCTTGAAGATTTTGATCATTACTTTTTTCATTGTTTGATAGAATCCTTGTGACTGACTCATTAAAAGCTCCCAAAAAATCAGTAAGGATAAAGCGATTAAGCTCTTAGAGATATTTGTGCTAACAATAAAACACCTACAATCTTCCTTATTACTATATGTAGCAATTTTAATTTTTCCAATCTTAAATATTGATATACATAATCAATAGAAGGAAAAAAATTAAAAGTTATTTATGATTTCTTAAGAATTACTTATATAAATGTAGTAGAAAATTTAATATGTATAGTCGAAAATATGAATACTTAATTATTAAACTATGAAATGAGGAAAGAAAGTGAAATATCGTGTAATAACTTTATTGAGTAGTTGGAGTATTCTTTTAGTCGTTATGTATGAATTTGGGATAATACCATTTTCTAAGAATGAATTAATTCAATTTATTACAGATAGACAGGACTATGCACTTTTATTATTCTTTGCTATTTTTTCATTAAGATTTGTATTAATGATACCAAGTTCTTTATTTTTACTGACTGGGATTTTTCTTTTTAATCCCTGGATTGTCTTATTATTATCACTAGGATCTATGTTCATTACTGAAAGTATCATTTTCATCATTGGTAAAAAAATAAATAAGTCATTATGGTATAAAAACTTCCTAAACAAACATCCAAAAATAGGACAAAGCATACAGAAAAACCAATATTGGATGCTTTTCATCCTAGGTGCAGTTCCAACATGCCCAACTGATGCTGCCTGTTTAATTTCATCTGCCTCAGGAATGAGGTATAGGCCATACATTATGATCGTTTTGCTAAGTAACACTTGTTATGCTTTATGGTATGTGTTATTGGGAAGGTATGTCCACTTATTATAATTAAGTTTGAACTTAAACCTCTTTAAAATTCTTAAGAAATTTAGTGACTTTTTCTTCAGATATTTATTTTATTATGATTTCATCATAAAAAGTTAAATATTTGGAGGTTAAGTTATGAAAAAATTATTATTTCTATTTCAATATATATTACGACCAAGAACTGTTGGAGCATTAATGCCAAGTTCATCGTTTTTGGCTGAAAAAATGTTAGATAATATTAATTTTAAGACAGCTAAAACGATTATTGAATACGGTCCAGGAACAGGAGTTTTTACTGAAAAATTACTTGAGCAAAAATTGCCATCTACAAAAATTATTTTAGTAGAAAAAAATGATGAGTTTTATAACCATTTAATTAGAAAGTTTGGAGATAATCATAATGTAACGATTATTAATGATAGTGCGGAAAGTATTATGAAGTATTTAGAAGGTTTTGGAATAGACAATGTCGATTATGTCATTTCTGGTCTGCCATTTACTAGTTTACCCTTAAACGTATCAAAAACTATTTTATTAAGCACCAAAAAGATACTCGGAGAACAAGGAAGATTTGTTACATTCCAATATACTCAGAGAAAGATGAAATTTATTAATACCTACTTTAAAAATATAGATATTAAAAAGGAATATAGAAATTTGCCACCAGCATATGTATTAAGTTGCAATAATTAGATTAGAGTACCGCTTTGAAAGGAGTAGTGAAACTTGATAAGTAAAATATTGGTTGTAGATGATGATGAAAAAATCAAAAAATTAATTTCGATTTATCTTGAAAATGAAGGGTTTTCTACTACTTTAGCCGATGATGCAGAAGAGGCTCTTGAACTTTTAAAAGATGAAGATTTTGATTTGATTATATTAGATGTTATGCTCCCGAAAATAGATGGAATAGAAGCGTGCATAATGATTCGAGAGGAAAGGACACTACCGATCATTATGCTTTCGGCAAAATCTGAAGATCTAGACAAAATACAAGGATTAAGCTCAGGTGCAGATGATTATCTAACTAAACCATTTAATCCACTTGAGTTGATCGCTAGAGTAAAATCTCAGCTTAGAAGGTATAAAAAATATAACAATATACAAAAGAATGATGAAATAGTATTAGTTTTTGGTGACTTGCAACTAAATACAGAGACAAGACAAGTTTGGATACGAAAGAACGAAAAGAGACTAACACCAAAAGAGTTTGATATATTAGAATTACTAGTCCGAAATAAAGGAATTGTACTAAGTGTTAGTAAGATTTATGAAGCAATTTGGAAAGAAGACTTTTTAAAATCTGATAATACCGTAATGGTTCATATAACAAATATTAGAGAAAAAATTGAAGATGATCCTAAACATCCTATTTATATTAAAACAGTTTGGGGAATTGGATACAAAGTATGAAGAATTTAATTCATAACTGGCAAAGAATTAGTATTAAGTTATTAGTTGCAATCACAATTAGTTTTGGTGTTTCTTTAATTGTTACAATTTTTATTTCTCAAATTTTTATAGGACCTTATTTTGTTTCTCATCAAAATAATGTAAGTCCATTACAATATAATCTCATTATTATTCCAACATTTGTGATTATCATATTAAGTTTCATTATTAGTTTTCTGTTACTAATTAGAAATAAGATACTTTATTTAAAAGAAATTTCAAATACTGTTCAAATAATTTCTCAAGGTAAACTTGGGGCTGTGATTGAGTTAAAAGGGCGAGATGAATTGACTCAGTTGAGTATGAATATTAATACAATGTCCAAAGAGTTAGAGCGGAAATTTAAAAATGAACGTCATATTGAAAATGTCAAAAATGAATTGATAACTAGTGTTTCGCATGATTTAAGAACGCCACTAACCTCAATATTAGGATATAGTAATTTGTTGAAGAATAGAGAATACAAGAATGAAAATGAGTTATACGAATACTTGAATACAATTTATATAAAATCGAATGATTTAAAGAATTTAATCAATGAACTTTTTGAATTTACGAGGTTATCTAGTCCAGATATTATTCTATCAAAACAAAAGGTTGATTTAAGTCAGTTGATTGAACAAATAATAGGAGAGAATATACCTATTTTTCAAAAAGAAGGATTAAAAATTAAAAAGGAGTCAATTGCAGAAGATATTGAAATTAATATTGATGTCGAAAAAATGGTTAGAGTTTTTGATAACCTATTTATGAATGCAATGAAATATAGTGTTAAACCATCAACAATAAAAGTAAGTCTAACACAAAAATCTGATGAAGTATTACTTTCGATATCGAATCACGGAATTAATGTAAAAGCAGAGAATCTTAAACGATTTTTTGAAAAATTTTATCGTGAAGATTCAGCAAGAAAGAGTCAAGGGAGTGCTGGATTAGGACTTGCTATATCTAAACGAATTGTTGAACTTCATAATGGAAGTATCTGGGTCGAACTAAGAGATGATTGGATCACATTTTTTGTGAAGTTAAATAAAAAAAAGTTATAAGTTTTTTAGAAGGTGGTTCCAAGTTCCATCCTATTATGCTTTTACATAATAAAGGGAGTCGTTTTTAATAAAAACGACTCATTCCTTTATATAAATTACTATTTAAATTAACGCATCCATTTTATTCCAGTATTTGGGTTCATGCCCTGCACTCTAACCATTTCAATCCAAATCATAGCAAAAGGCTCTAAATATCTTGAGAAATAAAGTTTACCAACTATTAATGGATCAAAACCAATTTCTGCAATTAGGTTTGACACTTTTAAATTAGCATTATCATGATCTCCTGCTATAAGCATAGTTATCTTTTCTTCATTAACCGTTGGATCAATCATTTTTTTTAGTCCAACTGTATTTAATGTATTAACTACTTTTGCTTTAGGGATTATTTTTTGTATTTCTTCAGCATTTGAAGTAGTAGTACCTCTTGTTAACTTTAAACCCTCACCGATAGGGTTAGTCAAATCAATTACTATTTTTCCATCTATTTCTATGATGTTTTTAACTGCACTGTCTACAGCATTACCCGGTACAGCAAGAATAATTAGTTCGTTGTTAATTGCAATATCTTTCGTTTCTACATAATTAAAAATAGGATTAACCTTTTGATTACTTTCTAAATTTCTAACTCCAAATGTAATCTCATGATTGTAAGTTACCAATCTATTTGCAATAACATTCCCGATTTGACCATTCCCAATAATCCCTATTTTCATTATTGATTCTCCTTATAACTAGATCTAAACAAAGATAGATTAACCTATTTTTGATTTGCATATTCCAATAGAATAAATTGTATCAAGATGTAGATCAAAAATAAGTTTTTTCCACAAATAAAGAGATGACCGAACAATTAATTCATTTCATTTGGAAATGCTTAGATGATTAAAAAAAGAAGATTTACGTTGAGTAAATCTTCTTTTTCAGAGTGTTGAAATATAAAATGGTCAATAGGGAAAACGGACATTA
The DNA here is from genome assembly GCF_900112535.1 of Bacillus sp. UNCCL81. Classification (NCBI taxonomy): domain Bacteria; kingdom Bacillati; phylum Bacillota; class Bacilli; order Caryophanales; family Bacillaceae; genus Bacillus; species Bacillus sp. UNCCL81. Next base: position 1,173,587 of record NZ_FOMF01000002.1, on the reverse strand, counting down.
AATTGAACTTATTTATAATGAAATTATCATTTTTGGATGATTTATTAATTGTTTTAAATGTTAATATTTTGAGCAATTTCATAATTCTAATAATCACTAGTAAAGTTTTTTTCAGAAGTTAAAATACTATGAGCTAATTTTTAGAAAGACAAATTCAGTTGATTTGTTTAATTAAAGTTCGATATTAGTTGACCTACAAGCTGATTATTACACAACAGTTAGGTTACTCTGAGTAAAGGCTATTTGATTAGGGTTTATTGCAGACTTATTTTGATGAATAAGTTGATTGGAACTAAAGGGGTGCTCGACTCCTATGGGATTAGCGGGAAGGTTGAGACCCCGCAGGCTTGCCGAGGAGGCTAAAGAATCTCGCCCCATGGAAAGCGAGCATCCTGTAGTGGAAATCAACATCAAACTACTCCTTTACGAAAATTTGGTAATTTAATTGACAAGGTTGTTTTTCAACAGCGTAAAAAGAAGATTTACGTTAGTAAATCTTCTTTTTGTTACTTTAAGTTAATAACTTACATTCAGTACAACATTACTAACAGTATATTTACTATTGCTATAGTATCCTTTTGTGTTTGCGTCTTTTATAAACTTTAACGTAAATTTAGGACCTGATTCATAACTATCACCATACAAATAAGAAACATTTGTATCTACCAATCTTGTAATTGTCGTAGTTGTTTCATACGCTGAAAATATATCCGAAGAATCTCGAATCGTCGAATAGTATGGTGTTGTAATTAATGATTTAGATGATGTAATTGATTTTGTACTTGTATTATAAGAATCACCAGTTGTTAAATAACTTACTTTTACATTATTTACAGTAAAAGATGCTGCAGTTCCGTAAGTTGCATTTGTTGAGTCTACTATGAAAACGCCATGTTCACCATAAACTTTACCAGTAGTACCGTTCAAATAAAGTGCTGTGTTTTCGTCAATTCCATAGCCTACTTTTTGACCTAAGTCTCTTTCAGCTAAAAGAATTCGACCTATGCGACCTCTTGCATCGAAATGAGTATCAATTGCAGCGTTTACAAAACCAAAACCTGTTGTATATCCACCGTTATCCGGATATAAAGAATCTGCTAGTGAGATGTCACTGATTTTTTTAGACAATAAACGGTTGTAATATAAGTATCCATAGCTGACACCTTCACCGTAAGTTTTCGGACTTTGGACAGCAGTTCCAGCACTCGTACCAGAAATAATAGCTCCAGTTGCTGCTCTTTGTTGGATTGCTGCAAAAAGTGGGGTAGGAGTTCCATCGTCTTTTAGTAAACTTCTTACATGACGGGACTGATCACCACCGTTAAAAAATATAACGTCTGCTGAGTTAATTAGATCAATATTACTTTGCTTATAAGCTTCTGTTGTATAGTTATCAACTGCCACAGGTATAAATACAGGTGTAAAACCATAACGAGTAAATAAATTTTTATACGATAAGTGACCTGTTATATCATTGGTGTATGCGTCTAATGCAGTTGTATAGTCAGTAGCTGCACTACATACAATTGCAACTACTGGATTAGTTTTGCCAGTTGCAGCTTTTAGTGCATTGTAAATTTCTGCATTACTATCATCAATTGCACCACCCATTAAAAATACTTTTGGTGCAGCTGCAGCTTCAACATTTTTTTCAGATTGTAAGAAAGAAGTTCCAAATACTAACGAAAATACTAAAACTAATGATAATACGATTGAAATCTTAAACTTGTACTTCAATTTCATCATTAATACCTCCTGAAATGTGTTATTCAAAAGTGCCTTTTACAACCGGAATACCTTCTTCAACCATCTTTTTCCCAAGTGCAATTACTGTTTCAATTTCTAAAGTATCTTGATTTAATATGACAAGATCAGCATCGTTACCAGGTTTAATATTACCTTTGTGTGGTAGTTTTAGCACTTGTGCTGGATTTGAAGTAATTACTTGTAATGCTACTTCTAATGGGATTCCTTCATCAATTACTCCATCTCTTACTTCTTGATATAGGGATGAAATTTTTCCTATTTGAAGTCCCAAATAGTCTCCGTTTGTATCAAAAAAGGGAAGACTTGCCTGGGCATCAGATGAAAAAGTTATGTACTCAATCTGAACCCCTTCTTCAAGCATAACCCGTAGTCCCTTGCTACACTTTACTTCGCCTTCTTCTAAAAACTGAGGGATCGTACTTGTAGTAAAATCTACAAATCCACCTTTAAGAGCATAATCAATACCAGCTTTAAACAATTCTTCATTCCGATTAATATGAGTCGGGTGGAACTGACGAATTGGAATATTCGTCTGTTCAACTAGTTGATGGAGAAGTGAAAGTTTATCTTTGCCATCACCAACATGGATTTCTAAGATGCCAGCCTTTCCAGATAAAATGCCTCCATTACGTGCAGCAGATGCAATCTTTGCAAGTTCTTCAATAGTTGGTTCCGAAGAACGGTGGTCTGCAATAGCGATTTCACCAACTCCAATAATTTTATCAATTAGAATAATATCGCTCTGAATCGATTCTGTTAATGTCTTTACAGGGATTTGATAAGAACCAGTGTGAATAAAACAAGTAATCCCTTCTTCTTCTAAACCGCGTGCTTTAGCAAGCAAATTCTCCATTGTTCTTGTTGTACCGTCTGTACCTAATACACCGACTACTGTAGTAACACCAGCAGTAGTAACATTAGTAAGCATTAGTTCTGGAGTACGTGTTTTATAACCGCCTTCACCACCACCTCCAATGATATGTACATGTGAATCAATAAAACCTGGTACAACAAAAGAGTTGGAGGCATCTATGACATCGCAGGAAAGAAACTCTGGTGGAATGGAGATATGATCTGCTATCATTTCAATTTTTCCACCTGCTAAAAGAATATCTTTTCTGCCAATAGAGTGTGGTGTGTATACTTGACCGTTTTTTATTAAGGTTAACAACTTTTTTCTCCTCCTAAATCCTTTGTTAATTCATTAAAAAGGACCGTAGTTCATTAAATGTGCGATAACAACAGCGATTAAACCAATAATATATTGAACGAATACTAATGGGAAAATCCATTTCGCCCATTTCGTCCAAGGGATCCCTGCAATTGCTAAACCTGCCATTAAAGTTCCTGCTGTTGGGAAAATAATATTACCAATACCATCAGCAAAAGAGAATGATAGAACAGCAGTTTGTCGTGTAATTCCTAGTAGGTCGGCTAATGGTGCCATTATTGGCATTGTTAACATGGCATGACCGCTACCTGAAGCTAAAATAAAGTGAATAGCTGCTTGGAAATTATACATCCCGATTACACTTAAAGAAGCAGGGATATGTTTAATGACATCAGATACTCCGTGAAGCATTGGATCAACGATATGTCCTTGATTTAAAACGACTAGAATTGCACGGGATACACCTATAATAAGAGCACCACTAATTAAAGAAGCAGATCCCCCAGTAAATGATTTAACAACGTCATCGATTGATAATTTTCCAATTATTCCAATTGCAATCGTTAAGATAATAAATAAAGAAGCAATTTCAGTAATGTACCATTGATATTTAATAACGCCAAAAGCTAAAATAATATAGTTTATAAGAAACGCAGTTAAAATCCATTTATGTCTAGAAGATAATTTAGCTTTAGAAGTTAATAGATCGTTAGTTTGTTCAATTGAATATTTTCCATAGAATCCTATGTTAGGATCTTTCTTTACTTTCATAGCATATCGATAAATAAAAATAACAGATATTAAATAAACAACTACAAATAGGACAAGTCTAAAGCCCATACCAGAAAATGTAGGGAGTTCTGCGATTCCTTGAGCTATACCAACTGTAAACGGATTCATAATCGCTGTTGTAAAACCTGCTGATGCTCCAACTAATACGATTGCAGTTCCTGTCATAGTGTCAAATCCTAAAGCAAGTGCTAACGGAACCAGAAGTGGAATATAAGCTAAAGTTTCTTCAGCCATTCCCATTAAGGAACCTCCAACTGCAAAGAACAGCATCATAATAGGAATTAATAACTTTTCTCTAGTAGCAAGTTTTCTAGCCATTGTTGAGATTAGCACTTCAATTGTGCCAGTAGCACTTAATACACCAAAAAATCCTCCAATTATTAAAACGAAGAAAATGATATTACCTGCTTCTACCATACCCGAATGAATGGCTTTTACCATATCGAAGAGGCCAACTGGTGTAGCAGCGATTGATTTAAATGAATTCGGATCGACTGATGAATGTCCGTCAACGTCGATATGGGCGTATTCCCCAGTAGGTAAAACGTAAGTAAGAGCTGTTGCGATTAATAGAATTACTAAAAGTAATGCAAAAACATTAATTTTACGTTCTTTCATAACTTTTGTTTTAGGTGTCATTTTATTTGCGTGAATTTGTGACATAGATCCATCTCCTTTTAATGATTAAGTAGCTAATTAAGTTTAATAGAATCTGATAAATAAAACGCTTCCAAATATTCCCTCCCAAATTTAAATTCTCAAAATCTATTAAAATGGCTATAACATTCTATAAGCAAGTTGTGTGCCAACTTTAAATGTCTTATTTTTAAGAAAATTTGATAGATTCTTCAGGTTAATTGGTTCTTTTTGGTTTGTTTGGTGCTATAATAAAACCAATTTTATCAAATATGGAGAGAAATTAAAGATGAAAAATTCACTAACATTGATCACAGGCAGTTCAAAAACAAGACAAGCTTTGTCTAGTCAACTTACTCAATTGCTAGAAGAATACATAACGATTAACTCATATGCAATTGACGAGGGAGAACATAAATCATTTAAGGATGAAATTATACTTTTTTCGTCAGAGGCAGTAAAAGCTGAAACTGAAAAATTTGCACAATTAAGTGCTAAACAAATCATAGTTGGGAAAAGAACACTTAATCATGAAAATGTAGACAAATTATTGAGAATTGAGGAGGGGACAAAAGTTCTTGTAGTTAATGATGATTTTCAATCGACAGTCGAACTTATTCAGTCCTTGTACCAATTGGGGATTAATCATTTGGAGTATTTTCCATTTAAAAGTGATCAATTATATTATCCAGATATTAATTTTTCGGTTTCACCAGGTGAAACTCACTTAAGTCCGTCATATATAAAACATGTATTGGATATCGGCGTAAGACTTTTTGATATCTCTACAATTTTACACATTGTAGAATATTTTCATTTTAACGACAATATAGCAACATTAATTTCAGAAAAGTATTTACGCAATATTATTGAATTACATAGAGAACTTTTCAATGCAGATCAAAGTGTAAAGAAAGTAAATAGACATATCCAAAGTGTTGTAAATACGGTTGATGATGGAATTTTAGCGATTGATGGATATAAAAGAATAACCGTACTAAATGATCGGATTATTAAGTTGTTTAAATTAATTAAAAGTAACTATGAAGGTAAGTATATAGACGAGATTATTAAGGAACAAAATATAAGGGACTTTATTTTAAATGGTACAGATGAATCTAAATTCTTTTCGATAGACAATATTGATATTGTTATCTACCGAACGTATAGTCATGAAGATGACAGGATCGTTGCTACTTTTAAGAGTGTTAATCAAGCATTTGAAATAGAAAAAACAGCACAGAGAGAGTTTAGAAAGCAAGGTTTTTATGCAAGATATGACTTTGCGGATATTATTGGTGAGGATGACGCAATTTTAGAATGTAAACGGATCGCAACAAAGCTTGCAAAGGCAGAGCATCCTATTTTAATTCAAGGTGAAACGGGTACAGGTAAAGAGCTTTTTGCACACGCAATCCATAAACATTCAAACAGAAAAAACGGCCCTTTTTTAGCCATAAATTGTAGTGCATTTACTGAAAGTTTACTAGAAAGTGAACTATTTGGTTATGAAGATGGTACGTTTACTGGAGCAAAAAAAGGTGGGAAACAAGGCCTTTTTGAAATTGCTGATGGAGGAACTATCTTCTTAGATGAAATAGGTGACATCAGCTTAAATGTTCAATCGCATTTACTTCGTGTTCTCCAAGAACAAGAAATTCGTAGAATAGGTGGCAGAAAAATCATTCCTATTAATGTTCGCATCATTGCTGCAACTAACAAAGATATCCATCATAAAATCTCAGACGGCTCATTCCGTTCCGATTTGTATTACAGATTAAATGTCTTAAATCTCATCATTCCACCTTTACGCTTAAGAAGAACAGACATACCGATGCTTGTCCAACACTTTATCTCTAAAAGTGGAAAAGGGGTTTCAATTGAGAAAGAAGCTTTAAATGAATTAATGGGTTTAAATTGGTTAGGTAATATTAGGGAATTGAAATCAGTTATTGATTATATGCTTACTGTTTGTGAAGGAAATACGATTTCTCGAAATGACTTTCCTCATTATAACTATACAGAGAACAGGGAACAACCAAAAAGAGATTCAGATCAATTTGAACTTCCTACAAGTGTTCTTGAAATTGAAGAATCTGTTACAATTCTTGAAACAATAAAGAACTGTAATGATTTAGGTAAAGCAGCAAGTAGAGACCTTATATCCAACTCGAGTGAGGAAAAAGGTAGATACTTATCTCCACAGCAAATTAGACTTCGTTTAGAAATTATGGGGAATAAGGGCTTGATAACAAAAGGAAGAGGTAGAGCGGGTACGAAGATTACTACTATTGGAATTGACTATTTGCATCTTCTAAAAGCTAACATGAAAAATAAATCTCTTTAAGTTTTCTAAATAGTTACAATTTGGTTAGAATTGGTTGTAATTATTCACCCAAAAATAGTTTTTAAATTGAATAAATAGTATTGAAACCTTGTCTAGTCAATCTACTTATTTTTGGTATAAAACTTGCTTGTATTCAGAAGTAAGCTAAAAAATAAGTAAAGGGGTTAAGGTATGAGAAAAAAATTTATTACATTTTTGGTTAGTTTTATTTTAACGTTTTCAGTATCAGGGTTATCTTACGTAAGGGCTCAAAGTTCACAAGAAGATATTCAAGGAAACCTTGTCATTGTTGGCGGTGGGTTAGGTTCTTCGAATAAAGTAGTGTATGAAAAATTTATTGAATTGGCCGGATCTAAAAAGGCGAAAATCGGCATTATTCCTGCTGCTAGCGGTAAATTAAAATCTTCTTTAGATTTTGAACATGATTTAATAAATTATGGTGTAAGTCCAGAATCAGTAGAGATTTTACCTTTATCAAATCATGATTTTTCTGATACAGATGAAAATGAGTCTAATTGGAAGGATAATGCGAATCGTTCAGAAATTGCAAAGCAAATAAGAGGGCTGACTGCTATTTGGTTCGTAGGTGGAGACCAACAACGTATAGTCGATACATTACGATCAGAAGGTAAAGATTCAATAGTCTTACAAGAAATCTGGGATATCTATCGAAATGGTGCAGTTATTGGTGGGACGAGCGCTGGAGCTGCAATAATGAGCAATACGATGATAACAGGCGGAGATAGCCTTGGTGCATTAAAAGGATATTATGAAAAAAATCAAAATCAAGGAGAAGGAAAAGAGTATGAACCTCTGTCAGTTGAAAAAGGACTAGGTTTCTTTCAAAAAGGTATAGTTGATCAGCATATGGATGAAAGAGCCCGCTTTGCTAGATTAGCAATTACAGCAATCCAGTATCAAAATGATGGAAATCTTGCTTATGGAATTGACGAAGACACTGCAATGGTTGTAAGCAACAAAGAAAAAACAATAGAAGTTATAGGACGTAGTGGTGTATCAGTGATCGATGTAAATGAAGCAAAAAGAAATGGGAATTTAGAAAATATTAAAATTAACTACTTAGCTCAAGGTGACAAGATCCATTTTGTTTCTAATGCGATTGATTTTTCTAAAGATAAATATGAAACAAAAGGATATGAGTATTACTCTTTTCAAGCATTACCAAATACCGGGTTACTGACTCCCTATGGAAAGTTAAAAGATTATTTAGCTTACTCGCTTGTTGATAACGAATCGACGCAGGCTATAAAATCATATCTATATGATAAAGAAGGCAAAGGGTACGAAATAGTTTTTCGTAAATCAAAGGATACAAATGGTTATTGGAAGTATACTGACGGACAAAAAGATGATTATTCTATTCAAAATGTAACAATGGATATTCATCCTAGAAAATTTGGATTTAGTGAACAAGATTCGGAAATGGACTTTAAGAAATCAGATTTTAATGTTTCCAATCATACAAGCGAAGGACCTATAAAAGGGAATTTAGTCATTGTCGGTGGAGCGTTGGGAAGCAGTAATAGTGCAGTTTATAATAAATTGATTGAACTTGCAGGAGGACCTGAAAATGCAAAAGTAGGAATCATCCCTGCGGCGAGTACAAAACTGACTTCTTCGAATGATTTTACAAAAGATTTAATTAAATATGGAGTTAAAAAAGATTCTATCGAGATTCTACCAATTTCTAATCATGATTTTAAAGGTACTCCAGAAGACGAAAAGCAGTGGATTAACAATATGAACGATGATCAGTTGGTTAAAAAGATTAGTAAATTAAATTGTATTTGGTTTGTTGGTGGAGACCAGACTTTAATTACTTCATCATTATTAAATGAAAATGGTTCAAATTCAAAAGTTTTAGATGCTATATGGAAGATTTACGAAAATGGTGCTGTTATAGGTGGAACAAGTGCAGGTGCAGCTATTATGAGCAATACGATGATAGCTGGAGGAGACAGTTATGGGGCTTTGAGATATGGATTTACAAAGTCTTATAATGATATGGAACAACAGGAAGGTGGACCAGTTTACTTAGAAAAAGGATTGAATTTCTTTCAAGATGGAATTGTCGATCAGCATTTTGATAAGAAAGCTAGGTTAGGACGTTTAATAGTGACAGCAAATGAAAAAGGAAAGAAAAATCAACTAGCATATGGCGTTGATGAAGACACGGCTATGATTGTAAATAACCAAAAACATCAAGTCGATGTAGTTGGTCGTGGAGGATTAACAGTTATTGATTTATCGAAAGTAAAAGCAAATAAAAATATGCCAAATAAGTATAAAAATGTTATTGTTTCAGTTATTTCACCTGGAGATCATGTTAATTTATTAACAAATGAGGTAAGCATAAGTAACTTAAAGTCATCAACAAAAGGATTTGAATATTATGACTCAAAAGTAGCCCCTTACACAGGAGTATTTTCTCCTCATGTGTTATTAAAAAATTTCTTAGCATATAATTTAGTTGATAATGATCAAACAAAAGAAGTACATAGCTATAGTTTTAATGATGATAAAGGATTTGAACTATCATTTAGAAAAACAGCTGAAACGAATGGGTACTGGACGTATAAGGATGGTCAAAAAGATGATTATAGTGTAGTAAACGTTTCGTTAGATATTAATCCTATAAATGTAGAAATACGTTAAGAATTTATCACTGTTTTAATCTCAATATTCACGCAAATTTTTTCTTATTCTACCATATATCGAAAAATTTAAAGCAAAATGCTTGAGAGAGCTAGTAAAGATAAGAATTTATAATAAAAAGCTAAATCCTTAAAAGAGTATCTTTAAAAAAGTACTCTTTTTTTGTTTTAAAATCATTACCTTGGCAAAGTCTATACTAAAAAATAAAATTAAACAGACTAAATAATAAAGAAAACAAGTGTTGGGGGGAAGTGATTTGAGTTCAATATTGATATTTTTTTTAACGTTAATGTTATTTGCATTGTCTGGATTATTATTTCCAATTGATCTTAAATGGTATACCATGTTAAAAAAACCTGTATGGACTCCCCTAGTAAATTATTTGGAATCGTGTGGGGTGTGCTCTATCTATTAATTGCACTGTCACTAGCAATTGTAAATTACAAGGTAGGTCTAATGAATACTCCTTTCACTTTTTTACTTATCTGGTTAATAAATTATATAAGTAACCAGGCATTTAGTTATTTTCAATTTAAAAGAAAGAGACTTGATTTAGCAGCCGTTGATTGTTTAATTGTAGCAGCTACAGCAGATTAATCATTCTATTTACGTTACCTTATTCCATAGTAGCCTCAGTACTATTAATTCCTTATGCTATTTGGACTACTTTTGCTACATATTTAGCTTTTTCTATTTACCGTTTAAATTAATAAAAATAAAATTTTTCTTTACTAATTAAATTATAAATATCGATTTACTTAATGCTAAAAAAATTATCAAGAAGGAAACAAGTAACTAAGGATGGTGAATTTATTAGTTTCCTTCTAAATATCGTAGGGTTGGAAAACAATCAAAAAGAAATGAAATTGAATCATCTGAAATTTATAACAAAATAAAATTTTGATTTTGTACTTGATTCATGTAGGACTAAGGTGTATATTAATTGACATATCAATGGTTGACCCGTCAATTATTGATAGCTCAATGATTATTAACTGTTAATAAAATTTCATCATATTTTTTGGGAGGTAACGCGTGCCTAATACAAAAGAAACAAAAGTACTATCATTATTAAAAGAATTAAAAGTTCAAATTGAAATAACATTTGAAAAATGTATGGGGATTAGTCAATCACGATTAGAAATTTTGAATCAATTGTTTGAGTACGGTGAAATTAGTCAATCTCAGCTTCAAAAAACATTAAAGATTGATAGTGCTGCAATTACTAGACATTTAAAACAACTTGAGTTAAATGGAAAGATCACTAGAAGAAAATGTGAGACTGATAACAGAATAACGTTAGTTAGATTAACACAAATGGGACAAGATCAAATGTCTAGTTTATGGAAGGAAAAAGTAGAGTTTGTAGAGAACATGCTTATTGGCTTTTCCGAAGAAGAAATTGACTTAACGCTTGAATATTTAAACCGTATACAAATAAATATGAACCGAATTAATTCTGATCGAGAAACTAAATAATACGAAAAAAATTAGTAAAGAGGAGAATACAACAATGACTACGACAACATTAACTAATAATTTTAACGAAATTTTAAAAGGAAGACGCTCAATCCGCAAATATGATCCAAATGTTAAAATCCCAGTGGAGGAAATGCATGAAATAATAGAAACAGCTACTTTAGCTCCTTCTTCAGTAAACATGCAACCGTGGAGATTCTTAGTAATTGAAAGTGATGAAGCAAAAGCTACATTAGCTCCATTAGCTCGATTTAATCAATCACAAGTTGAAACTTCTTCTGCGATGATTGCACTATTTGGGGACTTAAATAATTTTGACTATGCTGAAGAAATATATGGTCGTGCAGTTGAATTAGGTTATATGCCAGCAGACGTTAAAGAGAAGCAACTAGAAACACTTAGTGGTTTCTTTGCAAACAGTACTACAGAGCAAATGAAAGATACTGTTTTAATTGATGGTGGATTGGTAGCAATGCAATTTATGCTAACTGCTCGTTCTTATGGTTATGACACTTGTCCAATCGGTGGCTTCGAAAAAGACAAAATTGCAGAAGCATTCGGTATGGATAAAGACCGATATGTTCCTGTTATGTTGATATCAATAGGTAAAGCTGTTGATGCAGGATACAATTCTGTTCGTTTACCAGTTGAACGTGTAGCAGAGTGGAAATAAAAAATAATATAAAAAAACACATTGAAAAGAAGGTAAATATTATGATTATTATTCATGCGAAAATGACAATTGATTCAACAAAAGAAGCTAAATTTTTAGAGGAAATGACTTCACTTTTAGAATTATCAAGAGCAGAAGAAGGTAATATTTCATACGATTTGACAAAACAAACGGATAGAGAAAATGAATTCATCATGGTCGAAATTTGGAAAGATGTAAATGCTGTTACTGCACATAATACAAGTGCTCATTTTACAGCGTTTGCTGAAAAAGCAAAAGATTACCTTACAGCGCCAATTCAAATAAATCTTTTTGAAGCAAATAAATTAAAGTAATTTAGCAAAAATGGAATAGTGTTATAAAATAAACAAGACGATAATGCAAGTTTGAACTGTTTAAAAATTAAGAGCCTATAAAGAATTATGTTCATATTGTAAATTAAACCTATCTTAATCCTTGTGGTAAGATAGGTTTTTTCTTCTTAAAATTATAACCTTGTAAGAGTAAAATAGTAATGGACTTCAATTTTATGAAAATTTTAAGTCATTACCTAATTGGATTTATTCATGTTGCTATTTGAAATCTTACATACATAGAATTATTATAGCCGATACTAAAATTATGGTGTAAATTACATCATAAACTTCGATGTGGGGGTAAACTTATATGAATATTCGTGAAGGTTTAATTCCAACAGTTTTAGGTTCTGCTGTAACAGCTACTGGTTATGCTTTAAAACAAAAACGAGGAACCAATAAAATGATTGCAAATACAGTTTTTGGTTTTGGACTAGCCCATATTGTATTAGGTGCAATTGACTTAGTTGAACATCGAAGTTAGATTGAAAGAAGAGAGTGTTAATTAGTAAACACTCTCTTTTTCAATCTTTTCTTTAACAGCATGTAAAACTGGCCTGATGTTTTAGTGTATTAAGGAAGAAAACTTTGCTAATCTGGCTTATCTTTCATAAGTTTGAACATTTACAGGGCCCCTTAGGACAACCTTCTCTCTCTTTTTAGTAATTTGTAGTTTTCGCTACTTCAGTATTATTAGGTTCAGAAACACGAGTTAAAAAGAATATACCAATAACAAATAGAATAATTAGACTAAATACGCCCATATTAGAATGACCTGTAAGTTGAGCTGTCAAGCCGACTATTAATGGTCCCATGATCGATGCAAATTTACCGAAAATATTATAGAAGCCAAAAAACTCATTTGATTTTTCTTTAGGTACAAGTTTTGCGTAGTATGAACGACTTAAAGCTTGGATTCCACCTTGAGATGTGGCAACAAGCATAGCTAAAATCCAAAAGTCTAAAGTGGAATTTAAAAAGTAAGCATATATACAAACAATCATATAAATAATGATTCCAACATAAAGCATGATTTTACCTGAAAACTTATCTGCAAGTTTTCCGTAAATAATTGCAAATGGAGCAGCTACAACCTGTGTGACAAACAAAATAATTAATAGATTGGTTGAACTGATTCCAAGGTCAGTTCCGTAAGCTGTTGACATTGTAATAATCGTTCCAACGCCATCAATATAAAAGAAATATGCAAGTAAAAATATAAATAAAGCACGATATTGTCGGATATTTTTAAAGGTCTTTCCTAGCCTCTTAAAGCTATTTAATACAGGATTTAGTTCTGGTTCAATAAAAAAATTTTGACGAACGTTTCGAAACAAAGGAATTGTAAAAATGCCCCACCAGACAGCGGTTATGAGAAAGGCAATTTGACTTGCACGAGTTGTTGAAATTGAAACTAGCTCCTTTTGAGCTAATACGATTAAAGCTATACTAATGATAAATGGGATTGTGCTACCAATATATCCTAGACTAAAGCCTCGAGCGGATACCTTATTCATCCGTTCTTCGCACGTTACATCTACTAAAAAAGCGTCATAAAATACATTCGCACCAGCAAAGCCAATAGCTGTAATCGTATAACAAATCAAAAGTAAGAGCCAGTTATCATTAGGAATAAATGTAAGTAGTGCAGTAAAAGAAACACCGAGAGTAAAAAAGAAAGAAAATAGCTTCTTTTTAAATCCTTTATAGTCGGCAATTGTTCCAAGGATTGGACCTAACATAGCTAAGATGAATGTAGAAATTGCGATCGTATAACCTAAATAAGCAGTAGAATCAGAAGCACTTATTCCAGCTTTTGAAGCAGAAGCTTTATAAAAAAGAGGGAATACGGCAGTGCTAATAATAATAGAATAAGCTGAATTGGCCCAATCGTAGAAAATCCAACTATTTTCTTGCTTCGTAAAACTCTTCATGAGTTTTTTCCTCCCAATGATTAGTAACTGCTATAGATTAGATACTACTAATATTTTATTTATCCTCTACAGTTTTCAGTATATTATCTAAAAATTCCCTGTATATGCAGTGGACAAGAGGAGAATCAGTAAGGTTTCGGGACACGTGGCTAAACAAAAGCACAAAAAAAGGTAAAAAAGTAGTAGATGTTAATACATTATTTCCCACTTCTATGTTATCTTAGTTATATAACAATTCTTGGAGGTTACGAGTAATGAAATCTACTTTAAATGATACTACAAATGACAAACTACCATATTCAAGGACTAATCCATTTCCAGCGGAGGTTCTCAAAAATATTAATTTAAATGGAACAGACTCAAACAAGGAAACAAGGCATATTGAATTATCATTGAAAGGGTCAGGATTTACTTATGTCCCAGGTGCTGCACTTGGCGTTGTTCCTTCAAATGACCCGGAGCTAGTTACTGCTCTTATAAATGAAATGAAATGGGATGAAGAAGCAATTGTAACTGTTGGTAAGCAAGGTGAAACACTATCTTTAAAAGAAGCGCTTACATCTTATTTTGAAATTACACTGATAACGAAGAAAATATTACAACAGGCTGCTGTATTTACAGAAAACGAAGATTTGAAAAACCTTGTGTTGGTTGAAAATGCAACTCAACTAAAGGAATATTGCTATGGACGAGATCTACTTGATATGTTACGTGATTTTGGTCCATGGAGTGCATCTGCTCAAGAGATCGTTTCATTATTAAGAAAAATGACTCCGCGACTATATTCAATCGCAAGCAGTATTGCTGCAAATCCAGATGAAGTTCATCTAACAATCGGTGCTGTACGCTACACTGCACATGGACGCGAACGAAAAGGCGTTTGTTCTGTTTTATGTTCAGAACGTATTAAAGAAGGAGATACTCTTCCAGTCTATGTTCAAGCAAATAAACACTTCTATTTGCCAGAGTCTGGGGACAAAGATATTATTATGGTTGGACCTGGAACGGGTATTGCACCATTCCGTTCGTTTATCCAGGAAAGAGCAGTCAATAAAGTCACTGGCCGTTCATGGTTATTTTTTGGAGACCAGCATGAAGCGTCAGATTTCCTTTATAAAAGCGAGTTAGAAAAATATCAACAAGATGGAGTATTGACAAAAATTGATACTGCATTCTCACGTGATACAGATCAAAAAGTTTATGTTCAACATAAAATGCTTGAAAATAGCAAAGAATTGTATGAGTGGATTGAAAAAGGAGCTTATTTCTACGTTTGTGGAGATAAAGAATATATGGCAAAAGACGTTAACGAAGCGCTTATTACGATTCTTGAAAAAGAAGGTTCAATGGATCGCGAGGCAGCTGAAGCACATCTTAAAGATATGCAGAAGCAAGGGCGTTATCAACGTGATGTGTATTAAGATTAAAAGGTATTAAATTAAATAGGTATTTTGTAAAAAGAAGTAACCCTTCGTTCCAGTTGGTACGAAGGGTTACTTTTTTTATTGTTTTTAAATTCTATTTTTTGTTCTGATGCTTAATTAGAATCACTTCTTATAAATCTTTGTTAATCCAATGTTTAGTCTATCAGTTTACTCGAATACTTGACGTAGCTCAATCTGTCCTTCTCCAAGACCATGTGGATCTGGCGCGCGCATCGCCCACTTGATGGCTTCCTCGCGAGATTTCACATCTATGAACCAGTATCCTGCAATCAACTCATTGACTTCAGCGAAAGGCCCTTCTGTAATGGTCGGTGGTTCTCCGGGAATAGGGTAAGTAATACGAATACCATTTGAGCTTGGATGGAGTCCACCGACAGACACCAGAACTCCAGCATTCTTCAATTCTTCATTATATTTCTTCATCTCAGCAAACATTTGATCCATCTGCTCCTTTGGCATTGTCCCTGCTTCAGAATCTTTTGATGCCTTGACAACCATCATAAATTTCATTAGTATTTCCTCCTCTGGGTTATGGCTTTCTAATGTTAAATCCTTATACATTGGTAACATTCTTACTGTTGCAGCTATCATCATTATATCTTGGTTCTAGCTTTAATAGTAGGAGGTATGCTTCATTTCAAATTCACATCATTTTCAACATAATCATAAAGTTCTTCATGTTAAATAGATTGCCAATAGAAGCTTTTTCTTTTTTAAATTATTTGACATCTGAGTTCAAGAATCATTTATATACTTATTAAATAAATCTTTTTTTTCGTGACTCTATTCTAGGGTTATGTTATTTATTAAAACAGGCATAGTCATGGCATATAAATCATATCCTTTTGCCCAATAATCCTGTTTTACTAACTGTGTCCTAAATCCCATTTTTTCAAAGAAAACATTTGCGAATTGTGATGTCCGAACTTCTATTTTTGTTATACTTCTATTCATTTGAATTTTATCTATACAATGTTTAACAAGCTTCGAACTAATTTTTTTACCTTTATAATTAGGGTCTGTAAAAATCCAAGAAATTCCACCTAAGTTTATCTCAGGAAAATAATATCCACAAGCTCCGACTATTCTTTCATTTATAATTATTTTGCTTATAATTTCTAAAGCAATTTATCCCATTTATTCCTAATCTTTATTGAACTAAACCGCCATTTTGTTCAATAAAAAAGGACCGATAAATCGTCGGTTAAGTTGTTCAACTAATGCACTGTGTTAGTTGCATAACAACTAATAAAAAAGAGTTCCCACACAATTCTAATAGATATTTGACCAATACCAATCGATATATGTTTTGTCGTCACATACTATAGATTCCCAGCCCATATTTTTAACAATATCATCAATTTTTTCATCACGGGTCATAAATACCGTAATAAAAGTATCAAACACACTCATAAATGCAAAATCCATATTTTCATCTGATATTATTACCTCTTTTAAAGATAATTTACTGTTATCTAAAGACATAAGTTTTTTAATCTCTAAAGTACCACTTTCGTCCAATATCGGATTAGAGTAGCTAAAATATTTAGCTCCTTTAGATTCTAATACTTTTTTTATGTCTTTAATAAAAAATAGTGAAATATCATCCTCATCCGGATAAAAACAATCTTGTTTTAAATTTGAGTTTAATTTCTCGGCTAAATCATCTCTTGCATATTGTTCCTTTAATGCACAAATTGATGTTTGTAATGCAATCGCTAGTTCACTAAAATTGGTTAAATCGCATTCTTGCATTATACTCATCCAACTAACTTGTTTACCAAGTTTTAAGATTTCTTCATCACTTGGATATGTATGTTCAAATTCGTTATTTCTTCTTTTCTTCTCCCATCCCAAAGGCATTTGGATAAAAGGGTGAAATAATATGGCTGCGGATTTAAAACTATTTGGCAGTTGGTCTAAGATAGGAGATTTGTCATCTAACCATATGTAATTTAACATTTACAAACTCCTTTTCACTAATTTTTCACTACAAAAAGAGTGTACCTTAATTTTAGTTATATTTTGGATTGTAACCGAGATTATACAACTAACGCACTGCATTAGTTCAATAAGTTTTATAAAAAAATACCACATGGTAGCCACTTATCAGATTCGGCTTCGTGTTCCTTACTCAGTAACTGAATCATTGCTTAACCCTCTAAAATATTCTCTTATTAGTAGAGAAACGAATTAATTTGTTGAAGAATTATAGGAAGGTTTCAGAGAATTTTTCTTCTGATATTACTTTAAATCCATTTCTTGTAAGTAAAGCAGAAGTAACTCCCATCCCATCAATTTTTTTACCAATAAAATCGCCATTGTAAATCTTTGAACTGCCGCAGGATGGGCTATTCTCCTTAAGTACCACTACAGTCGCTTTCATTTCTTTAGCTTTTTCGAGTGTAATATATGCACCCCTTATGTAAAGTAGGGTAACATCTTTGCCTGATTTATCAACTACTTTAGCCTTTCCATCCAGTACATCTTCTCCGTTTCCACCTATTATTTCAGCAGGCTCTCTGGGGGTTGAAAATCCTCCTAGTAATTCTGGACATATTCTAATAGCTTTATTTTCTTCTACTAGTTTACTTATTTTATTATTTAAACAATGCGTGCCATTATATCTTACCTCTAAACCTGCTAAACAAGAACTTACCAAAATCATTTACAATCCCTCCTTGAGAATAAAAAACGGTTTATTAAATTCCTCTTTAACTACGCACTGTTGATTGGTTTGAACTAATGCATTGCGTTAGTTGAAGATTGTGGATGTTATTTTATTTCATTCTTTTTTTGTTTATTAAATTCCCTCCAACCCTTAATTGAATAACCACAACACAAAATAAAAAATAATAATCCCCCGAACCAAACTTTAAACACTTCAGGGATTCGGTCGACAAGAGGTATAGAAAAGTGAACATGTTTGTGTAAATAATTCCCAATAAAACGGACTAAAAAATAAAGTACAGAATACATAACAACATTTATGATAAATTCTTTTATCTTAAATTTTCTTTCATTTAAAAATGAAAAAAGTAATGCTAGGACAATTACAGTAATAAAGATTTCCAATTGGATTCCTCCATAATGAAGTTGCTTATAAATTAAATTATATCAAAAGTAAATTAATTTTGATTTGGGGATTATCACTTTTTTTCACAAAAATCCAATTAATCTTAAGCAACTAAATTGCCTTTAGTTGAATAAGACAATCAACAATTTACTATATCTGAGCCAAAATTAAAGTAAGATCTAGCGATTCCATTCCAAGTAAAAATTAAATGTTTTCCACAAATTTGATCAACTAATTCCATTTTTAAAATGCATATCTTTATTAATAATAGAATAAAAGTAAAATTGTAGAAATAAATAAATGTGCGAATTAGGTAGAACATTATTTACATTTTATAAGAAGACAATATTTTTATTTTAAATTAAAAAGGGGGGAGAGAATTTGAGTTATATAGATTCATTATTAAATCGACAAGTATTTGTACTTCTATCTGGAGATATAGCTTTTGAAGGTATTTTAACTGATGCAGGACAAGATATACTTGTATTATATAATGGTCAAAAGTATTATTATATCCCTTGGATTCATGTTCATCGAGTACATTTATGTCAACTTATTAAAGATAAGATAGATGCTCCTAACGAGCCTTCAATTGCAAATGAAATTGAATTAATTTCCTACAGAAAAGTTTTAACGAATGCGAGAGGGATTTTCTCGGAAATATATGTTACGGGTAATTTGACGTTTCATGGCTATATAACTAGTGTTTTAAGTGATTACATCGTTTTTTATTCACCCGTTTTTAAAATGATGTATATCTCTTTATCCCATTTAAAGTGGCTCTCACCTTATCATCAAAATGTAACACCATATTCAATTGATAATGCAAACTTTCCTATAAATCCATCGAATATCTCACCCGTGCGTTCATTTGAATCTCAATTAAAAAAAGAAGAAGGAAAACTAGTTGTTTTTGATGGTGGGAATGATCCAATGAAAATTGGTTTGCTCAATTCGATTGAAAATAGTGTAATTGAGTTATCGGTCGCAAATGGGGAAGTAGTTTATTTAAGATTAAACCATATTAAGTCTGTTCATTTGCCTTAAATGAATTCATGTCTTTTATGAAAGATTAAAGACAGATTTTGTTAATTAGGGGAGCTCTTATTCTAGAGCTTCCTTTTTTATTGGTTTCTTATAGTTAAAATTATTTAAATATAATTAATCTGAATGAAAGATCATTTCTAGTCTATCTAATTAGAAAAAATATAAATAGGAGCAGATCATTTAAAATGTAAGTTGAATACCTACTAAATATGATATTCATTGTGATTTTTCTAAAGAAACTATTGGGCAATTGCCACTATAGTTATTTATCTTTAGGGGACATTTGTATTAGATAGGTAAAACAACCATCTTCCATAAAATAATGAAATCATCTAAAACATCATTGTTATATTTGAATAATAATATAACAAATGGACAAGTTTCATTGGAAAATATTTTATAAGAAGGTGAGTTTTATGAATTTCGAAATTCTAATGAGTGCTTCTGTTTTTCTACTAACGATGGCGGTCATTTTTTGGAGACCAAAAGGAATAAATGAAGCGTGGCCTGCTGCAATTGGAGCAGTGATCATTTTAATAACTGGAATTGTAACAAAAAGTAATTTAATCGATATTATTCACAAAATTGGTGAAGCTTCTATTACAATTATCGCAACGATTGTAATGGCGATTATTTTAGAAAGTTTTGGATTTTTCCATTGGTCTGCTGCTAGGCTTGCACGTTTAGCAAAAGGTTCAGGACGCAGATTATACTGGTATATCCAGCTTTTATGCTTTTTAATGACATTACTCTTTAATAATGATGGCAGTATTTTAATTACAACTCCGATTTTAATTCTCCTATTAAAAAATTTACGTTTAAAACCACATCAACAAATTCCATATCTTCTTAGCGGAGCGTTAATTGCCACAGCTTCAAGTGCACCGATCGGTGTAAGTAATATCGTAAACTTAATCGCATTAAAAATTGTTCATATGACTCTTTATATGCACACAGCTATGATGTTTGTCCCAGCAAGTACAGGATTACTTTTTATGTCATGGCTAATGTATATGGTTTTAAGAAATAAACTACCAAAACAATTACCAGTGTCTACTGATGATATTGAAGAGTCATTTTTTATGAAAAATTTTCATCCTTTAAAAGGGAAAATGTCAGTAGAAACAAAACAAAAAAGAACAAATTTTATGTTAAAGGTATTGGGATTTGTTTTCCTAATGCGCTGCTTATTATTCGTTGCTTCATTTCTTGGAATACCGATTCAATATGTAGCAGTTCTAGGTTCACTCGTCTTATTAGCTTGGAGATGGTATCACTTACGGACAAGCCCTGTTGATATTTTAAAAAAGACACCTTGGCATATTTTAGTCTTTGCATTTTCGATGTATGTGATTATTTACGGTCTCCATAATGCTGGTTTAACTGCTGCTTTAGTGAAATACTGTGAACCAATCGTAAATCAAGGCTTATTTCAAGCAAGTTTTATCATGGGAGGCTTAGTTTCAATACTATCTAATCTGTTTAATAATCATCCAGCATTAATGGTTGGAACTATTACACTAACAGAAATGGGACTTGATCCAATTACATTAAAGACGATTTATCTAGCTAATATTATCGGTAGTGACATTGGATCGTTATTACTTCCAGTAGGTACATTAGCATCCCTTATTTGGATGCACATCTTAAAACAAAATAAAATTAAGATTAAATGGAAGGATTATCTAAATGTATCATTAATTGTCATTCCATTAACAACAATCGTAACGCTGTTTCTACTATATTATTGGGTGCAATTAGTTTTCGCTTAATAAACAATTTGAATCTATTAGAAAGAGGAGATGCAAGTGAGTGATGTACAATCATTAGTTGGAGAAAAAATTTATGTACAATTATCAGGTGGTAGTTATTTTGAAGGAATACTAACAGATTATGGTAGAGACGTCCTTGTACTATACAACGGACAAAAATACTATTATATTCCATGGCTTCACGTTCATAGGGTTAGTCTTAGTAACAACTATAAAGACAAAATAGACAAGCCTACAAGACCTTCAATTGCAGAAGATATTGGAACGATCTCATATCGTAAAATATTATCAAATGCAAAAGGAATCTTTGCAGAGATTTATGTTACAGGTAATATCACATTTCATGGAAATATTATAAACGTATTAAGTGACTATATCGTGTTTTATTCACCAGTATTTAAAATGTTGTATATCCCTTTATCACATTTAAAGTGGCTAACACCATACAATTATAATGCCAATCCCTATAACTCTGAAATCAATCTATTACCTGAAAATGTAAATATGTCATTTTCACGCTTGTTTGATACACAATTAAAAAAAGAAGAAGGAAAATTTGTCGTATTTGATGGGGGACTTGATCCAATGAAAATTGGAGTACTCAAGAGCGTGGAAGATGGGGTCATTGAATTAAAAGTAGCAAGTGGTGAGGTCACTTTATTGAGGCTGAATCATATTAAATCGTATCACTTACCATAGCCGATCATGTTCTAATAAAGATTTCTTGAACTCAAGTTCACCTTAGGTAGCTTGAGCAATACATGTCGTATATTAATTAAATCGACCCTTGACGTTGTATGCGTTGAGGGTTTTTCTTTTATCGGACAAGATTCTTAATTATTAATATTCCAGCGAAAATGTTAGGTATATAAAGTTACAGATAAAAAATACTATTGCTTAATTCTTCATGTAGATCCAGGTAATCCAGAATCTACTAGAGGGAAGTCTGAACAAAAAGAAGTTCAAAAAATATTAAATTTTGAAATTAAAGAAATGAGAAATTTTCTCCTAAAAAAACATGAAGTATATGTTCCGTTTGAATTAATAGATTCAAAGGAGAAAATGGAGCGTTTAAAAGTATTTATAAAGAATAAATATGAAATGTTTTTTAGATAGAAATCAAAATAATATGCTAATTGTTAAAGGATAATAATATGTGAAAAATGCGTTGCTTTAAAGTAACGCATTTTAATTTTTGTTACTAACTTCTTATGTAATAAAATCAGCCATTGCATTTATAACTTCTAAGTTTAAACAACTTTAGAGAATTGAAAAGGTGGAGGATTAGATTAATCAATTTTTTTATATAATTTTAACTTTTAAATAAGTAGATAGTAGACATGAATGCGCTCACATAGCATTAAACCCTTAATTTTTATGTGCAAAAAAAACACATATACTTCAGAATTTTAAATAAAAGATAAATTTATTCCCCTGAAAATTACTTCATAAAAACCAACGAACTTATTCACCAAAATTACATTTTATTAAAAAAACTACCTTTTTCTATAAGTAGGGTGTGAGCTGAATAATGATTGGGTCTAAGCCCCAAATAAGCTTCGAATGCTCTCCTTATCACAGCTATTTTTTAAAAATTTCGAATTGAAATTATTGACAATATATTAGGATGAATTTAACATAATTAAATGTTAACCTAAAAATATATTTGGTTAACATTTAAAAGCGTTATTATCAAAAAAAGATTAGGAGACTAGTTCTGTTGAGGAATGAAAACTTTTTTAGTGTAAGAATGAGAGCTTCCAAGGATGGGGCACATGAAAATGGTGGAAAGCATATTTCTGGTGGTGAACTTATTTCAACTTACGACAATTTGAAAAATGCGGTTAATTTTCTGCTAGAAAAAGCCTTAACCCATACAAGAGGGAACCCGGACTTTATGCAAATTCAGTTCGAATTAATTGAAGAAACAATAACCAAGTTGCTACCTTTGCATACAGCGACAAATGAGGTTGAATCAGTACAAGAAGGACAAATACTAGCCGTGTCTCTTTTAATGAAATCAGGTGTTCCAAAAAAGAGCATTGAAAGGGCATTCCAACAAATAGATGAATATCCAAATCTTAGAGGGGCAATTTTGGTCGATATATGGAATGGGGAGCGCATAGATGATCGTCATGAAAAGGGTGTACGGGTTTCTAGAATGGACTGGTTGACGACAAATTTTGAAAAATGGGCTAACTACTTCACAATCCCTCGAAGTCAAAGGATAAAAGAGGCACTTGTTCTTGCAACAAAAGTGAATAGTCATCCAGCGACTATTTCGGAGTTATGCTGGTCAGATGATCCTGAATATACAACAGGTTATGTAGCCAGTAAAAACTTAGGTTATCAGCGGATCACAAATCTAAAAGAATACGGTGATGAACACGGATGCCGAATCTTCTTCGTAGATGGAAGAAGCGATATAGATTCATACATAGATTACTTAGAAAAACTGCCAATCATTGTTCAATGGGAGGAAGAAAGTGCAACATGAACTATTTGAGAAGCTTAATAATCATATGTGGTTAACATTCACACAAATGAAAGATTACGATGCTACTGAGGTAACAAATGAGGTGAATACAGTTGAAGCTTGATACATGGCTAAGCCAACGAATTAGTACGAGAAAAACAGCAGGTTTATATAGGAAATTACGAACAATGAATTCGGCACCACTTACTGAAATTTTGATTGATGGTCAAAAGCAAATTGTCTTTTCATCAAATAATTATTTAGCCCTTGCAAATGATCCTAAAGTAATACATGCCACAGAAATGTGTTTGCGAGACTTTGGAGTTGGGAGCAGTGGCTCGAGATTAACGACTGGCCATACAGATTGGCATCAAAAACTTGAGGAAAAGATTGCCTCATTTAAACAGACAGAGAAAGCCCTCCTTTTTTCAAGTGGGTATTTGGCAAATGTTGGTGTGCTATCATCTTTGCCTGAAAAGGGGGATGTTATATTGAGCGATCAATTAAACCACGCAAGTATTATTGACGGGTGTCGTCTTTCAAAAGCAAAAACGGTTGTCTATAACCATATTGATATGATTGATCTAGAGGGAAAATTGAAAGAATCGGCATCCTACCAAAGGCGATTTGTCGTAACAGATGGTGTTTTTAGTATGGATGGGACAATAGCCCCGCTCGATCAGATCATCTCACTTGCAAAACGATATGATGCCTACGTCATAGTTGATGATGCGCACGCAACAGGTGTTTTAGGTAAGAATGGGAGAGGAACAAGCGAATACTATGGAATCCATCCCGATGTTGTTATTGGTACCTTAAGCAAAGCTATTGGCACCGAAGGAGGGTTTGTAGCTGGTTCACACATATTAATTGACTTTCTGATAAACCATGCAAGGACCTTTATTTTTCAAACAGCTATGCCACCGGCGATCTGTGCAGCTTCCTATGCTGCATTTGAAATCATTGAAGATAGTCATACTAAGCGTCAGCAGTTATTTTCCAATGTAAAAAAAATAAAAGCTAGATTAAAAGAAATGGGTCACACCGTGAAGGGCGATCTTACTCCAATCATTCCAGTTCTCATAGGAGATTCGAAAGAGGCAGTGCTTTTTTCTGAAAAGCTTCTGGAAAATGGGATATACGCCCCTGCGATCCGTCCCCCAACTGTACCAAATGGAGAAAGTCGCATAAGGTTAACGGTTACCTCCGACCATTCCGCGAAAGAAATTGATTATTTATTGGATTGTTTTCAAAGTATAGGAAAAGAGTTGAACATAATAAAGTGATCATTATTTTTGTAACTGGAAATATTGGCAAATCGATTATATTTAATAGTTCTTAATTTTCATTTCGCCTAGCTGTTGTTAAATAATCACCAATGAAAGTTAAATTAGGATAATAAAAAAAGAGTTTATAATTTTGATAGGATCAAGGAGACTGACATGAAGACGGATTACCAAGCATTTTCATTTACGACCGAGTTTTTTCAAAACCCTTATCAATTTTATGAGAAACTTCGGTCCATGCAACCAATCTATCGAGGAAATCTCATTAAAAATCCTGGCTGGTATGTTACAGGTTATGAGGAAGCAATTACCATCCTGAAAGATAAACGATTTAAAAATCGCATCCCACTGCCAGAGGGCTCAAAAAAATATGAGCAGCTAAAAAATATTCAAAAAGACATGATGCTTTTTAAAAACAAATCAGACCATAGGCGTTTGCGTTTTCTCGTTAGTAACGTATTTACACCAAAAATAGTGGAGCAACTTCGACCATCTATCGAAGAAACGGTAAATGAATTATTGCAACCATTTCAAAATCAGAAATCACTAGATGTAGTTTCTGATTTAGCGTTTCCTCTAGCAAGTCTCGTTATTGCGAGAATAATAGGCGTACCAAAAGAGGATATATTTCAATTTAGAGAATGGGCGACAAGTTTAATTCAAAGTATTGATTTTACTCGTAGGGGAAAGGTGTTAGAAAACGGGGATGCAATTACTATAAAAGTAATGGATTACTTTAACGAACTGATTAGAATACGAAAACTTAACCCGAAAGAGGACTTGATTAGCAAGCTAATTATGGAGGAACAGCAAGGGGACAAGTTATCAGACGATGAATTATTAGCAACCTGCATATTACTGGTTATTGCCGGTCATGAGACAACCGTTAATCTTATCAGCAATTCAGTTCTTACTTTACTAAATCATCCTAAACAACTAATGAAACTTAAAGAAAATTCATTTTTGATTGACCAGGCTGTTGAGGAGTGTTTACGATATGAGAGCCCAACACAAATGATCGCTCGGGTAGCTACAGAAGATATTGATATTCATAATACATCTATAAAAAAAGGGGACCAAATATATCTCCTATTAGGAGCGGCTAATCGAGATCCACATAAATTTCATAATCCTAATCAATTTGATATTACGAGAAATCCTAATCCTCATATTTCTTTTGGAAATGGGGCACATTTTTGTTTAGGTGCCCCACTGGCACGCCTAGAAGCACAAATTGCGATTAAAACTCTCTTAGATTGGAAAAAAAACATACAGCTAGCCTCTTCAAACTTAAAATGGCAAAAACTAATTGGATTTCGATCTTTAAAAGAGCTCCCAATTATATTTGATTAAGTAAAAATAAAATATCGTTTTCTTATTATAGACTGCTAGAGTGCAAACCGCTCTTGCAGTCTCTATTTTACGAATTGTTTTCAAAGAAAGAATTAGATAAATTAATATCATATGTGAACAAATATTGAAAATAGAAATAAAGGTTAAAAGTAGAACGATAACGAAACAATTAAAAATACTACCTGAAAGGCTGGTCTAAAATGCTTAATTTTGTTTTTCCTGGTTTAGTCTTAATTATTCTAGTTGCAGTTTTTGTACTATTTAATAGAATCATTAAGAAATCTAAAAGATCATAGTTTGATAGAGAAAAGAATCTACAATTTGATTCTTTTTTTTATTTGGCCTTGTTAATGTGCAAATTAAAAATCGAAAAAACCACTTTAACAAAGATTACAAAATATTCATACAAATTATACCTTATTTACAGTATATATACAGTTCCTAAATACTCTTCCTTTATATTGAAATTAAGAAAATAATCAATAGGGAGTGTTATTAATGGGGAACAAGAAAACGATTATCAGTGTTGCTTTAACAATTGCAACAGCAACAACAATAGGATTTAATCATTTTGTAGATGCAAAAGAATCCGATAATAGTCACAAACAAGGAAAGGCTAAAAATGTGATCGTCTTTGTTGGAGACGGAATGGGGGCTGCTCACCGTGAGGCGATCCGACTGGCTACTGTTGGACAAACTGGTAAACTAGCAATGGATGATATGCCTTATGCTGGATTGGTACATACTAGCTCAACTACTGCTATAACAGATTCTGCAGCTGCGGCTACTGCTATGGCGTCTGGGGTAAAAACGTATAATGGGGCAATTGGTGTTGATGCAAACAAGAATTCAGTAAAAACAGTCTTGGAAATGGCGAAAGAAGCTGGTAAATCAACTGGTTTAGTTACAACTAGCCAGATTACGGATGCAACGCCAGCTGCATTTGGTGCCCATGTGACAGATCGTTCAAAGCAAAGTGATATTGCTAAGCAGTATCTTGAAAACAGTAAAGTTGATGTTCTATTAGGTGGAGGAGAGGACTTTTGGTATCCTGCAGGAAATGCTGGAAGCTACGAAGACCACCCTGCAAAGGACCCTTCTGAACAAAGTAAAGGAACACAAGGAAATCTTGTTGAAGAAGCGAAAAAGCATGGCTACAATTATGTAACGAATGCAAATGAGCTTCAAAAAGCGAAAAATGGAAAGTTGTTAGGTCTTTTTGCAAATGAAGAAATGTTCGAACAAAGAGAAGAGGGAAAAGGTGATCTTTATGATCCAGTAGTATCTCTTCCTGACATGACAAAAAAAGCGATCGATACTTTATCGGATAATAAAAAAGGTTTCTTCTTAATGGTAGAAGAAGAAGGCACAGACGAAATGTCTCATGAGAACAATGCTGAAAAAATGATCAAAGCTGGTCAAGAACTAGATAAATCAGTATCTGTAGCTAAGGAATACGCAAAGAACCACCCTGACACTCTTGTTCTAGTAGTAGCAGACCATGAATGTGGCGGCTTATCAATTGAAGATGTGGACAGCAAAGATGAGTCAGGCGATGGAATATCTAAAGAAGACGGACCATTTAATGTGGCAAACAGTAGCAATCAATTCATGATTGACTGGACAACAAGTGGTCACGGTGGCGTATCTGTTCCTTTAACAGCAATTGGTGCTGGAGCAGAGCTATTATCAGGAACATATGAAAACACTTATATCTATGAGGCTATTAAACAAGCAATGGGTTTGAAAAAATAATTTTGTTGAAAAACATTCCATTTATCTAATGGGATGTTTTTTTATTGAGCCATCGGCAAGCGTTATAACAAAAAGAAAAACAGCATTATTTACTAAATGAAAGAGAAAAGTCCAAGAAGGGGAATCACATAGACAAAGAGAATTAATGTTTTAAGGAAAAAACGGAAGAAATTATGCTAAAGATACTTTAATTACATTGAAATAATAAAAATAACTAAATAAAGGTAGTGTTATGTTGAGAAAACGGGTAATAGTACTTTTTTTAATCTGTTTTGTTTTAATTGCTTGTATACTTTTTAAATCGAAAACAGAATCGGACATTCCAAAAATAGATCACATTGTAATCGTAATTGAGGAAAATCATGCGAAACAGCAGATTATGGGAAACCATTCTGCACCTTATATTAATACACTAATGAAGCAAGGTGCCAACTTAACTAACTATCATGCAATTGAACATCCTAGTCAGCCGAATTATTTGGACTTGTTCTCTGGATCGAATCAAGGTGTCACTGACGATGCTTTACCAAAAACAAAATTTTCAGCAGATAATTTAGCAAGTGAGCTTAATGAAAAAAAACTAACATTTGCCGGTTATTCTGAAGATTTGCCTTCAGTTGGTTTTAACGGAGAATCCAACAAAGATTATGCACGCAAACACAATCCATGGGCTAATTTTACAAATGTCTCAAAGAAAGCAAATCAACCATTAGAAAAATTTCCAACAAATTTTAGTAAACTTCCAACTGTTTCGTTTATAATCCCTAATCTCCAAAACGACATGCACGATGGAACTATTAAACAAGGAGACCTGTGGTTAAAAAAACAAATTGGTGCTTATGTCAAATGGGCAAAAACGAATAATAGTTTGTTAATTGTAACGTGGGATGAAGATGACTTTTCACATAATAACAAAATTCCTACTGTTTTTGTCGGACCTATGATAAAAAAAGGACAATATAACGAAAATTTAAACCATTTTAATCTTTTACATACAATAGAGGATATTTACGGATTAAAACATGCAGGAACAAATAAATCTGTTAAAACGATTAAAAATATATGGAAATAATTAGTGGCTTAATAATGGATGATGTAGTCAATAAAGATGAGTCTAGCAAGGTGATTTTTTGGCAAACAGTAGCAATCTAATCAGGATTGACTGGACAACAAGCGGCGATTTTAAGAAACATTCCATTTTTTATGGAATGTTTTTTTGAGCTGAAAAATTGAGCGGATAAATTAATTGTAAAAAAGTTGACAAAGTTTTAAAAAAGGGATTTGTAGAAAAATGTAGAATTTTATATTCATAATCAGAGAGGAGGTGTTTTCATGTACCTAGATGAAATACGCTCAAGAGCAAGGGATACCTTGAAAGGGAATTGGAAAAAATTTATTGGATATACGATCATAGTGAATCTATTAACTACATTAGTTGAAAATAGACTTTCTATATACTTCCCAAATCCCATAAAAAATGAATTGACGAAATACATATCTTTTTTTATTAGCTGGGATGACTACGTAACGTTTATATATAGTCTATTTATTTCGGCTATCATTACGATTGGGAGTACACGGTTATTTACATTTGCGACAAAGGAAGATGAGCAACCTTATTCCTTACAAACAATATTTTATTATTTTAAAAACTTGAACCTTTATTTAAATGCATTTTTACTAAATTTCTTAACTTATTTATATTCTACGCTTTGGACATTGCTTTTGATTGTTCCTGGCATTATAAAATCATATTCATATCGAATGGCCCCATACATATTTATTGAAGAACCACATTTGACTCCAAATGATGCCATTACAAAGAGTAGAAAAATGATGGATGGATATAAGTGGAAATTGTTTTGTTTAGACATTTCTTTTATTGGTTGGATTCTTTTATGCATTTTATCGATTGGGATTGGGTTTTTATGGTTGTTTCCTTATATGAGTGCAAGTGAGGCGCATTTTTATCATGAATTAAAAGGAAATTCAAAAAATGATACTGACGCTAAAGTTTTAGTATAAGTTATTAGAAAGATATTAATTAGTTGAAGAGTTTTTTTATAAAAAAACGGCTGTCCTATTTCAAATGATAAAGGACAGCCATTTTTTTTTTTTTACCTTGAGTAGATATAGTTTAATTAATGTCTTAAAAGGAAAGTGTAAACTTAATAGGGAATATCTATCGTAAGAGGTGTTCGGACAATGTCGTTATTAAAGAGATATGGGAAATGGCTTTTCAAATTTGATAATAGAAGGAATGATCTAGCTGAATTCATCCTGGAGATAATTTTTTTACCTTCTCTTTTTTGGGGAACAAAATTCCTTCTTAAGAATTATTCTTTTATTATTGCTTTATTAGTTGTGTTTTTATCTATAAATCTCTATTCTCTCTTGGATGGCTTATTAAGAAAAAATTTAAATGAATTTAATGTCAACATACCAAAATGGATCAGTATTATTCCGACTACTTTGATCATTGCATATATAATTTTTATAGATAAATAGAAAGGATCCCTAATATTTATATTGAGTGGAACCTAATAACTAAGTAGGAGGAATAATTATTAAAAAATCCGCTGAAATATACCCTAGAAAAATTAAAATTAAATACATATTAATAACGGCAATAGTACTTCATCTTGTCATTTTTTTGTTTCATTCTTTGCAACTAGAAGATTTTATTATTTCGATTGTATTATTTTGGGGAATCATTCAGCATAACAGAGAAGTAGATAAACTAAATAAATCTAGTATTTAAAAGGTATGTATTTAAAGATTGGGAGTATTTATGAACTATTGATAAAAAGGAAGTGATCTGTTGTCAGAAAATAGTATTAAAAGGGAACCAAATGTATCAAAAAAGAAAATCTTTGCATCACTATTATTTGTTCCAGGTTTTTATCTGATGGTTTTATTTACAACTGGATTAATCGTATTTGTTGGAAGTGGGTTAATCTTTATCATTCATTATTTTGTAGGTAAATTTTTAGGTGAATTAGGATTTGCATATTTTGGATTAATTTTACTCGATGCTCTACCTTTTTTTGGAATGATATTTGGAGTGGTAAGTTGTTTTATTGCAATTATTTCTATGTTTTTTAAAAATAAGCATTTTGAGCCGGCTATATTAATTAATCCACATGATCATCCGAAACTTCGTGATTTAATTTCTGAACTTTCTGTAAAAATGGATTCACAAATGCCAGACGCGATCATTTTGCATGTAAAATCAAAATTTTTTGTGTCCGAAGACAAAATTAATGTCTTTAATGGAACTGCAAAAGGTAGAATACTTGCAATTAGTTATCCTTTACTTCATGTATTAACGGTAAATGAACTAAGTGCAATTATTGCTCATGAACTGTCTCATTTTACGGGAAGAGATTTAGTTTTCAATAGGTTCGTTTTTCCTGTATATAAAGGTGCAAATAAGTATTTAGAGTATATTACATCATTATTTAATCACAATGGTCGTCGTCGTCCGATATTTATATCGATTCCAATGATATTACCAAAAGTACTTATGGAGTATTATCTTAAAATTTTCCACAAATATAATATGACAATTTCTAGAGAAATGGAGTACAGAGCCGATTATATTGCATCAAAAATGTGTGGAAAAGAAAATTTTAAAGAAGCATTGTCCAAGTTAATAAGTCATGGTAATGTTTTTAATCGATTAATCGATGAACAAATGACTGAGAAAATTGTTCATGGTTTTCAATTTGAAAATTACTTTAGTTTTTACCGCGAACATGTTGAAACTTACAAAAAGCAAATAGAGGAGTCATTAGGTAAGGCTTTAAGAGATCATGAAGTAGAATACGCAACACATCCTACATTGAAAAATAGGATAGTAAATTTACCTAATGTTGATTCAATATATGATAATAATGAAAAAGCATTAGATTTAATCAATTCGTTTGATTATATAGAGGTAAGTATGACAAAATATTATAATTATTATCTAAATGACAATGCTATTCATTTCTGATGATTGATAGCTCATCTAAAATAGATATTAAAAATTTAATGGAAAAACTCGTAAAAATTAGGAGCTAAAATTAGCTCCTTTTTTCTTTTATGGTAACATAATAGGAAGGATTAATATTCTTTTAAATTGAATAATTTAAAGGTTAACAAATATGATAAGTTCATTTTAACAATTTCAAAATTAATAAATGTTTGCTAGTTTATAAGGCATAGTTAGATTAGGTCTTTGATGTTAAATGCAAATGTTTGAGAACAGGAGGGAGCATCATGACAAAAATAGCAATTATTTCAGATATCCACGGAAATAAAACTGCATTAGAAGCAGTTTTAAAAGATATTCGCTCTAGAGAAATTGAGAGGATTTTTTGCTTAGGTGATTTAATTGGTAAGGGGCCTCAAGGATCAGCGTGTATAGAGCTCGTTCAAAAAAATTGCGAAAAAGTGGTCCGTGGCAATTGGGATGTATTTATTCAGTCACCTGCAGAAAATGATTTTATACAATGGTTTAGAGACCGATTAACAGAAAAAGACTATCAATTTCTAGCTTCATTACCTTTTCATATTGATCTAGAATTAAATGGACAATTAATCAGGTTTTTTCACGCTTCACCAAGGAGTGAATTTGAGAGGATTCTACCTTTTCATCCAATTGAAAAACGGTTAAGTATGTTTGAAAATAGTGAGATAACAAATTCAAATAAAAACGATAAGACTCCTGATATTATCTTTTATGGAGATATACATACTACGTTTTTGGAAACTTTTAAAAATGGAATTTTATGCAATGTTGGAAGTGTGGGAAATTCCCTAGATTTAACTTCAGCGTCGTATGCGATTCTTGATGGTTCTTATTCAACTAATTCAATCCAATTTGTAAGGGTGGAATATGATCGAGAAGCTGAACTTATGATTGCCGAAGAGTTAAAATTGCCGGATCTAGATAAATATCATGACGAAATAATGTTCGCTAAGTACAGAAATTCATAATCTAAAATAAAAAACAGTGGGAAACCGTAGCTTTCCACTGTTTATTTTATTATTTAACTGGTTTTTTCAAAAATGGTTTTGATAGTCTCAATGAATGATTTTCACTTACAAATGTGGAACTTAATAGCAATGCCCCACCAATCATTTGAACAATTGTCATTTTCTCATGTAAGAAAACAGTTGAAATAAATAAAGAGGTTATTGGATCAACATAACTTAATGCTGCTATACTTTGCCCATTTAATTTTTGCATACCTGAAAAGAATAATAAGAATCCAATGCCCGTGTGTACGATTCCTAGGATTATTATAAATGGAATTGAAGAAACTGAGACGTCCAAAATCCCGAATCCTTCAGTAATGAATACATAAGGTATGAGAAGTAATGAGGCTGTTCCAAGTTGGATAAGTGTAATTTCTAAGTCACCCATGTTTTTAATAAACTTATTGAGTAACATTACAGAAGCATAAAACACAGCAGCTAATAATCCATAGCCAATCCCAATAAAATCCTCTAATCTAGCTGTGCCGAGCCCACCACTAGCAACTACTAATAACATACCGAATATGGCTATGACTATACAAATTAATTTCTTAGTTGATAATATTTCTTTCAGAACTAATGGGGATAAAATCAGGACTATGACTGGTGCAAAATAATAACTTAGTGCCGCGTTAGAAACAGTCGTATATTTATAAGCTTGAAAAAGAAAAATCCAATTTCCACCCAATGTAATACTAGAAAGTAACAATATATAAATGTTATTTTTTATTGATGCCCATGATATTTTTTTCTTACCGATAAGCATGTATGTTATTAAAAATAAACTACCAATTAAACCACGCAATAAAGCTATTTCACTCGAAGCTAAATCAATGTACCTTATAAATACGCCAATCGTACCAAAGATCACCATTGATAGTAGGAATTGAATTTTAGATTTCATCGTCTACTCCTTCGAATCTACGAAACAGCTTATATTTCGCAGATTCTTAATCTGTTTTTAATATAAGCTCATTTAGTTTTACTAAAACAGCAGGAGTAAAGGGTGGTGGCGGTGAAGTTGAAAATGGTTTCCAAATATATAATTTAATAGAAGATAAAGGCATTTCGATTCCCCCTATTTCAAAAGCATATTAGTGTTACAATCAATTATACTAGATGAATGATTATGTAATGTACAAAACATTTATAAAAATAAAGATAGGAGATATAATATGGAAAAACAACGTAAAATTATTTTATACATTGGTACTTCAATTGATGGATATATAGCTAATAATGATGGTACGTTAGAATGGTTAGAAACAACAGAAGTAGAAGGAGACTCTGGCTATCATACACTTTTAGAAAGAATTGACACTATTATGATGGGAAAAGCAACATATGATGTCGTTCGTGGATTTGATATGGAGTATCCTTATAGTACATATAAAAACTATGTGTTTTCAAAATCTGCAACAGGATCAGATGAATATGCTACTTTTATAGATGAAGATATTAAAACTTTTATACAAGATTTAAAGCAACAACCTGGTAAAGATATTTGGTTAGTTGGTGGAGGGAATCTAGCTCGAGAATTTTTTAAAGAAAATTTGATTGATGAATTTCAACTTGCGATAGCACCAATCGTTTTGGGGAAAGGAATTTCTCTTTACACTGGTCATGACATTACCCAAAAATACACTTTAACGAAAGTAGAAAAGTTAGGTCAACTTGCTATGCTTCATTATGTAAAAAAATAGTAAATTCACACAGAAAAGAGCATTGAAATAAATCAATGCTCTTTTTACAATTCCTTTAATCTGATAATAGGGTCTTTTCTTGCTACTAAGTAAATAGTCTAACCGAATGCAGGTTAATTTGATCAAAACTATCTAATACATAAATAAACCATAATCTTCTAAGCTTGGATCTTCAAAAGTTTCGCTCCAATCATCATCTACTATTAACATACGGTTTTTCCAACGAATGTATGTAGTATTGCAAGAACATTAGAAAAATTTTAAGATTAAATTGTTCCTATAATTTTAGTGACTTTAATATAAAGGAGTAAGTTATGAATGGTAGAAACAGTAAACTGGAAAAATAATGCGATTGGACGTAAATTTATAACTTCTTTTAGCGGAGGAAAAGATAGTGTACTAGCTTTATATAAAGCTATGAAAGTAGGGAAAGCGGTTGGATTAATCGTTATGCTAGAGGAGGAAGGGAAACGTTCTAGATCGCACGGAATGCCTCCCGAAATAATACACGCTCAAGCTGAATCAATCGGTTTACCTGTGTATACAGGGGTGGCAAGTTGGCAGGAATATGAAAAAGTGTTTACCCAACTATTAGACAATGCAAAAAATCAAGGAGCAGATGTATTAGTAACGGGTGACATAGATATGCCTGCTCAAGATTGTTGGCATGATAAGGTTACAAAGAATGTTGGAATAAAGCTCGGTATGCCATTATGGGAATTGAATCACCGTGAAGCTGTCGATGAGTTTATAAATAGAGGTTTTCAAACGATTGTGGTAACAGTCAACTTATCGTTAGGAATGAAAGAAAAAGATTTAGGAAGAATGTTAACTCATGAATTTGTGAAGGAACTTGAAACTCGAGGGATTGATCCATGCGGAGAAAGTGGTGAGTTCCATACTACCGTGATAGATGGACCGATTTTTAATTATCCGATTTTTGTTAAAGAGTGCGAGATTATTAGGGACGGAGAGTATGCTTATTTGCCTTTGAAACTTACATAATTGAAATAGGAATTAAGAATAAATATAAAATATTAAATTAATTATGGTGAAATTTAGATAACAAAAATCTTCCAGGGAGAATTTCCTATGTATTCTTTTTTTCAAAAAGAAAAACAGCGATTTATGAAAATCGGATTAAAACCTATCGTTTGGATTGCAATATTATTTGCCGTTTTAATCGTAAGTGGATTTGATATGAATATTAAAGAGGTGTTGATTTATCTTGTACTTTATCAAATCGGTAAGAGCATTATCTATTACTTTGAATCAAAAAAGGTAAATTGGAAGGAAAGTATTAAAGGAATTATTATTTGTCTATTAATTGTAAGTGTATATCACATTTTATTTCAACTCTTAATCTCAGTAGGTTTTAAGTCAATAAAGGTTATTAAAGTTATAATCGGCTTACTAGTTGCCACTTTGGGAATATTATCATTTTTGGATCTAACTTTTATTATTCCTTTTAAGATTCTTAAGCAAAAGGGAATTAGAAGAAAATAGAACTTAGGTTTTAAAAAAATCGGCAGAAAAAAACAAGGGAAGGGACAAATCTATGAAATTGTTAGTTTCAATCGTATTAGCAACCATTTTAGGCATAGTTCTTATGATGTTAGGAGAAGTTGGTATAATTATAGGCTTTGGAATTTTAGCTGGTACTTTGTTTAGAGGAGTATATCTTTTAAACGATTTAAGCAATAGACTTTCAAAAGTAGCCCCAATTGTACCGAAATCTGATAAGGTAAAAGAAGCTTATGAAAATTATTTAAGAGAAAAAGATATAAACATTTGAGGATGGAAATTATTTCGATCCTTTTTTTGTTGTATACTATTTAAATGGTTCTTACATTTTATAATAAAATGCTGAAATTAACCCAAATTACAAATAAGCGTTGTTAGTGTAATATTATAATAGAATTATATATAAAATTGTAATTATACTTTCATGGGGGAAATAGTATTGGTAACAACAAATAGTAAATCTATATCTTCATTAACTTTAGGGGTTTTATCGATCATTATTCCTTATATCGGTTTTATACTCGGAATAATAGGTCTATTTATATCTCGAAAAAGTATTGCCGAAATAAATCGTACGAATGAAAAAGGGAAAGGTTTAGCAATTTCCGGAAGGGTTTGCAGTATTGTTGGAATATGCATACAGTCAATTTTGATTATCATTTTAGTTTTAGGAATTATTACTTTTTTTTCAATGAATGATAATATGACTTTTTAATGAAAACATAATTGAACAAAAGTTTTCGAATGAAAATGATCATACTTTGAAGTTACTTTGACTGTTTGGATTTAAATGTATATAGTTTATATTAAAGTCTTATCTATCTACATAATTTTTGATTGAGGAGGGACGGACATGGAAGTTTTTGCAGAATATTTAGCAGGGATTGATCATCCAGACCACCGTGAGCGAACTGCTGAAATTTTGGATTGGATTTCGAATAAATTTCCTAGCATAGAGCCACAAATTAAGTGGAATACGCCGATGTTTTCCAATCATGGCACATTCATCATTGGCATTTCGACCGCGAAGCAACATATGAGCGTATCACCTGAAGAAAAAGGTATTGTTCAATTTGCTGATGAAATAGCAAAGGCTGGGTATAGTGCTACAAAAGGTTTGTTTCGTATTCCTTGGAAAGTCCCAGTTAATTATGAATTACTTGAGAAAATGATTGAATTCAATATTCAAGATAAAGCAGAATATACGTCATTTTGGCGTAAATAATGTTACTTATTACATAAACTAGTTGGTAACAAAACGATTAAATAAAAAATAGGAGCTGATTAGATCAGTTCCTATTTTTTATTCCAGAGTGTTGAAATATAAAATGGTCAATAGGGAAAACGGACATTAAATTGAACTTATTTATAATGAAATTATCATTTTTGGATGATTTATTAATTGTTTTAAATGTTAATATTTTGAGCAATTTCATGATTCCAATAACACTAGACATGTTTTTTTCAGAAGTTAAAAATTATGAGCTTATTCATAGAAAAACAAATTCATTTGATTAATTTAGTTTAATATTCGATATTAATAGAACTACAAACTGATTAATAAAAACTGCTGGATTACTCTAAGTAAAGGCTATTTGATTAGGATTTATTGCATACTTTTTTTGATGAAAAAGTTGATTGGAATGGAGGGGTGCTCGACTCCTATGGGATTAGCGGGAAGGCTGAGACTCCGCAGGCTTGCCGAGGAGGCTAAAGAATCTCGCCCCATGGAAAGCGAGCATCCTGTAATGGAAATCAACATCACTCTACTCCTTTTACGAAAATTTGGTCATTTAATCGACAAGGATATTTTTTATTTAGAAAGATTTAAATCGTAACAAGGTCATTTAAAGTACTAAATCGAATAAGATAGTATCAATGTTTTAAGATAAGTGGTGATTTAAGTGAAAGATAAAGTACCAAAGAAAATCCATATCATTGGTTCAGTTGGAAGTGGTAAGACGACATTAGCAAGACAAATGTCTAAAAAGCTAAATATACCTTATTATGAGTTAGATAATGTTGTATGGATAAGGCAAAAGGGCCATAAAGATATCAGGCGTTCTGAACAAGAAAGAGAATGCCATTTAGATACACTCATTCGCTCGGATACATGGATTATTGAAGGTGTTCATAGTGAAGAATGGGTAAGTAATAGTTTTCAAAATGCAGAGTTAATTATTTTTTTAGACACAAGCTATTCTGTTAGAACCTACCGAATTATTAAAAGATATTTCTTACAAAAACTTAAATTAGAGAAGTCAAATTATCAACCGACACTTAAAATATTCTTCAAGATGTTTAAATGGAATAAGTATTTTGAAGAAGTGGGGAAACCAACATTTTTTTCAAAGTTTAAAGATTACAATGATAAAATATTGGTTGTTAATCATATAAATGAGGTTGAAGATTATTTTAAAGAATACAGATCAAAAAATATAGGAATCGCAAAATAGCGGTTCCTAATATTTTTATTGCAGCCATCTTAATGCAATGGGATTGGAAGGTTTTCTACTAATTCTGATAAAAATACAAAATGTGCTTCTTCTTTAATTTTAGGTATATATTCCTTTATGACATTTGAGGTAATTTCGCCTGGTTCTCCAACATGTCCAATCGCTATCATAGTTGGTTCTACTTTTACTTTTTCTAATAGTAATCTTGCTTGCTTTTCTATATGTTTATAAGTGTATAAATCATCGAAAAATAACTTGTTTTCAATGACCGGCACGCCTATCTCATCTGCAATTTTAGTAACTACGCTCCGATAATTCGTCTTACTATCGAAAAAAAATAGGCCCCTTTCTTTACAAGCAGTTAAAACTATGCGCATTACTCTTTCATCGGAAGTTGCTTTTGAACCCATATGATTATTTATTCCTATTGCGTATGGGACGTCATCAATAGCGGCTAGAACTCTTCTTCGAATTTCGTCATTACTTAAGTTGGTCTTAATCGCATTTGGACCTAACCAACTTGCTTTTCCTTTCCTCGGTTCCATTGGCAAATGAACAATTACTTCATAGCCTTTAGAATGAGCAACAGTTGCATCCTTTTTAGTTGAAGGTAAAAAAGGCATTACTGCAACTGTTAATGGGATCGGTAGCGAAAGCATTTGGTCCGTTCCTTTCATGTTATTACCAAAATCATCAATCACTATCGCAAGCTTATGATTAGGCTCAGCAAATACTGTAGAGCAGGTAGTAGATAGAGCTACTAATATAGAGAAAATAGAAGTAATCCAAAGCTTCATCGGTAAATCTCCTTTTCCATTAATTACTATGCTCTACTATTTTCTGTGATTATAAAGAAAATAACCGTAAAAATTGAAAAGAAACTAAAATACAACACGTAAATATGATTTTGTGCTCAATTTTAAAAATAAAAATTCAATTAAAATATAAAGTTGAAGATATTATGAGTAGTGTATTGCAGTTCATTTTTTTATTTTAATTCCAATTTTACTTTCTAAAAAGGAACTTTAATTCTGTTGGAGAATGTAATTAAGTTAAAGTTTTGTTTCATCTTAGGAGGATATATGAAAGATTTCCATTGCTGCGCAACGTGTCAGCATTTTAAAGCTGAGAAACAAGTAAAAGGTATGAAATATTATTGTAGTAGATTGGGATTTGAAACAATGACGAACTATAAGTTTAATTGCTGGAGTCCAAATGTGAATGTGAAGAAGTTGATAAATAAGTTGAAAATGGACAGATAGACACATAAATAAAAAGAGGAAGATAATATGAATAGAAATAGGTTATATAAATCAAATACAGATTATGTATTTTTAGGTGTATGTGGAGGGATTGCAGAAGCTTTATCAATCGCATCAATTCTTGTAAGATTGGTATTTGTATTTTTGCCAGTATCTCTTTTAGTCTATCTAGTTTTGGGAGCACTGATGGGAAATGATGATTTTTATTACGTTGAAGATGGAAAGAAGAAGAGTAGGCTTAAAACACTGGTACTTGCTTTTGTTTTTGCTGTAATCGTAATGGTAATTTTATCAAACTTGGGTCTTTAGTAGGCGACCTCAACATAATAAATAACAGATAAGTGTAGAAGGTCCAAAATCGTTTGAGATAGATACTTATCATAATAAGTGAACAGGTGTGGTGAAATTGGACAACAACGAAACCATTTTAGTAGAGAAACAATTAAATATACTTAATGAAATAAACACAATTTGTTTAAATCTAACAATTCAGCTCTGGCTACGTGGAGGGTGGGCAATTGATTTTCTTCTTGGTAAAGTGACCCGAGAACACTCGGATATTGATTTAGTCACTTACATTCAGTATCGGGAAAAATTAGAATGGGCAATGGTTAATGCTGGTTTTAATAAAATCCCAGTCAGTATGCTTCAAACGGATTTCATTAAAGATCAGGTTGAAGTGAGTTTTGTGTTTGTTAGGATAACAAAAGAAGGTAAAATCATTGCGAACGGTTTTCCTGCCTGGGAATGGAGAAAAGATGCTTTGCCAATTCAACAATATGATTTAAAAGGTATTTCAATAAATGTCCTAAATCCATTCCAGTTACTTGAAGAAAAAAAGGTATATGAAAAAGGCACGGGACGCAAGCTTCGTCCAAAGGACATTGAGAGTATGAAAATAATTCAAGGAATAATTGATGAAATAAGCTAATTGAACTAAACGTAATAGATAGTAGTTTAAAAAGAAAAGGAGAGAAAAGAAATGAGCACAACAAAAATTACTATGAAAAGTCCAACACCTATACTTCGTATGTTCGATGAAGATAAGGCAAAAGAATTTTACATAACATTTTTAGAATTTGAGATTGATTGGGAGCACCGATTTGAAGAAGAATTTCCTTTATATATGCAAATTTCTTATAACAACTGTATAATTCATCTTTCTGAGCACCATGGAGATTGTAGTCCAGGTGCAGCTATTCGAATTGAGGTAGAAAATTTAGACTTACTTCATTCAAAGCTACTTTCAAAGAAATATAAATATGCTCGCCCTGGCATCGAAGAAACTCCTTGGAAAACACGAGAGGTTCGGGTTGGTGATCCATTTGGTAATAGAATCGTCTTTTATGAGAACATGAAAGACTAAAAGAATTATTTCAATAATGTGAAGAACAATTAGAGGAATTACTTAAGGAGTATTCTAATTAATCCTCTTAAAAATTGAAAAAATGATTAAATCAGCCAATGTTTTTTACTATTTCAATCCTTTTTTTCTAGATATTAGTGAAGACCAAACGAACTGTATTAATCCTGCAGTCAAGACGCCTACAAGCGTATCCCTCATTCGATCCATCGCATAATCCTTTGATTGATGCTCAAATGCAAAGACAAATAGAATTGTGAGAGCTACCTGGTGAAGTACTTTTTTGTCAAATTTTAAATATTTAGCAATATATGTACCAATTAAAATTAAAAGTCCTAAGGTCCATCCGTTGACTTTTAGATAACTTGCAATTATTACTGTAACTACAATTCCTATCATTGTGCCAATTACTCGCTTGATTGATAAACTAATGGTTTTGTACATTGTCGATTGAATTGTAAGAATAAGAGAAACTGGACCTAGGTAGGGATGTGAGGAACCAAAAAATTTTGAGATTTCCCATGCCAATGTAGAACCAATTGATAATTTCCAAATCAGACTAGTTATATTTTCAGATGAGTTCAGTGATTGTGTTTCTTCCATAAGCACCTCTTGTAGAACTTTTCCATTTTTCTTTTATTATCCACTCAAATTAAATCCATTATGTATGTTTTGTTATTAAGAATAAATATGAAATTGAATACTTATAATAGTGTTTAACTATTAGACAACTAATAATTGAAAAGAGATGAAACAATGATCACAGTCTTATTTGAGTATAAGTTTGAAAAGAAATTTTTAGAGGATTTTAAATCAAGAATAAAAAAATCAGCAGATCCAAAATTTAATTCCGAGCCTTCAAATATTGGAATGAATTTTATGCAAAGAGAAGATGAGCAAAATTATTACTTCAATTTATTTATTAAATATAGAAGTATAGAAGAATATGAAGAACGAACTAGATTTGAAAGAAGTCAGGTTGAATGGAATGAAACTTGGTTTAGTAATGACATTACCCATGAACTATTATCAGTAACAATCTGGAAGGATTTTAGTCCAATGTCCTAACATCTTCTTTGAAAAGTGATTTCTTATACTTCACGAAAATTTTGTGAACTTGGCATAAAAGATAATTTTTATATACCCGCAAGGAATTCATATTTCCTTGCGGGTTGTATCATTTATTCGTTAAAGTAAAAACTGAAATTTCTGGTACACTTAAGAATCGAAACGGAAGCCTAGTTGTTCCTATACCCCGATTAACGTATAAGTTCAAAGGTTTTATATGATGATTTATTTTATATAATCCTTCAGTATAAATAGTTGCTAATGGCGGAGTATAAATTGCTTCGTGAAATGGAAGTTTAACTTGTCCACCATGACTATGGCCAGAGAGTTGTAAGTCAACTGGAAACTCTTTAATTCGTTCTGCTACATCGGGTTCATGTACTAATAAGAGATTAAAGGCGTTTTTTCGTATACTTTTAAATGCTTTTGCTGGATTTGGTCTTCCTAAAAGATAGTCATCCAAACCAATAATATTAAGTTTACTGTGATCTTTTAAGACGATTTCTTTCTGTTCATTTTCTAAAACTGTAAATCCCGATTTTATGAAAACTGATGCTGAGATTTTCTTTCCTGCTCCTCCAACGTCATGATTACCGTAAATAGCATATTTACCATATTTTGCTTTTAATTGTTGAAGTACAGCAGGGATTTGATCTATCTTATTGTATATAGCGCTGTTATCAATTAAATCACCAGTAAATACAATTAAATCAGGGTTTTGGTTATTAATTTGGTCGACAACATTATTTAATTGCTTTAATGTATAATGAGCACCAAGATGGCTATCACTAAACTGAACAATTTTAAATCCTTCCATTTGCTTTGAAACGGAATTTGATGTGATTGTTATTTGATTTACATCTAACATTTTTGGTTCAATACTTTTTGAATAACTATATAAAATAATAGGGAAAATTAACAATATCAACGTAAAAACTATTAATCTTCTAACGATCCTTCGAAATATGGTATATTTCATGTCTATAACCTGCCTTTTATGAATGAATTGATACAATTAAGATTGTAAATAAAATAAATAGAGCACTGACTAAAATTTCAATTATCCTCATGTTTTCACTCCTCCTAGAACAGTTTAAGCTCCTTTTGTTACATGAACGTGACAAAATATCATAATGAACGGAGGGATTAAAAATCAATATTCTAATTGCTGATGATGAAAAAGATATGTTAAAGATCTTACAGGCATATTTCAAAAAGGAAGGATATACCGTTTTCCTAGCAGAAGACGGAGAACAAGCTATCGAAATCTTTTATAGCGAAAAAATTGATTTAGCTATTTTAGATTGGATGATGCCTTTTAATAGTGGAATGAATGTGTGTAAAGAAATAAAGAAAAATGGGGAAACAAAAGTCTTAATGCTAACAGCTAAAAGTGAAGATGAAGACGAATTACTAGCTCTTAAACAAGGAGCTGACGATTATGTAAGAAAGCCATTCCATCCTGGTGTCCTGATTACTAGAGCTAAAAAATTACTAAAAGAGGAACATCTTATTGTAATTGGTAATATAAAAGTAGATTTTAAAGGTAAAATAGCATTTAAAAACGAGGAAAATTTAAATTTAACGAAAAAGGAAATTGATTTATTAAGCTGTTTTGTTCGTAATCGCGGAAATATTTTGTCACGTGAGGATTTATTAGTGAATGTTTGGGGGATTGATTACGATGGAGATGATCGAACGGTGGATACCCATATAAGAAGATTAAGAGAAAAAATAGGAGAAGATCTTATTCAAACACATCGAGGTTTAGGATACAGTCTTATAAAAGAAAAATGAATCGATTAGGAAGAAAAATATCGATAACAATTACATTATGTATTCTTTTTGTTTTTATTTTTTATCTAATGATTAATTCTTATTTATTACCTAAATATTATTTATTTCAGATGAAAAATAGAGTGCATGACCTTTCAACAGAGATAAACAAGATGCCAATGGCTGAGTTTAAACAGTCCATAAATCAATTGGAACAAGAAAATAATGTAACAATCGCTTATGAACCAAT
Organism: Bacillus sp. UNCCL81; assembly: GCF_900112535.1. Taxonomy (NCBI): domain Bacteria; kingdom Bacillati; phylum Bacillota; class Bacilli; order Caryophanales; family Bacillaceae; genus Bacillus; species Bacillus sp. UNCCL81. The sequence continues at coordinate 1,129,119 of NZ_FOMF01000002.1, read as the reverse complement.
TCAAACAAATTTAGACCATTTTAATGGAATATTAAGAGATAATTTATATCAAAAAAGAGTAACCTTAAATAAATTTTGGGTTACAGAAGATACAATAAACCAAGTTAAGAGTGGCAAAAGAATAAGTAAAATTTACGATCAAGGTAAGTTGAAATCTAGTTTTTTAGTCGATTTTATTCAAAAGGATAATGTATTTATTGTAGTGGGTGTCTCTATTGTATATTTAAGTGATGCGGTTCAAATCGTAAATAAGTTTACAATTTATATTATGATTTTCTTGATCTTAATGTTGATTTTAATGGTTTGGATTTGGTCAAAAAAAATAACTGATCCGTTAAAAGAGTTAAAAGATATTTCAATAGAAATCGCCCAATTAGAATTTAAAAAGGCAAAAATTTCAACTAATGATGAAATCGAAGAACTTGCTCAAAGTATTAACGAAATGAGCGATAAATTGAGGATTGCCCATGATGATTTAAATCAACGGAACGCAAATTTAAAAACGTTCATATCAGATATTTCTCATGAACTTAAAACACCACTGGCTTTAATCAAAGCTTATTCTGCAGGCATAAAAGACGGAATAGATGATGGGACCTATGTTGATACAATCATTAGACAAACAGATCAAATAAACCGTTTAATCGATAAATTATTAGAGTTATCAAGAATTGAACGAGAAATATTACATGTCGAACAATTTGACTTAATTAAGCTTTTTGAATCTAGTTTGGAAAACTTTGAAATCGAATTGAATCAAAATAATATCACTTTAACAAAAGAATATATTGGTACGAACCAACTAAATATTGAAGTAGATCGTGACCAATTTGAGAAAGTATTTAATAATTTAATTAGTAATGCAATTAAATATACAAAATACCCAGAAATTAAGATTAAGATTTACGAGGAAAATGAGGAAATTTTATTCAAGATTAAAAATGAAACAAATCTTAAAAATTCTACTCAAATTAAGCAAATGTGGGAACCGTTTTATGTTATGGAGGCTTCTCGAAATAAACATTTAACAGGCACAGGCTTAGGTCTAGCGATTGTAAAATCGATTTTATATCGTCATCATTTAAAACATGATGTGGAATTAATTGATGGTAATATTCAATTTTCAATTCATTTTCCAAAACCCTTACAGTAGAGTATGGGTTTTCACGTTGTTGGAAAACAACCTTGTCAATTTATCAAATTTTCGTAAAAGGAGTAAAGTGATGTTGATTTCCATTACAGGATCTCGCTTTCCATGGGGCGAGATTCTTTAGCCTCCTCGGCAAAGCCTGCGGGGTCTCAGCCTTCCCGCTTATCCAATAGGAGTCGAGCATCCCTCCATTCCAATCAACTAATTCATCAAAAAAAGTTTACGATAAAAATCTAATCAAAAAGCCTTTACTTAGAGTAACATAACAGTTGTTTATTAAACAATTTGTAGGTCAATTAATAAAAACATTAATTTAAAAACAAATCAAATGTAGATATTTTTCTATAAGTTAAACATTACTAGTGTTGTTGGAATAAAAAAAATTCTCAAAAGTATTCACATTTAAAATCAAGAATTAATCATCAAAAAATGATAATTTTATGACTAATAACTGTTCACTTAAAGTACATTTTCCCCATTGGCCATTTTATATTTCAACACTCTAAAAACCCTTACAGTAAAGTAAGGGTTTTTAAATTTTCTTCTTAGGTTTAATATTCAAGCCATAAAGCAGCATTATGGAATTGTAAATTTATTTACACAGAAGTACCTATTAGTCTATGAAAATCGATTTTGTGGGTTTTAGACTTATTGGTGAATAACGACACCTGTACCAATTGTAACCATTGAAGATAACTCAAGAACATCCTTATTGTACATTCGAATACAACCATGTGAAACAAAGTGACCAATAGTCGCAGGATTGTCAGTTCCATGAATACCGTAATGTGGAGCTGATAGTCCCATCCAAAGTACTCCAAAAGGTCCACCTGGATTTGGATGTTTATTAATAATTGTATAGGTTCCTGTAGGAGTAGGAGTAAGCATTTTTCCAACACCGATTGGGTAAGTTTTAAGCAGATTGTTGCCGTCGAAAAGTTTTAGCTGGCGGTTAGATGTAGAAATGTAGATCCAATTAGTCATTTTATCAGCTCCAGTTTTTAACTATAGTATGAAAAATGTTTAATAGTTGTTAAACACAAGAGGAGTAATAGATTCATGAAACTTAAATAGAAAAAATTGTAGAAGTTTTCATTACTTTTCTACTATTTCCTTAGTACGAAGAAAGGAGTAAATGAATACTTTATAGGACAAGCACTTTAAGGAGAGGATTAGTCTATAGTGTCTAATACAATTAAATATTTTCAAGATGCCCAAGAAGTTTCAAAAAAAATTGGCTGGTTAACCGAAGTAATTTATACTCAATGGCAAGTAGAAACAGCACATTTTACGTCTAAAAATTTTAAGAAAAATAACAATATCGCAGGTCAAACGTGGTATCCAGGCTTACCTCTTAGTAGTAGAGGAACAGCTAGACCTAAAAATGAAGGTGGGTATTATATAAAATATAATGATCCAATTCAGGGCTATGTTGATTTTATTTTAAATAATCCGCGGTACAGTAAAGTTAAAACATACAAAACTGCTAATGAACAATTTAAAGCGATTGCTGATGCAGGATGGGCAGCAGATCCTAATTATGCAGATGTGCTCATCTCGGTTAATAATGCAAATATTAAAAATGGATTATATAAAAGGATTATTCAAATTGAATTACATCCTTATAAGGGAATCTTAAAAAAAGGATCAAGGGGAGTGCAAGTAAAGAAAATTCAAGAAAAAATTGGCGTCAAAGTGGATGGGATTTTCGGAATTTTAACCGAAAAAGCAGTGAAAGAATTTCAAAGAAAAAATGATTTAGTAGTTGATGGAATTGTTGGTGTAGAAACATGGGGCAAACTTTTCAATCCAACAAATCTATAAGTTATGTAATCATTTAAAATGACCTGTATGATTCTAAATACAGGTTTTTTAATTTTAACCTACTACATAAGAGGGTTTGAAAGAATTTTATAGAAAAGTTAACTATAAACATTTAAGAATAGGAGAACGAAAGTGGAAATTAGAAATGCGGAAATGAGTGATTGTGAATCAATCGTAATTCTGGATTCTCAAATTATTGAAAGTCGAATTAGGGAAAATCAAATTAAACGATCAATTGAAGAAAATCGATGCATTGTATGTGAATTGAATAAAAGGATAGTAGGTTTTATGATTTATCATAAATTTTTCTTTGGCCATTTATTTATCGATTTAATAATTGTTTCACCAAATACGAGGAGGCTTGGTATAGCAAAAAATCTCATGAAATATGTTGAAGTTTTTTCAGAAAAGAAATTATTCTCATCTACTAACAAATCAAATAGCCAAATGCAAAAAGTCTTTCAATCACTAGGATATATTGAAAGTGGATTGATCGAGAATTTGGATGAAGGAGATCCTGAAATTATTTATGTTAAATTAATAGATTAAACGATATTATCGATAATTTATTTTTTGAAGATGAATAATAAAAATATTATTATTACCCCAATTTTCATTAGCCACTTTCAAATACCCATCGTCAATACTATATAAATTTATTCTCAACAAGTTCTCAAACTTAGATTGAAATAATCCTATCATTTCATAGTTGCATTGAAAAGTTTACTATTATTCACAATAGTTACGAAAAGCGTGTAAAAAGTCCTGATGGATTAAACGATTTGTTACTTTAGGCTAATCAGTATAAAAAAATTTTAAATACATTCTTCCTGTTATTCTATTTATCAGTGCATGATGAATAGTAATAATATATAAATGCTCCAATTATATCACTACAAGGAGTGGAAATATGGATTTTAAAAGGGAATTCATCTTAAAAACAAAAGCAATATATAAAGAAACTGTTACAGAAAATATGGCATACAGTAAGATGTGTGAGAAATTCGAATCATATTTTATTGATTTAAAGGAGTCTTTAAAAAAGGAAATTGAAGTTTCGAATGGTGAGTTTGATATTATGATTGATAAAGATAGTGTGATTGAGGTCTTATTAAATCAAAGAGAGTTATTAATTACGATTGATGACGCTGGGGTAGTAGTTAGTATTAAATATTTTGATGAGGTACAAAATGAACAGGTTGAAAATAAGATTGATATAATTGAATATGATGGTGGGGCATATAAGAGTCAAGTCTTTCAATCACCTATTACTAGAAATATAATCGATAATTATTTAGCCATTGCGTTTAGAGATGATTTAGAGAAGAATTTTGAAAGCTATAGTGAATGACAAAGTGATATCTTCTAGGGGACTGATCGTATGTCTAGAGCTTGGAACTTCCAAGCTCTTTTATTTTGGCTATCGTTCTTCGACTTGAAATCTTAAAACAGTTTTCAATTTATCAGGTTGTGTTTTTCTTGCATCAGAAATATAGATTTCTTTATGTGTTTTTTGCACTCTTTCTAGGTTATTCTCTAAACAGAACTCTTCCATTAATTTAAAAGTTCTTGGCTCGTCATCATAGCTTCCGATGTGCATGGTTTGAACACATAAGCCTTCAGTGATCAATTCGAGTTTTACGTTTGCTAGCAGTGGACTTTTCTTTTTCTGTTTAAGTTGATCTAAAATGATATATGTTAAATCTTCTGTAACAAAGTCGGGTTGTCTAATCATTAATTTATATAAAAGATGTTCTTTATTTATATAGTCTAGTTTTCGACCTTCTTTATCTAAATCCCAAACACCTTCAAGAGGGAAGACTGTGTATTCATAGTATCCTTCTGGAACAATGTCTTTTTTGGGCAACATTTTAATGGCATAGGCTAAAGAATAAAGTGCTTCGACATTTTCTTTAAATAAATCATTATTGGGATTGCCTTTGCCTTCAATCGTTATATATTTAAAGGTTGGTATTTTAATTTTACTAGTCTTACTTTTTGGTAAATAAATTTCTTTTAAACTTTTTCTCCACTCGAGTTTACTCACTAAAAAATCTCCCTTAATAATAAGTCAGTTGGTTTATTTTGTTATAACTATGCTTGTTAAAAACAAAAAGCAATCACATAAATATGTCATTGCTTTTAAAAAGTTTAATGATATGTACGATAGACTCCTATTACTTTTCCTAAAATTGATACTTGTTTTAATAAAATAGGAAACAGGGCATCATTTTCAGGTTGAAGTCTAAAATGGTCGCTTTCTTTATAAAAGCGCTTTACAGTAGCTTCACTATCTTCAGTCATGGCAACAACAATTTCGCCATTTTCAGCAGTGAATTGTTTTTTAACAATTACAAGATCGCCATTCAAAATACCAGCATTGATCATACTATCTCCTTCTACTCGAAGCATAAAAACTTGTTCGTTAGATGGAGCGACAGATGTCGGTAAAGGGAAATATTCTTCTACGTTTTCGACTGCTGTAATTGGAATACCTGCAGTTACTTTACCGATTACGGGAATGTTAATAATATCGTTATAGATTTCACTGTATGATGCTTGTACTTCATTTACAACCGCAGCTGTATCGCCAAGAATCTCGATTGCACGCGGTTTCGTAGGGTCTCTTCGAATATAGCCTTTTTGTTCTAGTCTCTCTAGATGACCATGTACTGTAGAGCTTGAAGCTAAACCAACAGCCTCAGCAATCTCTCGAACTGAAGGTGGATAACCTTTAATTTTTACTTCGTCTTTAATATAAGCTAAAATTTCTGCTTGCCTTTTCGATAGTTTGTTCATTCGAATTTCCCCCTTGCCTATAAAATAGATAATACGTTCCTCTTTATTTTTTTCATTATATCATGATAGGATATGATATACAAACGTTAGTTCTATTTTTTATTAAAGTAGTTTTCGTGTTCGTATGGAGGGAACAGTTAATGAATGCAATAATTTACGCGAGAGTAAGTACAGCAAAGGATTCACAAGAAACATCATTACATAGACAAATAAGTGAACTAACCGAACTAGGTGAGCGGATGGGAATGTGTATTCTAGAAACAATAGGCGAACAGGCAAGTGGGTATGAAGTAGAACGAGAAGGGCTATTCCAGCTATTCCAAATTATAAAAGAGCATCAAGTTGATGCTTTGTTAATACAAGATGAAACAAGATTAGGAAGAGGTCATGCAAGAATTGCTTTATTACATTTTTTAAAAAGGGAAGGAATAAGATTATTTACCTCTTCTCAAAATGGACAATTTCAATTAAGTGAAAGTGATGAAATGGTTTTAGAAATTTTAAGTATTGTAGAGGAATATCAACGGAAAATTCATAATATGAAAATAAAAAGAGGTATGAAAAAGGCGGTTGAAAACGGGTATAAGCCTCAAAAAAACTTAGAAGGTAGTTTAAACGCAGGTGGTAGAGATAAGTTGGAATTACCGATTTCCGAAATTGTAAGATTACGTCAAAACGATCTAACATTTGAGGAAATTGCAGCTACCTTAAAAGGATTTGGATATAACGTTTCAAAGGCAACTGTTAATAGAAGGTATATTGAACATATGAAAGAAATCTCCAATATTGAAAGCTAATGCAATTTATTGTAAGATGAGATACATTGAATAGAATATCAAACTCTGACTAACGATCGCTTTCTTCTTTGCATAGCCTGCTAAATGCGGTGCTCTTTTACACCAATGGTAAAACAGCACGACTTTAGACTTTCTCGCAAAGAAAGAACATACAATTAATCGTCTAATTATCAAAGTGATGGAACTAACAATGAATAGATAAGTTACAAATAAAGGAGAGGTTACTAATGGTTACTAAAAAAACTTTAGATAGAATAAATGAATTATCAAAAAAGTCAAAAGAAGTAGGGTTAAGTCCTGAAGAGAAAGTAGAACAAGATCAATTAAGAAAAGAATATTTAGCAGATTTCCGTTCTCGTATGGTCGATGAACTAACTTCAATTAAAATTGTTGACGAAAAAGGGAATGACATTACACCTGCAAAGTTAAAATATGAAAAAGCAAAGCGTAAAAATAACTTACATTAAAAAGTTTTATCAATATAAAAGTTCATATTTTGTTAAAAATAACAGAAAAAAGCAGAAGAAAATTCTGCTTTTTTCTATTTCTTGGAAAGAATTTGTTAAAAATGTCAAAACTAAGTGTTAGTTATTGTAATAAATCATGGTAAATTATATGATAATATCTATGAATAAGCTAAAGGAGCGAAATTTATGTCTAATAATATTGAACAATTAGCAATTAATACGATTCGTACATTATCAATTGATGCAATTGAGAAATCTAATTCTGGTCACCCAGGAATGCCAATGGGTGCTGCACCGATGGCATATGCATTATTTGCAAAATTTATGAATCATAACCCAAAAAATTCAAAATGGTTTAACAGAGACCGATTTGTGTTATCAGCAGGCCATGGTTCAATGTTACTTTATAGCATGTTACATTTATCAGGCTACGAAGTTTCAATTGAAGATATTAAAAACTTCCGTCAATGGGGAAGCAAAACACCAGGACATCCTGAATTTGGACATACACATGGTGTTGAAGCTACAACAGGTCCATTAGGACAAGGTATTGCAATGGCTGTTGGTATGGCTTTAGCAGAGCGTCATTTAGCAGGTACATATAATAAAGAAGACTTAAATGTAGTTGACCACTTTACATACTCAATTTGTGGTGATGGAGATTTAATGGAAGGTGTTTCTGCTGAGGCGGCTTCATTAGCAGGACATTTACAATTAGGACGCCTAGTAGTTCTATATGATTCAAATGATATTTCATTAGACGGAGAATTAAATCGTTCATTCTCTGAAAGTGTAGAAGATCGCTTTAAAGCTTATGGATGGCAAGTTATCCGCGTAGAAGATGGTAATAACTTAGATGAAATTACCTCAGCGATCCAAAAAGCTCAAGAAGAATTATCAAAACCAACTTTAATTGAAGTGAAAACAACAATCGGTTACGGTTCTCCAAATAAATCTGGTAAATCAAAATCTCACGGTGAGCCACTAGGAAAAGAAGAAACGATTTTAACGAAACAAGCGTATGCTTGGGGTTATGAAAATGCATTCCATGTTCCAGAAGAAGTGTATGCACATTTTAATAAAGTAATCGTTGAAGCTGGTGCAAAGAAAGAAGCAGAATGGGATGCTACATTTGCAAAATACGAAGAAAAATATCCTGAATTAGCAGCTCAATTAAAGAATGCGATTGAAGGTAATATTACTGTAGATTTAGAAACAGCACTACCTAAGTATGAAGTAGGTAAAAAAATTGCGACTCGTTCATCTTCAGGTGAAGCAATTAACGCTATTGCAAACGTATTACCTAGTTTCTTTGGTGGATCTGCTGACTTAGCTGGGTCTAACAAAACGTATATGAATGGTAAAGGTGACTTTACGAGAGAAAGCTATGACGGACGTAATATTTGGTTCGGTGTACGTGAATTTGCAATGGGTGCAGCCTTAAATGGTATGGCTCTACATGGTGGCGTTCATGCGTTTGGCGCGACATTCTTTGTTTTCTCTGATTACTTAAAACCAGCAATTCGCTTAGCAGCTTTAATGAATTTACCAGTTACTTATGTATTTACACATGATAGTATCGCAGTTGGTGAAGATGGACCTACTCATGAACCAGTTGAGCAACTAGCAGCATTCAGATCAATGCCTAATCTGAATGTAATTCGACCAGCAGACGGAAATGAAAGCTCAGCAGCATGGAAAGTGGCAGTAGAAGCCAAAGACGCACCTACAATGTTAGTATTGTCTCGTCAAGATTTACCAACTTTAGAGGGGACTACTACTGATATTTATAATAAAGTGTCTAAAGGTGCTTACGTTATTTCTCCTGCTAAACAAGATAAAATTGATGTTGTATTAATCGCAGCAGGTAGTGAAGTACAATTAGCAGTAGGAGCACAAGAAAAATTAGCGGCAGAAGGAATTTCTGCATCGGTTGTTTCGATGCCTTCAATGGACTTATTTGAAAAGCAATCTAATGAATATAAACAATCAGTACTACCTAAAGAAGTTACGAAACGAGTAGCAGTAGAAATGGGTTCTTCATTCGGCTGGCATAAATATGTAGGATTAGATGGAGAAGTCATTTCAATCGATACATTTGGCGCTTCTGCTCCAGGAAACCTATTAATGGAGAAATTCGGATTTACTGTTGATCATGTCGTTTCAGCAGCAAAAAAAGTATTACAATAAAAGGTAAAGTTGGGAAAAGTAGGGAAAGAATTTGAAATTCTTTTCCTATTTCCTAAACCTTTTTTCAATATAATGCTTTATTAAAGATTTTTCGACAAAACTAGTTGATTTTCACTCCTTAAAAATGACAAATATTTTGAATGGAATTTTATATAATTTTCCTTACAGATAGTTGTTGGGAGTGGACAAGATATGAGGGAATATAAAATTTTTTTAATTCGAGAACCACTGTCTATAGAATTTTATGGGAAAGAGCATAAAATATATCAACTAGTATATGAGTATTATTACTCATCTATTGAACTAAGGAAAATAATCGAAAAACAATTAGAATATATAACAGAACCAATACCATTATTCGAGCTACATACATTTATTCGCAAATTTGATTCTCAACAGATTTACTTTTATGAGGAAACTGGAGAGTATCTTCTCGAACTTGATGATGGGGCAAAGGCTCAGCTAAAACTATATCCTCACGAACTAATTTTATATGCAGAAGGATCATTAGAGGCAGAAACAATATTCTTTGAGCTATTAAGAAAATTTCGTTCAACATTCATTGCAATTGATGTGAAGGATCAGCGATTTGGCTGGCTACGACCTATCGCCTATCAAAAGTATATTTAAACGATTAAATTGCAGTTTGCTCTTGTATAAACTGGTTAGTTTTAGTAAAATTGTTTCTAGATGATTTTAAGGAGGAAGCAATAAAATGTGGGTATACTTTCTAGTCGGCATCTTAGCATTAATTGCAGGTGTAGCGATTGGATTTTTCATAGCTCGTCAATATACAATGAACTACCTAAAGAAAAATCCACCAATTAATGAACAAATGTTAAAAGTAATGATGGCTCAAATGGGACAAAAACCTTCACAAAAGAAAATTAACCAAATGATGAAGGCAATGAACAACCAAACAAAATAATAAATCCTTTTAACATATAAGGCTTTATAGCTTGTTACGAAATAAAAATTGAACACTTTCTTTAGGAAACAGCTCTTTTAATACTGAATCCTTCATCAAGAATTTGTAATTATTTAAATCATGAATCATTTTACTAATCTGAAACCACTTATTCTGTTGGAATTAACCAATAGGAAAGTGGTTTTTATGTTTTTAGAGGAAAAATTTAATAATACAAAAGAAATTAGCCCTAAACTAGAGAAGAAATTAAAAAGTTTAAAACACCGACTTCACGTGAAGTGCACCCCAAATTTACACCATCTAACATTTGAGGCGCACTTCAGCGAAAAGTTGGTGTTTTTTAATCTTTTTTCATTTTGAATTTAGAAGAATTCGAAATTAATGCAACACTCCATTACAACTTGGTTAAGAAATGTAAATTCTTTAATCGTTTAGTACATCAGTAAATTATTTTAGAACAAATATTTTTATACAGAACACGCCAAAACCCACAAACAGTTGACAATAATTTAGAAATTTAATTGTTTAATACGTCGATTTCTAATTATTTAACAAGTTCCATGAAGAAGAAAGTCGATAAAAATGCTAAAGGTGGTTCCGATATTTGTCAAAATATTCATTATTAAAAGATTAGAATTATTAAGAAACTATTAAATAATTTATTATGCTTTATCATATTAGTACATCTAGAAAACTATCAATGAAGTCTATTAATTAGTATAATGTTAGGCTTTTTCTAAATAGTAGATTTCAAGAAGGAGGAGTAAATTATAAGGGGGGATTAAGTACTTAGCATAACCAGAAGGTGACGTTAAAGAGCAAAAAAGAAATGATGACATCACATAATCGACACGGCAAATTCGAAAACGAAAGCTACATAAATTATAGGTTATTTTACAAGTGAGAGGAGAATCTATTTGAAGCGTAGATTTAAGATTGCTGTATTATCAACTACTTTTTTGATTTCGATGTATTCAACAGCCGCATTTGCTGCTGAACCAGGGCTAGATAAAATGCCGGGACCAGTAGATCCACAGTCTTGGGTGAATCCAGAAGATATGACATGGAATGATTATAAACCAGTCCCGGGTATTAACTGGAGTACCGATAAGAGTATTCAACCGGAAACAAACCTTAAAGGAGCATTGATTTTGGTTGACTTTCCAGGTCAGGATTTTATCTTGACTTTGCCTAAAGGTAAAGATCTTATCGGTAATCCACAAGTCGATGCTGTTCCCCGAGAAAAGCTTGGGGAGTTTTGGACGAATTACTTAAATGTACCGAGTGAGTTAAATCATTATCAGACAATCGATGGCTTTTGGAAAGAGAACTCTTATGGAAAATGGGGCGTAACACTTGATTCTTATGGTCCTTACCGCTTGGATAAATACGAATTTCAGTATGGGCTAGATAGTTTTAATTCTGGTTTTCTGCCAAGTAATTATAAAACCGGAAACCTCTTCCAAGACGGCATAAATGCGGCAACAGCTGATATTATAGCATCTGGAAAAAACTATGACTTTGCGTTTATTGTACATGCAGGCTATGATGAATCAACTGTTTGGCAAGAACTTGGTGAAATGAAGTTTATGAATCAGAACTCGGTACCTGCTGCATTTGGTCCTCCAAATTTAACAGGATTTGAAAATATGCCAACTTGGGCAAAAACCCGTTATGTACCTTGGACTTCTTGGTTTGCAGCTAAATCGATTTGGTCTGCTGCATCTAGTGCCACATTAAACGGCAAATCGATTCGTGTTTCTATTCAAGGAGAAAGTGATGGGATGTCCACATTTGCTCACGAATTTGGTCACCTTAAAGGACTAGGGGATAACTATAATAATGCAGCTTTAGATCCTCGAACCTATGCAGGGTATTGGGAAACGATGAGTCGTGGGTCTTTTAATGGTCCAGGTGGAACGCACACTCGCTGGATGATTCCAGCTACCCTAGGTTCTTCCTTACCGGCACCACATACGCTTCGAAATAAGATGAAACAAGGGTTTTTATCTAATGATGAAGTCCTGCAACTTAATCGTGATGAATTAAAAGTGTCTGGTCCGGCGTTTGCGGATATTATCGCGCGCGAAGTACCAATCGGCAGTAAATTCGGCAGAAACGGACTCCATGGGATTAACATCAGTATGACTGATTTAACTCCAAGTAATTACCTAAGCGGAGACTGGCGTAACGATATGATCGGTAACGTAAATAACGCTAAGTACAATAACTACACCCTTGAAGTTGTAGATCGAGTTGGAGCGGATTCCTTTGCTGCCGATTCAGGTGTATTGATTTCTAAAACGAAAAATGCGGAGACTGCACCGTTTATCTGGCCAATTGATTCACATCCTGAAGATATCGCATTGAAGGACTTTACAAAGCCCGACGGTACAACAGTTTCGGTTACAAAAGGTGACCCAAGGCAAACCTTGGATTCTTTATTCCATGCAGGGAATGGAGCTAGTTTGGTTAACGGAAAATTCGATGGGTCTATTGGCAAAGATGATGTAGTTAGTGAGTACATCGATCCTTACAATCATCTTCAGTTCTATATTTTAGGCAAATACAAAGGTAATGACGGCGTACTTCATTATCAGGTTGCAGTTCGTAACACGGAAGGATCAGGTGCCTATAAACGCGGCGTTAATGTAAGTGCAGGCACAATACAACCGGCCATTGCGGGGAAAGTGGCAGTTTACCATTTTAATGTTACAAATACCGGCGAAGCAAAGGATCTTATTCGAGTTAACGCTTCAGCAGGTGAAGATTGGACGGTTCAACTTGATAATAATATTGTTGCAGTGGAACCGGGGAAAAGTGTTGATGTACCTGTGTATGTGAAAATTCCTAAAGGTATGACAGCTCCAGCAAACATAAACTTTACGGCAACTTCAGAAACAGACACAAACCAAAGCGCTACTGATAGCAATCTTTTGCTAAGCGATCTGAATGCAGCTGGTGTAAGTTCTCTAATCGACAGCTTCGACAATGTAGGAGCTTTCAAAGCAGGTTCAGCGCAAGCGTTGAAGGCACATTTGAGATCTGTAGAGCAATTTGAAAAGAAAGATTCTGCGGATAAAGTTGTCAAACATATTAATGATTTTAAAGGATTTTTAGATAATGAAAATGCTTCGAAAAAGGTTTCTGCAAAAGCGTACAATAGTTTAAAAGCGTACGCTGACGGAATGATTGAGGTTTGGAAATAGGTAGATTGACTGTTCAGGATAGATTATCTGTGACGGGGATAAACTAGTAAGGGTAGCAGCAAACTAAACCACTTTCTATTGGGAAACGAACCAATTTAAAGTGGTTTTTTGGTATAAATTAAATTTGTAAAAAACAAAATTAAAAGGTCTCTGGTTAAATATCGGTGCCCTAATAAAGTACCAGTTGAGAGGAATTCAACACTTAACTAATTATTTTTTTAAAATTTATCTATTTCATCTTTTATTTTTTATTCAAGTTTAGTAATAAACTATTATCTTTAGTACGTTTTGGTAAAGTACCTGAGGGCTTGTTCGTTAAAAAGGGACTTTTTTGCTTTTTGTCTCTCATTCCATCATCTCCCATACAGAGCTTTATTCAAATATATTATTTGTATGGTCAAACTATGAAAGGTTAAAGTAAAAAGTAGAGTTTTATTCGTTGATACGATTTTCTTTTAAACGGTTTAAGGCTTCGTCACTTCTTTTAAATAATTTACTTGTGAAAAGAGATGGAGATGTACGTGGGGGTGTTCTTGTAGTCGTTTCCTGTAAGAATGGAGACTTAACTCTACCTTGTCGATTTACATTCTCCGCTAAATTTGTATTAGTTGATACTGAATTATTAGGCATTTTTCCACTCCTTTTCAAACTAATATTATAATTCTATCAAACTTACATTTTATTATCTATAACACTGTCCTCCATTCTGATTCCTCTTTTCTCGAATATTTTCCATAATGCACCTCCGTACTTAAATTTTACCATATTCGTGAGTGGTTTTTATGCTAAGTTAATTCGGTTTTTTGTCTATGTATTTAATTTTTATAACGATAAATATCTTTAGTTTTACCGAAAATTAACAACCATTTTAAATAAGCAGATTATTAAAAATTATTTAATTTTTATGTTATAATGTACACTGTGTTTTGAGTTTTCTAAATATTGTAAAATTAAGTTTGATAGCATTGCGGGGGTGAAGGAATGTCAGTTTTTAAAGATTTGTTTTGGTTTTTTAAACAAGAAAAAAGAAGCTATGTATGGGGAATATCTCTTTTAGTAATCGTTGCAATTTTAGAGTTACTACCTCCGAAGGTTATTGGTTATGTCATTGATGAAATGGTAAAAAACTCACTTAATAGTAAAAACTTACTTTTTTGGGTAGGATTAATATTTATTAATGGGTTACTTCTTTATGCATTTCGATATTGGTGGAGGAGATTAATTTTTGGTTCTTCTTTAAAGTTAGCCAGACAGCTTAGAGATGATTTATATAATCATTTTACAAAAATGTCTCCGTCTTTTTATCAAAAAAATAGAATAGGAGATTTAATGGCTCACGCAACAAATGATGTTCAAGCAGTACGCGAGACAGCTGGTGCTGGGATCTTAACTTTTGTTGATTCGATTATTTTAGGTGGATCGGTACTAATAATGATGGCAGTGTCAATAAGTTGGAAGTTAACGCTTATTAGTCTATTACCATTACCAGTTATGGCCATTTTGACTCAATATTATGGTAAATTATTGCATCAACGTTTTCATTTAGCTCAAGAATCATTTTCAGAATTAAATAATAAAGTTCAAGAAAGTATGAGTGGTTTAAAGGTTATTAGAAGTTTAGGGCAAACAAAAGAAGATATAGCTGCTTTTAAAAATCAAGCAGATTTAGTAGTGAAATACAATATGAGAGTTGCTAGGATTGATGCACTTTTTGATCCAACAATTATGTTAGTTGTTTCGATTTGCTATATTATTGCGGTTGTTTATGGTTCTAGATTAGTTATAGCAGATGATATTACTGTTGGACAATTAATTACATTTGTTACTTATTTAGGCATATTAATTTGGCCAATGCTTGCAATTGGATGGTTATTCAATATTGTTGAAAGAGGGCGTGCTTCTTATGATCGAATCCGTTCTTTATTAAGTGTTGAACCTGAAATTAAAAATACAAAAAATGCATTAGAAAAACTTCCAATGGCTGAAATAGCTTATTCAATTGATTCATTTAAGTTTAATGAAGAGTCAAATTTTGAATTAAAGGATATCTATTTTAATGTGCAAGAAGGTCAAACAATTGGAATAGTTGGTAAGACTGGTCAAGGAAAAACAACGCTTTTAAAACTTTTATTGAGAGAATATGAAGTAGTAAACGGGAGTATTTCGGTTGGTGATTTAGATATTAAAGAGACAACTTTATTAGCTCTTAGATCACATATTGGTTATGTACCTCAAGAACATTTCTTATTTTCTTCATCGGTTAAGGAAAATATTGCGTTTAGTCAAATTGATTCTTCAATCGAAACAGTACACAAAGCTGCCGAGATTGCTAATATTCATGCAGATATTTTAGAGTTCCCATTAGGCTACGACACGATTGTAGGAGAAAGAGGGGTATCATTATCTGGTGGCCAGAAACAAAGAATTTCAATCGCTAGATCTTTAATTAAAAACCCTAATATTTTAATATTAGACGACTGTTTATCCGCGGTAGATGCAAAAACAGAGGAAAAAATATTACGCTCTTTAAAGGATGAAAGAAGTGGGAAAACAACATTTATTACTTCTCATCGTATGAGTGCTGTCATGCATAGTGATTTAATCATCGTTTTAGACGAAGGAAAAATTATTCAAAGAGGTAAACATGAAGATTTAGTTCAAATTGATGGTTGGTACAAAGAAATGTTTGAAAGACAGCAACTAGAAGAACTAGTAGAGCAAGGGGGGAGATAAAATGAATCAAGAGATTGAAATCGATGCAAAAAGGCAGAAAAAAGATTTAATTCGTCTTCTTTCATTTCTAAAAAAATATAAAGTTTTACTGACTTTTGCATTTATTTTCTTATTCCTTGCAACAGCATGTGAAATGTATGGTCCAATTTTAGTTAAAAGATTTCTAGATGATCATTTAATGAAAAGGTATTTTCCAAAAGATACAATCATAACGTTATTTTCTATATATGTTTCAATTACAATCGGCAAAATTGTATTATCATATTTACAGCTTTTAATGTTTCAACAAATTGCTTTTAAAGTTGTTCAAGATATAAGAATGAAAGTTTATGAGCATGTACATTCATTAGCTTTTTCATTTTTTGATAAAACGCCGATTGGAAGTATTGTATCAAGAATTACAAATGATACAGAAGCTATAAAAGATTTTTACGTTAGTGTACTGGCAACTTTTATCCAGCAAATTGTCTTTTTAGTGGGAATTATTATTGCGATGTACTCATTAGACGTTAAATTAGCAACGATTTGTGTTGGGTTAGTGGTAATTGTTTATTTTATTATACTAACCTATCGTAAAAAGAGTTTTCCATTTTTTATGGAAACTAGAGGGCAGTTAAGTAATTTAAATGCTAAATTAAACGAACACTTACAAGGTATGTCAATCATACAAGCATTTAACCAACAAAAAAGATTACAAAATGAGTTTGAGGGAGTAAATAGGTCTCACTATAATGCAGGTGTAAAAACAATACGATTAGATTCTCTGTTTTTAAGACCGGCAACAGATTTAATTTATACAATTGGAATCATGTTTGTTCTTAGCTTCTTTGGCATTACTTCCTTTAGTAATCCAGTTGAGATTGGTACAGTTTATGCATTTGTAAGTTACTTAGAAAGATTTTTTGAACCGATTACGCAAATGATGATGAAATTATCTTTATTACAGCAAGCTGTCGTATCATCATCTAGAGTATTTGACTTAATGGATGAAGAACAAAAAGCTCCTACTAAAGTTGGAACTGATTTACCAAAAGTAAAAGAAGGAAGTATTGATTTTAAAAATGTATCATTCGCATATGACGGAGTACACAATGTAATACATGATATTTCATTCTCCGTTAAACCTGGTCAATCAGTTGCTTTTGTTGGTCATACAGGAAGTGGTAAGTCAACAATCATGAATTTACTATTACGTTTTTACGATGTGAAAGACGGGGAAATTCAGATTGATAATCAAAAACTTTCAACATTTGAAGAAAGTGAATTACGTTCTAATATTGGTTTAGTTTTACAAGATCCATACTTATTTGTTGGAGATATAAAAGGAAATATCTCTATGTATAATAGCAAAATAACTGAAAGAGAAATTAAAGAAGCATCCGAATTAGTTAGAGCGAATGAATTTATTGAAAAATTACCAAATGGGTATGATGAGGCAGTTGTTGAAAGAGGTTCAACTTTATCAAGTGGACAGCGCCAATTAATCACATTTGCAAGAACGATTGCAGCTAAACCTACTATTCTTATTTTAGATGAAGCAACAGCAAATATTGATAGTGAAACAGAAGAAGCAATTCAAGAAGCTTTAACTGAGATGAGAAAAGGTAGAACTACTGTTATCATTGCACATCGACTATCAACAATTCAGGATGTTGATTGCATATATGTATTGCACAAAGGGAAAATCGTAGAAGAAGGCAACCATCAACAGCTTCTTGCCAAACAAGGATTGTACTATAATATGTATCTATTACAAAATAAAGGGTCTTTATTATTGGCCGAGTAATGAAAAGTAGCTAGATTTTCTAGCTGCTTTTTTTATAGAACCATATTCAGAGGGATATTAATAAAAATTAATGCATTATTAATATTTTCATAAAGTGGAGATAAATTAATCAAATCAGTAGTTAACAGTTTAAAGTGATAAATTATCCTAGTAAATAATACAATACATAAGTTTTTTAGTTGATCATAGAACTAATAAATTTACAAATAGTAGAATAGTACCAAAACGGATAGGAAAAAGAACTTAATAATAGTTCAAATATAGGGTGTCTTGAAGATTAGAAAGGTAGAGCGAAATAAAATATGTTAGTGTGAAAGCACCGATTTTTACTAGAATCTGCTTAAAATACTAAATGTTTATTATTTTATAATAGTTAATTTTTTGTTAGATTAAATAATTTTACGTAAAACCTTAATTAATTTTTTTTAATTAAGGTTATTTATGCATTATTTAAATAAGGAAAATATTACTAAAAAATATAAGAAATTTGTTGTAATTGTTCGAAAAGTGGAGATTTTTAGTGTTTTATATCGAATATTATTTCTTTTGTTAGACTATTTCGAGAATTATAATCGATATCAGAGAATAAATTTAATATATTTGAAATTAAAAATAAAAATAAAAGTGTATTAAATTTATTATTCTACCATACTAATATTTTTATTTAGGAGTTTTCGTACTCAACAAGGAGGAATATGCTTTGAAAAACTGGAAAAAACCATTAATGACAGTAGCAGCGGCAAGTTCTTTATTATTAGTTAATGCACCAACATTTAAAGTAGCCGCACAAGTAAATAAGGAAGTAGCCCAAGGTACAGGGGCTGCTGTACTGGATGGAACAAATTATTTTGGAGACATGGATCCTACAACTACTTTATCAATCGATTTTGTTTTGAAACTTCAAAACAAAGATGATTTAGAAAAATATATTAAGGAAACAGTTACACCATACTCTCCTCATTATCGAAAATATTTAAGTGTAGATGAATTCAAAGCTAAATATGCACCAAATCCAGCTTATATCCATTCTGTTACGTCTTACCTGCAATCATATGGTATTAAAACTGATGTTCATGCAAATAATTTAACGATTACAGCAACAGGAACAGTTGCTCAATTAAATAAAGCCTTAAGTGTCGATTTAAAATATGCTAGTTTTAAAGGGAAAAGCATTCATGCTACAAAAAAGAACCCAACTTTACCAAAAGTAATTTCAGATAATATTTTATGTATTTTAGGTTTAAATAATTATTCGAATTTAGAATCAAGAGCTGTTAAACAACCAGCAATAATTGATAAGCAGGACGTACCAACTGGTCCTCTTAGTTTAACACCGCAAGATTTACAAAGCCATTACAATGTTAATCCACTTTATAAAAAGGGAGCAACTGGTGCTGGTCAAACAATCGGTATTGTTACTTTAGCAGAATTTAATACAGATGATGCATATAAATTCTGGGATAATGTTGGAATAAAAACAAAGCCTAATCGTATTAAAGTAAATGAGGTAGATGGCGGTTCTGGGTGGGATGGCTATGAAGAAACTACTTTAGATGTTCAGCAAGCGGGTGCAATTGCTCCTGATGCAAATATTAATGTATATGTAGGTCCGAACTCGGATACTGGATTTGTAGATGCATTTTCAAATGCAATTAATGATAATGTAGCTAAACAAATTTCAGTAAGTTGGGGATCAAGCGAATTAAGTATTGATTCATACGTACAGCAGCAAATGGAAGCACCAGAGTATGAAGATACATTTAATCAATTATTCATGCAGGCAGCAGCACAAGGAATTTCAATGTTTGCTGCAGCTGGTGATGCAGGTGCTTATGATGAAACTAGAGGTTCAGATAAAGTATTTAAACTCACAGCTGATTTCCCAGCAGCAAGTCCGTACATTACAGTAGCGGGTGGAACGACATTACCTTTCCAATTCCACTCTAATTCAACAGGCGTCGATGTCAAAGTAGGGGAAGAACGTGCTTGGGGTTGGGATTATTTAAATGAATATTACAAAGCTAGAAAACTACCAGATACTAACTTAATTAATGGTGGTGGTGGAGGTTTTAGTACTCATTTTGATACGCCAGATTATCAAAAAGGTGTTAGCGGAGTTAACCAGTTTTCTGCAGTAGATGAGTTTACTATTTCACCAGATTTATCAAATGTAACATACAAACAACCAACTGTTATTTCAGGACAAGGTACAGGCCGTAACCTTCCGGATTTATCAATGGCTGCAGATCCATACACTGGATATTATGTTTATTTAAGTGAACCAGGTAAACCAGGTACAAATTCAGGATATGCTGTATTTGGTGGAACTAGCTTCGTTTCACCTCAATTGAATGGTTTATCCGCATTAATTAATAGTGCAGATCATACTCAAGTAGGTTTCTGGAATCCACAAATTTACCGTTTTGCACAACAAAGTTCTTCGCCTTTCACACCATTAAATAAAGCAGGCGCTCAAAACGATAATCTATTCTATTCTGGTACACCAGGTACGCTTTATAACCAAGCTACAGGACTTGGAATACCTGATGTAGCAAAATTAGCTGATAATTTCAGTACTACAGAAAAATAAAGTTCAATTAGAAAAAGTCGCATCTTTATGCGACTTTTTTTATACTTGATTGATGAAACTTGCCTATGAATATAGAAAAATTACTAAATAAAATAAAGCTTCATCACTAAAACCGTTCCGATTGCTCCAAAAACAACGAAAATAATATGTAATCTAAGTAATGCTAGGATAAAGGCAACTAATCCACCAATCAGTCCAACACTCATATTTCCTTTTTGAACACTTAATATCCCTGGGAAAATTAATGCACCCAGTGCAGCATATGGAACACCTTTTAACCAAGAGGATACCCAATTTGGAAATTGAATCCGATCAACAATAAATACAGGAATTATTCGGGGAATCATTGTCACTAGGCACATACCAAAAACAAGTAAAAAGACAATCATTCTTTGTGATCTCCTTTCATTAATCCAATTGCAAGTAAACTAGCAAAAATGGAAGACAAAATTAATGACCAGCCTTGACTTAAAAAAGATGAAAGGATGAAATTTAATAGCATACTCACTACTACGATTAAACATGCTCGCCAATTTGTACGAATGGCTGGTGTTAATAACCCGATAAACATAGCGTATAAAGATATTCCCATGCTTTCGCTAATTATCTTTGGAATAAGTTTGGAAAAAACTACTCCTAAAATAGTACCGCTTATCCAAGTACAATAAGCAATTGTATGTAATGTAATCAAATAAATAGACGAATAACTTGCTGAACTGCTTTTTTTACCTAAAGTAGTTACAGCAAAATTTTCATCAGTAAGCGTTATTGATAAGTAGACTCTATGCCAAAATGGAAGAGTTTTAAATTGATGATTAAATGATAGACTCATAACGAAGTTTCTAAAATTTAAAATAAATGTAGCGATATAGATTTGTAAAAAACTCACTCCAGCCAAATACATTGATAAACCCATAAACTGACTAGCACCTGCATAAACTAGCGCACTAAATGAGAGAGTATTTAGCACATCAATGTCAGCTTGCTTTGCAATTAATCCAAATGTAAAAGCAACAGGCAAATAGCCAATAATTAAAGGGACAGACGCTAAAAATCCTTCCTTCATTTCCTTACTACGATTCGCTTTAGTGTGTGTAGTTTTTGATTGTTGCAAAACAGTAGACATATTAAGTTATAAACTCCCTTCAATTAAAGTAACCTTTAGTAAGATTAGAACAATCATGTGATCTAAAATTAAAATGGCAGTTATCTAAAATGTTTTTAGACACTTTATATTTTCGAATTCATACTTGTTTAGAGTTTGGAAAACGATTGGACATAAAAGATTATCATATGATTATACTATATAATTAAGAGAATTTTCATAATACTAAAAATTTAATTTATCTACTATTTGGGATCAGTATTGAAATTAAAAAGCATTTGAAGATAAAAGTGGGGTTTTTGGAAATGCCATAAATAATTTTTGTCTTATTCATGAAATTTATAAATTATAGGTAATATTTTCCAATAGTATATGATAAGGATTAATAATAATAAAAAACTTGGCCATATTTTTTTAAACATGTTTCCACCTTAATAATAAATTAGTTTATTAAGAAGTGTGCCGAAATTTTAGTGAAAATATTCCAATTTAATCACTTTTCTTCATTTTTTTGGTAATGAATGAGTGATTAGAGATTCTTAAAATATGTGTATGATGCGGTCTATTAACTACTTTTAATACTAAATAAAAAGCAATTCTGTTATAATATTATCTAGAATGAAGATGGGAAGGGATGTAAGTTAATGGGGGATTTAAATATTGGTATTGCATTTGGAGCGGGATTTCTCTCCTTTATTTCTCCATGTTGTCTACCGATTTATCCAGCGTTTTTATCGTATATTACAGGGGTATCTTTAAGTGATTTACAAAATGAAAAAAGAATACATAAAAGTAAAATTTTATTACATACTTTGTTCTTTTTACTTGGTTTTACAATTATTTTTGTTGTTTTAGGTTTTAGCACTTCCATAGTTGGTTCCTTTTTTATGCGTTACCAAGATTTTATTCGTCAAGTTGGTGCGATTTTAATCGTATTTTTAGGCTTAGTCGTAACGGGTATTTTTCAACCGAAGTTTTTAATGAATGATCGTAGGTTTCAATTTTCAAAACGTCCTTCAGGATTTTTAGGTTCTACTTTAATTGGATTAGCATTTGCAGCAGGGTGGACACCTTGTACTGGACCAATTTTAACTTCAGTATTTGCACTTGCTGTAAGTAACCCAGGTTCAAGTCTATTTTATATGTTAGCATATACACTTGGATTTTCTATTCCATTTTTTGTATTGTCGTTTTATTTAGGATCACTAAGTTGGATTAAAAAGTATTCACATAAAATCGTCGTTTTTGGAGGATATATCATGATCATTATGGGAATCATGTTATATTTTGATTGGTTGACTAAAATTACAATTTATTTTACAAGATTTTTTGGCGGATTTACTGGGTTTTAAACATTATTTTTCCAATGTAAAAAATTGCAGGATTTGAAGTTATTGGATTTGCATCGATGTGGTAGAAGCAGTATTATATAATCAGTTTATATGATAAAAAGTGAGCTTTGTATTCACAAAAACTGTCGTTATCAGTTTTTAAATGCATATAAGAATTGTTATTCTTTAAGATTGAGAAAAAAGGTAGTGAAAAAAATGAGTAAAGATATGAGTATAATTTTTAGCACAGTATTAGCAACTTGTATGGCTTTAGGTGTAATTGTCGTTAGACTAAAGGCTGCTAAAAAGCCGACAAACCTTAAAAAAATAATTTTACCTCCATTTTTTATGAGTAGTGGAGCTTTAATGTACTTAGTACCAGAGTTTAGATTGACGGGATCTGAAGTATTAGAAGCTGTTTGTTTGGGAGTATTTTTTTCGTTATTTTTAATTAAAACATCTAAATTTGAAATTGTAGAAAATGAAATTTATTTAAAAAGATCAAAAGCGTTTGTTTTTATCTTACTTGGTTTATTAGTCGTTCGAATTGTGATGAAGTTATATTTAAGTTCATCGATCGATGTAGGCCAATTAAGTGGTATGTTCTTCTTATTAGCATTTTCAATGATTGTGCCTTGGCGCTTAGCAATGTACAAATCATATCAAAAAATGAGAAGACAGCTTCCTTCAAATACAATTATCACATGAAAAAACGTGTACCTTTTCGGGTACACGTTTTATTTTGCAAGTAAATGCTTAAAATCGGCAAAATCGATTTCTTTTTTCTTTAGTGTTTTAACTAAAAATGCATGATCTCGCTTAGGGGTTGCTTTAATATATCCTTCAATAATTAAGCCTTGTGTAATTTGCGAAGCGTTATTTAATAACGCCAATTCACCAATTTTTCCAGCTATTTTATCTCGAGCTATATCTCTAAATAATGATGGAACAGGTTTTACTAATTCTTCAAGCAATTCTTTCTGTTCAGTTGACCACAAATGTCTTGTTTTTTGTAAATATTCTTCCTGCCAATCTAAAATCGATTTCCCATCCTCTTTAGGTAATCTTTTCAAAAACTTTCTGAACATAAAGTATCCGCCGATTGACATCATTCCTAACAAGAAAATTGTCCATAAGACAATCATAATTTGAGAAAAGAACGAAAACATATGTATCCTCCTTGTATTAGGTAAACATACCACTATTATAGTAAGAAAATATGACAAGTATCAAGCAAGTACATATGTTTTTTGTCAAAAAATGACCATTTATTTTTAAGTACTAGTTTCATTTTAAGTATTTGAATCATATAGTAGAAAAAATAAAGAAAAAAGTCGTAGAGGAGGCGAAAGAATGTGAAACAAACTAAATTCTCTTCTCACTTTACTTTTCTAAGTATTTTATTTTATATGGCAGCCAGTTCAATATTCCTGGTCATTCTGTACAAGTTAATATCAATGCTTGTAGGAAACGGAAATGATTTAAAAACCTATCTGCAAATCGCTGTAGTCGTAATTGTTTTAAGTATTACAGCTTTCCGCCTAATAAGAAGCGATATTGTTTTAATCCAGGATGAAATTATTATTCATAAAGGCATTTTAACAGTTAAACTTAAGGTCAATGATATTACAGAAATAAAGCAACTAGTCGAAGTTTATGGAAAAAATAAAGAAATAATAACTTTATTAATTCATATTAACGAGTCAGTACAACCAATTATTTTAACCCTCGAAAATCCAAAAGCTTTTATAAGAGAACTGTTAATTTTAAACTCTGACATTATATTTGATGAAGAATTGATTATTTTAGTCAATAAAAATAACTAATAAATGAAAGCCAAGTTTATTTAATTGTAGACTTGGCTTTTTTTTTAGAAAATTGAAGTCTTTATTTAGTGAAATCTGATTCCAGGTTGGTTGGAAAAGAAATGTGTGAAAAATAATATACCAAGGTATTCAGATTTGATAAAATTGTACAAGAATAGGCATTATGCAAGAGGAAATGAAAATTGTAACGGATTTATAAAATTAATCTTTTATTTAAAAATAATATAGATAATAAAGGAAAATACAAAATGAAATATATTAAATTTTGTTATTTTTCAGTTCAAATTGATTAGTTGCATTATGAGCATAAATTTTTATATTGAAAAGTATCACAGCACTCCATTTACTTTTGATCGGATATATTTTGGAATTTTACAGGTACCATTCATTATTCTAATTATTAAATTATATAGTCGTTTCAAATTTAGAACGCAACGAATAAAAATCTTGTTAACAATGTTTTCTGGAATTACATCTATTTTTATTATTGGGATTATTTTTGGAAAAGTGATATTCAACTAAAGCATTGCTAAGTTCAATTTCATTCTTAATGTCTTAGAAAGGGTGATAAGTAAAATGCCCAAAGTAGGATTGTTTCCATTAGGTTGAAGAAGGAGATTTGTTCGGTAGTTGCAATAGAACTAATGATGACTCAAATAATAATGACTGGTACGTACCATATGAACTAGAACTTGAGAAAGATGGTGTACCTATAGATTACTTCAATCACAAAATATTTAAGTATATGACTCATTGATACCACTAACACTATAATTAAATGGAATTAATAAGTTTTTTGCAGAGTGGTAGGTATTTTAAACTAAATATTGAAATGAAATGAATACCATTTAATGATGAATTATTTTATAAGTTTTTAATGTTTTTAGTGATATCTGCAAGGTTAAGCATTATAATAAGGTTTTCTACAGTAAAATAATGTATATTATATTTTGTTGAATAGATTCTCTTTAAAGACAGAAAAGTAGGTGAATAAAGTGGGAAAATATCAATTAGATACAAAAGGTCAGATGGCTGTGTCAAAGTTTCATGAAAAACAGACGCCTGCCAAATTTGATAAAAAGCAGCAACTTGAAAAAATGCGTGCGGAGTATTTGAAAAATAAGCAAAAACAAACAGATAAATAATTTGGATGAAAGCATAGGAAGACTAAAATCTTCCTATGTTTTTCTTTTTCGAAGTACTTTTTTCAATTATGGCATAGTTAATTATTCCTATAAATTTTAGATTCGGTGACAAGAAACTCGTCATCAAATAGCCATTTCCTCTCTAAAATTTCAATGGAAGATCTATAGACTAGTTGTGTTGGGTACTCCAGTAAACTGCAACAGGAATTTTTCTTTTATTGGGCTGATTCTTTTTTATTTGTCGCTGCTTTTCCCGCTTTGTACATAAAGGTAAGAAACAGTAGGGTCATAACGCGTTCAATCCATGTTAAAGAAAAGTTCACAAACAAAAAGGCAATGATTTCGACGATAAATGAAACGAACGTAAATGAGATCGCGCCAACGAAAAATAATTTGTACCATTGGCGGTACGTTAAATGAATGTCTTTTTTTCGTGCAGCATACTTATACACAAGTGAAAACAAGACTGGCATCATCACTGGAATGATTAGTACAATAAGTGGGATGACAATCAGTAGAAACAGCTCAGCATTGTCTCCGAATCCATTTTCTAATACCGTCCATAACGATGTCGTATCCGATGCTATATCGAAATTCATCAAGAGTTCAAATAGCCCCGCACTTAACACGAAACTGGCGAGTAAATAGTAACCGATGATACTTCGTTTTTTCGAATGAAGCACTTCATTGTACTTACTCGGCTGAAAGCTTGATAGCATGATTTTAAACATAATTTTCCTCCAATTTTCCAAATCATTTTCCATTATACAGGTGAACAAGCTTTCACATGACTAGAAATTTTTAACATATCCTTAAGGAAAAAAGCTTTGAAATAATTCTTATGGTGGATGGATGTTGTGTGACTAAAAAATAATTATTTTTAAGTTGCTACTTATGAATCAAATAAGAATTTTAAGTTTTTAGATGATCTATATATTAAGAATAATTTTCAATTACGAGGGTTATGAATAGTTAGCTTACTTTAGTTTATGTTACAATAATATACAGTACATAATCGTAGGGGGAATATAGCACTAATGAGTAAAAAGAAAAAATCTAATAGTAATCAAACGTTTGCTATTTCTGTATTTGTTGGAATAGTTGTTTTAGTTGGAGCATTATTTTTAGTTTCTAAAATGCAAGATAAAAAGACTGAAGAAGTATATCCAACAATTGCTGGAGTAAATCAAGTGAAAGTTGATGGATTTGACACAAAGGATCAACCAACATTTAGCAATAAAGATGCAAAAGTCGAAGTAGTTGAATTTGGTGATTATAAATGTCCAATTTGTGCTCAATGGAATAAAGTAGTTTTTCCACAACTTAAAACCGATTATATCGATAATGGCTTAATCAATTTTTCATTTATTAACTATCCGTTTATTTCGAAGGATTCTAATTTAGCTGCACTTGCTTCAGAAGTAGTTTATAAAACTCATAAAGATTCATTTTGGAAGTTTCAAGAGCAAATCTATTTAAAACAAGAAGATGAAACTACTACTTGGGCTACACCTGATAAATTAGCAAGTATTGCAAAATCTGTTATTCCGAATTTAGACGAAAAACAATTTAAAAAAGATTTATACAAAAAAGATGCAATGAAACAAGTTGCTAACGATGTTGCAATTGCTAACCATTATGGTGTTAACGGAACACCTACAATATTTGTAAATGGTAAAGCAGTGGACAACCCTAGCTTAGAATCAATCAAAGCAGCTATTGACGCTGAAATAAATAAATAATTAAAAAAGGTATGCGAAACGTATTCGCATACCTTTTTTGTATAGCAAATTACATTTTTTTCTTTACTCGTGCATCCGCTTGAGCTGAACGTTCTTGTGCCTCTACATCATCATGATCTGCTAGTTCCGCTGAATACTCGACATCAAGTCCATCAGGCTTTACATTCTTATTAAAATTTGAATTGTAAGTACTTTTCTTGTTCTTCAAATTAAACCCCTCCATTATAACTAATTAATTTAACTTACATATCGTGGTGACTATGTTTTTTCTGTCTTGTATGATTTTGGTTCTTCACTTTATGAGAACCACTTAATGGTTTTGGTTGTCCACTTTCATGGTCAATCGGGCTATTTCTTTTTGACGATTTGTTTGTCATTCTTGTCACCTTCCTTTACAAATAGCTTTAGTTGTAATCAAAAAAATATGCCAAAATGAAATATTTACTAATTTATAATTGAAAGCGTTTTAATCATTTTTTTCTAATAATTTTCGATAACCATTTTCCATATATATAAATAAATTAATGAAAGGGAGGTATTTCTTATGATCTAATTCATCTTATATAAATTATAAAAAATGAATGTTGAGAAAATTATTTTTCATAATAAAAAACGACAAACAACAAATAAATCTAAGAAATTAATAGAGTAAAAGTTAATTTTTTTAGTTTGTCTGACTCTTTTGATGTATGAAACAAGTAATTTGACCAATACTAGTAATAGTCAAAATGAAAGAGGAGACTGATACTGATTATGCAAATACTAACAGTTTGTCTTATATATTCGGGTGTGATCGTACTCTATCTCTTGTTCAAGAAAGTTCAATATAATAAGAGACAAAAAAATGTGATTAATTTTTTCCTATACTATAATCGAAGAAAAAGTAATGTTAATAGAGATACGAAAAGAACAGGAGATATTATTTATTTAATGCCTCAATCGACGCTGAACAAAGGTGTTTTAAGAAAGCGGAAAGACGATTTTGAGTAATGATCAAAAAATATAAAAAATAGCAAGCAATTCCTATAAATTGCTTGCTATTTTTTTATTGTCTTTTTTTTGTCTTTTTATTGTTTAACTTATAATCAGCTGAAAGTGGCTCTTGCGCT
Organism: Bacillus sp. UNCCL81; assembly: GCF_900112535.1. NCBI lineage: Bacteria > Bacillati > Bacillota > Bacilli > Caryophanales > Bacillaceae > Bacillus > Bacillus sp. UNCCL81. The sequence continues at coordinate 1,100,388 of NZ_FOMF01000002.1, read as the reverse complement.
GTTTCTTCATTAAACCCAGCTGCTTTCCCTTGCTCGATTGAAGCTGACATTCCGCTACCAGAATTATTTTTACGTCTAGACATGATTATACCTCCTTATATAAGGGCATTTTCGCCAACACTTTTAATGAATTGGTTTGAAAACTGCCTTTTATAATCGATATTCTTTCCTATATTTTTTTAAGTACACTAAAAAATCATTGGTAAATAATGTGATAGTCATTTTTAAATTGTTTAATGTCTGCATCTTACAATAGGTGTTTTTTATGTTTGTAGTTGATGGAATTGACTGGAATTTAACTAGGTTTCAAAAAATTAACAGGAATTAAGACTTTTCTGGGAAAAAAACGGAAACTTGTGGACTATTTATTCAAACGAAATTTCAATTTTGTGAATATATTGGCTTATGTGAACAATTAAATGGTTAGTTAGAAGTATTCAAAGTATGAAAGCAAGCGATGTTATTTACCGGGATAAGTCTTCCTAAGTAGATTGGCTTTTTAAATTTATTTAAAAGGAGAAATCATTAAATGACAAATCCAACTTATCACGAAAGAAATTTATCAAATATAAATAAGCTAGCTCCTAATACAAAGCAAGCAGCTTTAAAATGGTACAATTATTGTATAAAAAACAATATCGATGTTTTAATTTACGAAACGACACGAACAAAAGAACGTCAAGAAGAACTAGTTGATAATGGTAAGTCCCAAACTAGAAAGTCATATCATCTTGTAGGTCAAGCATTAGATTTTGTTCCAATTGTAAATGGTAAAGAAGGGTGGAACTCTTACGATACTGAACCATTTAAATCGGCAATTAAATATGCAAAATCCATTGGCTTCACATGGGGTGGGGACTGGAGTAGTTTTGTAGATGAGCCACATTTACAATTTGAATACAAAGGATATGGTACTGATAAAGTATTGGAAGCTAAACCACCTGCATATCCAGGAACGATATTAAAATCAGGTTCAAAAGGAAATAGTGTTAAATTAGTTCAAAAAGAATTAGGAATAACCGCAGACGGTATTTTCGGTCCAATTACGGATCGTGCAGTAAGAAATTTTCAAAAGAAAAATGGCCTGACCGTAGATGGAAAAGTAGGCCCAAAAACTTGGGCAAAATTATTTGACTAAGAAAAAATAAAATCTCATGACTATTTTTAGTTTAAACTAAAATTAATTTACCATTCGAAATTTCAAAATGTAAAAATAAAACTACATTCAAACCCTGTATCAGTATATACAGGGTTTGTTTTAATATTTGACAAATCAAATCCTTGGCAGTAAAGGGGTTTTTAACGGATAGAGCTTAATATAATATATGATTGTAAAATTTTACATCCTCCAATATGATGATAAATGGACAAAAAACTTATTATTGGTGCTTGAAGCATTTCAGGGGGATATGGATGAAACGATTTATCGAAATAGATATCGCAAGGGGGGTAACTATATTTTTGGTAGTAATGGGACATACGGCTATTCCAATCTGGTTAAATGACATTTTAAGAGACTTTAGAATGCCGTTGTTTTTTTTTGTATCAGGTTATCTTTTTAGTAGCCAGAGGTATTTAAATGATATGCGGCTATTATGGATCAACAAATTTTATGCTCTACTAGTACCGTACTTTACGGCAGGGATTCTATCTTATTTTTACTGGTTAATTTTAAACGCAGTAAACCCTTTAAAATATGAATTTATTTGGTATAAACCTCTTGTTGGCATTTTTTATGGCAATGGGGTTAATGGCTGGTTAGGATACAATACACCTATATGGTTTTTAGTTTGTTTATTTTGCGCTCAATTACTTTATTGTTATACTCAAAAAATCATTGGCAGTTTTAGCCTTTACATACAAATCGGTATTTACTTAATTTTAGGATATGTTGGCTATGCGATAAGTCGTTTTGTATTTTTACCGTGGGGATTAGATATCGCTTTGGTCGCACTTTTATTCATGCATTTTGGAAATAAATTTAAGTATTATCAATTATTAAATAAACTAAAACCATTTGGTATTATATCAATTTTATCTCTCCTTATATTCGGAATTGCTACGTATTTCAACAATGCAGATATGAACTACAGGATTTATGATAACCTTTTTGTATTCTATATAGCTGGCATTTCCGGAAGCATAGCAACACTATCGATTGCAAAATTATTGTCTAAAATGAAGTTTCCAACAAAGTTTTTTACCTTTTTAGGTAGAGAATCATTAATCATTTTAATTTTCCATGGTGGATTTGCAATTGCTACATTGAAATTTTTCGATTTTCTTTTCGTTAAAGGAACTATACATTGGGCATTATATTTTGCATTTGGCTTAATAATCTCTATCTCATTATCTGTTTTCATTAAAAAGATCCCAATTTTAAATAGGTTACTAAACGGAAAGGGAAAGCCAGACATTACAGAAAATACAATCAGTCAACTAAAGGCATCATAATCATTTAAATAAAAAAGCCCTGTGTCCTTTTTGGATACAGGGTTGTTATTCGTAAGTCAGTTATATATCTTATAATTGCTGAAGCACTCAATATTGGTTGAGTGCGTTTACTAATTTTGATTCTTTTATAACTTGTCTACTAATAAGGGTAAGGTTTCTTTCTCATTCCCACATTATTAATTTGAACGTCGACATCCACTAACACTTTTGACTTTTTAAATGTATCATTCCAATTTCCTTCATATTTTTTATAAATTTTAGGATTAGACATATGTAATTTTTCTCCAAATCCAAATGCATCTCCACCGAGTTTTTTTACTTCAGATATTCCTATTTCGATTGTTCGTTTTATAACATTTTCAGCTAATTTTTCATATTTATCGAGCGTTATTGCCTTATCAAAATTGTCATTACAAAGTACTTCGTCAATATGACCAATCGAGTTAACTTTTATATTTATTATTGGAATATTACCCTTCATTTTAATTTCAGTCTTTGATTTTAACCGAGTAATCTCCATCGAATCATATTCTTTTTTATTGCATGGTATTTGTATATTCGTTTCCTTGATCAGATTATCAATAATTTGTATTGATTTTGCCTGTGGCCCATCTAACCAACCAACTAATTTCCCTTCTCTAAAAATACCAGTGCCATTTATCTTATCATAACTTGATTTGACTTTTTCCATATTTTCAAGTGTCTGTGATGTTTTACTTTCATTTTCTAAACTTGCACCATTTATTACTGGTTCTCTTCCACTACTAGAAATTGCAGAAATTGCCTCACGCATTAAGGTTTCTTGGTTTTCACCTAATAGAGATGATGTATTTTTAATTTTTCCTACAATTGATTTAGCCGATAGTTTATCAAGTGATGCTATGTTATTCATCACTTTATTTACGTTTTTATCTCTTGCAATAATAACTGGAATATTTACACGAATTTTAGAATCTCTTTCAAAAACATCGAAAATAAAATTTAATGATTTTTCTTTTGCTAATGTTTCTCCTATTATGACAAGTGCTACATGAGAATAAATATTTGTTCGAGATCCTTTCTTTGACACATTTCGTGCTGCTTCTGATATGGTTCTACCTTTTTCTTCTAATGCAATAACTGGAATACCTTGAGAACCTGTTTGTGTTGCAATTGCACTAGGATTAATAATTTGAATGATCACTTGATATTTTTTTTCTTTTGGTAAGTAATCGATCCCCATTGCATTCACAATCGATATTTGATTTAATTCTTTATAGTTAGAGCAACTACTTAAAAGTATACTTACGCTAAGAAATGAAACGATAAATTTCTTTTTTAACATTTTATTCTCCAATATATTGATTTTAAGCGTTTTATTTGATTCATAATATAATTTTTCTATTTTTTTGTAATTTAATGTACCATTTTCCAAAATAGATATTATCTACATATAAATGCCTCAATAAAATCCTAAGGCTATTCTCACAAGTATTAACAAGTTGATCGCCTTTAGCATCAATTGCAATGTCTATAATTGGTTCTAAGATGTTAACAAATTAACAACTAATTAGGCACACTGAAAAAAGTATATGAGGTTGCTGTCGTTAAAACTGCTTAAGATTAATTAATAGTAAAAGAAAAATTAAAATACAAGTAAGCCTATTGATGTAGAAAATTCATTTTTGGTAATCATGAAAATTTGAGGAATTAGAAGTACATGGAGCGTTATTGAGAATAGAGTAAGAATCGCAAATATGCCTATTTTATAGAAAATAACGCTCCGTATCTTAATAAGGTACATTGCGTTTTTTTCTTTGTACATTAATGTTTCTGATCCGATACAGTTTTTGTTATATAAATCATAATTTAGATTCTAAATGGTAAAAATAAACATGATATAAAAAAGAAAATAGAGGAAGTTAGGATTAAATGATGGTGCAATAATGAATCGTAAATTAAATGTAAGTGGTTTTCAATTATTATGTATGGTTTTTATGTTTATTAACGGTACATCCCCACCAGTTGAAATATATTCTTTAGCCAAGCAAGATGCATGGATGAGTTTATTATTAGGACTTACTGCGGGGTGTCTATTATTTTCTGTATATATAAAGTTATATTCTTTTTTTCCTGATGTACCATTTACAAAATATATACAATATATTTTAGGGAAATATATTGGAAAACTGTTAGCTCTAATCTATATATTATATTTTATTTATATAGGTGCACGAGTTTTGCGTAATTTTGAGGAATTAATGGTTATTACTCTTTACAATGCTTCATCACGTATTTCAATTGGAATATTAATGATGATTATAGTCATATATGCATGTCATAAAGGAATTGAAACATTTGCACGTTCGAATGAATTTATTTTTTTATTTATAATGTTTCTTATGTTTATAATTATCGGATTAGAAATTATTTCTGATTTAATCAAAATTAATAATTTAAGACCTGTATTAGAAAGTGGATGGAAACCAGTGTTAAAGGCAACTCCGATATTAATTGCAAATCCTTTTGGTGAGATATTTACATTTACTATGATTTTGCCATTTTTAAATAAACAAAAGAAAGTAGTACAAGTAGGAATAACATCATTACTATTTTCTGGGCTTATATTGACTTTATTTTCAATGTTAAATACTTCCATATTGGGTGTTTCTGAAATAGAAAGGATCATCTATCCACTTCTTTCAGCAGTTAGTTATATTAATATTGCTGATTTTGTTCAAAGAGTTGATACCTTTATTATAGTGATTTCAGTATGTAATTATTTCGTGAAGATTACGATCTATTTCCATTGTGCGGTGTCAGGAGCAGCAGATTTATTCGGCATTAAGGAAAGCAAGCAATTAGTTTATCCTACATCCGTTATAATGTTGGTTTGTTCAATGTGGATGACTACGAATTTTGTTGCATTACGTAATGAAGCAAGGGATGTTGTCCCCTTCTTACTACAAATACCTCTACAAATTATTATCCCAATTTGTTTATTAATAATAGTGCTAATAAAAAGGAAACTAAAATACCCAGCCTTATAAAAGAAAATCCCAGTATTTTGAATTGCACGCCAAATGTTAGACACAGTTTAAGACTAAATGCTGCAATAGTTTAAAGAAAAATAGCTAAGACCACATTTTTGTGGTCTTTTTCTTTTGCTAAAAAATCAATATTTGAATTTAACAAGGTCTTATTTTTAGAAGGGAAAAACTTATGAGTAATTATAGTGAAACTAGTAGTAATCAATTTGGAAATACCTTTTGTACTTCGATTTGTACTGCATTAAAACAATTAAAAGCAATGACTGAAAACCTTTATTTCAAATTGATGAATCGATTTCTAATCTAGATCCAAAAGAAATTAAAATTTACATGTACTGTGAACTTTTAGTTGATGCAAGAAATAAACAGGAAGAAGAGAGAAACGCACAAGTTAAGTTTCTCTATAAAATAGGTGATATTGGAAAAAAATTAAAAACAAAATGTAATATTAAAATAATATCAATAGTTCTTGTTATATGCCTTATAATTTGGAAAATTATGTAAGTTGAACTGCATTATGATAAATAAGAAAATCAGTAAAATACAATGCTTGGAAAAAAATTATTAATTAAATACCTAAGAACTCAAAGTTATTATAAATTTTAAGGGAAAAATTGGAAATTTATGTTAAAATATTTAGGAATTAAAGAAGGTTCTGTCCCTTTAATTGGTTGTTATAATGAATGCATATTGAATAATAAATGGGAGGTAATATGAACAATCGGTGGAATAAGTTGATATACAAAATTTGGTCTCGTTTATATGATAATTTTTTTAACACTGGGCGATTCCTCCACGCAAGGAAAGAGGTTTTCAGTAATACAAATTTCTTGAAAAATCAAAAGATACTATTTGTTGGAGTAGGAACTGGTGCAGATTTGGAACTGATTAATCACAAACATTTAGATATAACATCTATAGACTATTCAGATGATATGCTTAACAAAGCAAAAGAAAAATTTAAAGACTCATCAATAAAATTTTTAAAAATGGACGCTCAAGACATGAGTTTGAGTGATTCCTATTTCGATGTTGTTATAGGCAGTCTTGTATTATCAGTTGTTCCAGATGCAGATAAGTGTCTTAAAGAGATGTTGAGAGTATTGAAACCAAGTGGAGAAATTATCATCTTTGATAAATTTGCACCAAAAAACAAAGGACTTTCGCCATTTAAAAAAGCAATTAGACCTTTAATAAAATTATTAGGTACTGACATCGGAGTTAACTTTGAAAAATTGTATGAGAAGAATAAAGATCATTTAATTGTTAAAGTAGATATTCCAATAATGTTTGATGGGATGTACAGAAAGATTATTATAAAAAAAGTGAATACTGATGATATATTATTATAGGACGCTATCAGGAAATATAAATAAGAAAAGCTCAGACCATAAAGTCTGAGCTTTTTGTGTAATACGTGGTGAGTTTACCTTTGCATTAATCATTTTAATCTAAAATCTTAATCTTAATTTAGAATAAATAGATTGTCTATTAAAATTATTCATCTACAAGTTGAGGTAGAAATTTTATTATTTAAATGAAAAAACTTTATTATATCTAAAATAAAAATAGCCCACCGAAGTGAGCGACATTAATTATTTAATGGTAATTTGATATGTGTTCTTTTGCAAAACCACCTTTTAATTCTTCTAGAACAAGCCTCATTTTTTTGCAATTTTAATAATTTCATTGGTATTAAAGTATATAGTTCAAAGAGGAAGAATAATTGTGTAACCTCTTATTTTATATTTTATTTAAATGTAGAGTGATATTAGTTTTAAAAGCATACTCTAATGCATCCTTAGTAAATCCTGAAGAAGTAATATAATATCCTCGTTTCACACGATCAGCACTCATGGCTCCTTCTAGTTTTTGGATAGCAGGTCTACCCACATTACCTTTCCAGTGCTTATTTTACAACTGAATAGTAAGTGCTTCTTGATCATAGCATTAAAATCTCTTAATTTTATACAAGTTTTTATACAAAAAAAGAAGGTAAATAAAATAAGTAATACTCATAGCCTTGCTATTATGTAAACTTCACATGAATACAACGTGCATAATTTTTATTCTTTTTTGGAAATGTAAAATTGTACCGTTTATAAGAAGAAATTGGAAAAATGAGAAGTTATAAGCCATCAGAAAGTATTTATCCTGAATTGTGAATAAGGAAGTGACCTGCGATGATTACTAGCCCCAAAGACCGTATTACAACAATTCAAGCAGTTATTATCATTAGCAATTATATACTTGGAACGGGAATTCTGACCTTGCCACGGGTAGCTACAGAGAAAGTGAATACACCAGATACATGGTTAACTGTAATTTTAGGCGGGCTGATTGCGATGGTGGCAGGAGTTATTATGGTCAAATTAGGACAACGGTTTCCAGGAAAAACCTTTTATCAATACAGCCAAGAAATTGTAGGGAAATGGATGGGGAAGTTACTAAGTCTAATCCTTGTATGTTATTTTGTAATGATGGGTGGATTTCATATCCGTGCATTAGTTGAGGTAACAAGTTTATTTTTGTTGGAAGGTACCCCATATTGGGCCATCGCGATGCCATTTATGTGGATAGGTCTCTATTTAATTATGGGCGGCATAAATCCGATGGCACGTCTGTTTGAAATTATTCTCCCCATTACGGTCGTCGTTTTTTTGGTGATTGCTTTTATGAGTTTTAAAATATTTGAAGTGGATAATTTGCGCCCGGTACTGGGGTTGGGGATCATGCCCGTACTAAAAGGAATAAAAACAACGGCTCTCTCATATATAGGTTTTGAAAGCCTGTTGATTATAATGGCGTTTATGAAAGAGCCAAACCAAGCAGTAAAAGCTGTTTTAGTTGGAATTTCCATCCCACTGATCTTTTACGTGATAACTATCGTAATGGTCATCGGTGCACTATCCGTCGATGGTGTGGTAACCAAAACTTGGCCAACGATTGATCTCATGCGAGGTTTTGATATGCCTGGTTTGCTATTTGAACGGTTTGAGTCTTTGTTGCTTGTAATGTGGATTATGCAAATGTTTACTTGCTTTAACGTGAGTCATTATGCTGCTTCTTTGGGGCTTGCCCAACTCTTTAAAAAAAACATTCATCCATTTATGTTTGGCTTACTTTCGGTTATTTATATCATTTCCATGACCCTGAAAAATACGAATGACCTATTTAAACTTGGGGATACAATGGGCAATGTTGCGTTTTTTTTATTTGGTATACAACCGCCGCTACTTCTGCTTGTCTTAAAATTGAAAAAGAGGAAGAGTAAAGCAATATCATAACAAAGTATGGTTTCTTTTAGTCTAACTGTGTAATGTAAATGGTGGTTCTGTTCAAAACAGTTACAGAAATACTGGTGAGTTTAGATATACTGAATCTGATTGTATTTATTACAGTGGTATCGGGTACAACATCACTGAGAGATGGGAAGAGGTGGAAGAAGAGTTTTCGGATTAAATGCAGTAATATTGATATAATAATTATATAAAAATAAAGACTCCTAGTAAGATTTAGGAGTCTTTATAAATGTTCACAGTTTTTTGTGCCTCACACACTCAATGCATACATTATGCTCACTAACTAAAAATAACTCAAACGAATTAAATTTTAATTTAAAGGGTCATAAGTAATACTTATGATATAAGTTGGGGAAACTATTAGTATTATTAAGTTTTCTTTCCTAAATGCTCACATTATGCTCACATTTCATTTATTATTTTTTTCGAAAAAGATTCTTCAAATCGAGAGGCAGATTGTTGTTGAATGGTTGGTGTGAGGTGACTGTACACATTCAACGTTGTTTGGACGTTTTTATGACCCAATCGTTCTTGTACGATTTTTGGGTTTTCTCCATTTTCTAACATGATTGTTGCGTGGGTGTGGCGTAACCCGTGCAATTTTACATGTGGTAAATGTAGTCTCTTTGAAAAACGTTGTAAAAAGTGAGCTGCACTTGCTGGGTTGTACAATTTCAGTGGTTCGGTTCCGTCGAATATATTTGATTCATCAGTTACCTTTAATCCATATTGCAAATATTCTTTTTTCTGATGTGTTTTATATTCTGTTAATTGTTCTAATACATAATCAGAAATTGCAATATTTCGAATGGATGAAGGGGTTTTGGGTGAAGTTATTACTAACCCTTTTCCGTTCTGTGAGATTGTTGTTTTTGTAACTGATATTTGCTTTTTCCAAGAATCGATATCCTTCCATTGGAGCGCAGAGATTTCACCGCGTCTCATCCCAGTGAAAATTGCAAGAAGAAAAAATAATCGTTCTTTGTAATATTCTCTTTTTTCTAGAAAATCTAGAAAGGAATTACATTGCTCAATTGACCATGTAACTGGGATTTTCTTTTCTGTCTTAGGTAATTTCACTTTCTTTAGAGGAGTATTTTTAACAATCTCCCAATCCAAAGCGAAATTGAAAATAATTTGAAAGTACACATGAATATATTGGACAGTAGACGCACTTAAACCATTTTCATAAAGCTCCTGATAATGCTTTTGAACCATTAAGGTATTAACCTTATTGATGTTCATATCACCAAATTTAGGTAAAATATGATTCTTTACAGTGTAATCAGAATTTTGAATGGAAAGAGGTTTTAATTCTTGTTTACGAATTTCTTGTGCTCTTTCCCAAACTTCTTTAACAGTAATATTCTTCGATTCAAAATAAACGCCTTTTTCTACTTCATTGATTAACTCTGCACATGCAGCTTGTGCTTCTTTTTTAGTTTTAAACCCACTACGAGTTTTTTGTCTTCGTTTTCCAGTAATTGGATCTTTACCTAAATCAACTGCAAAACTCCATTTGTCGCCACGTTTCCTAAAACTGCCTTTCATAATATCACCTCATAAAACATTATAGTTATTAAATCAAAATTATCCGATACTCAAATTATGGTAACGATTGGCTAATTGATTAAAACGCTTCTCGCATAAGTGGTATGGAACTTTAAATACCCTTTGTAAGGCACTAGGATTGTCCCAGTGACGAGTTTTGACCATGTGGTAGGGCATACTCGCATATAATGTAAAACGTTGTGCATCCCATTCCTGATAGTCTAAAAAGGATTTAGGCAAATTCATTTGATTTCCTACGTGTCTTAGTGCGTGGCATAACTCATGAAAGTATGCTTCTCTTTGTTCATATTCACTTAAACGAGAGTCTATATTAATACAAGTTAATTGGAAAATATTGGTCATAAATGATTCGAGTTCTGTAAAAGTGAGTAGTATATTTAATTTTAATGATATTTTTTTGATATCAATATCATCTGGAGTGAGAATACCAGTTTTTTTATATAAAGTTGATACATAATCTTCTAAATAAGTTGTTGTCATGTTGCACCTCATAGAATATACGTTCGTGTTTAATGTTGTTTCGTGATAATTACAGGAATATTTGTTCTGTTTGTAAATAAAATTAAATGCCCATTTTCTGGGCATTGAAAAGATTGTAGTTTATTCTTAATTTACTTTGAATATACTAATTGATAATATGTAAATAGGAGGTGTTTAATTTGTTAAATAAAAAAATTAAAAATTTATTTAGAAAAGAATTTAACGAAATTGTAAAAGACACCCAAGAATCAAGAAATGAATATAAACGAATTTCAAGTGAAATAGCTGAAGCAAAGTTACTAATGGCTGAACATTCTAAAAATAGAAGACTTATTCGAAATAAATAGCAACTGGTGACATTATGACTGCTTGATCTGGTAAAAGTCCAATAAAATTAAAACAATAAGTAAATAAATTCTGAAAAGAACTAAAACTGTCTTTAGGAGCTTGTTCATTGAAATCTAGTTGATCGAATTCAGTATTTAATTTTGCCTCATCTATAACACGAGTTATTTTTCCAATTGTTGTAATATTAGTGTGTATTTCTTCAGTTCCATATTTAAATTGTAATTCTTTTGCCGATTCTCTAAGATGGGTCTGTTTCAATGGGATAACTGCATTCTGTACAATTAAAAATGATTCTACTGGAGATATCTTTTTTAAATATTTAAGAATACTATTCACATAATTTAGTGGTTTGCAAAATTCATCTTCAATCTTTTTAAATTTTTCCTCGATTTTATCTATTAGGTGTTTCTTTGTTCCTTTATTGAAATCTCTATTAGCTTTTACTTCCTCAATTTCTGCATCTTTTAAATCGCGCGTTTCTTTTAATGATATTTCAAAATATTCATCGCCGATCAAGCTGGTTAAATAACCTAAGTCAATAATTCGAAAACTGCCTTTTAAATTAACATAGTCACCAACAGAAGCTTCGTTTATTGGTTTAATTTTATTTTCAATATTTAGATATTTTTCAAATGTATTTAAAGCATTGTCATGTAAGTGTTTTGAAATAATCTCTTTACCTGCTTCCAATTCATTTAATGAATACATTTCCGAACTATTTTTATTGGGTGCAATGCGCCATACCAACTTACCTGAAGGAGTTTTAAGTAGACCTGGTATTTTAAATTCTCCAGAGTTCGCTTCTAGTTCAACAAATCCTCTCGTGTTGTTTCCTGCTGTTTTTTGATTTGTCTCAGATCGTTGTTCTTGGTATTCATTATTAGTAGTTAAAGGTAAACCATCATTAGTTTGAGCTATAAAAGAATGTAAAAAATCCTTATCTAAATATATTAATTCTTTCATTTGAATCCTCCTAAAAATTAATTAATAACTTATTGTATTTATAAAAAGACACTTAGATCCACTATCTAGGTGTCTTTTTATTTTTTCTCTTCTTTACGTTGCTCGGCGATCTTAGCAACCATCTCAAAATGCTGTTTTACTAATTCAATTTCAGCAGCAGATAGGTTTTTCCATTTTTCTATATCAAAAAAACTGATGTTTTCAATACCATTTTCACTAACTAATTTTTGTATTTCTGTAAGAGAATTTTTCTCTGTCGGTTTAAGAGAAGTTGTTCTCCCTAACAAATAATCAGTAGTTGTGTTAAATACGTTAGCGAATTCAAGTAATTCTTCATCTCTTACAGGCCGAGTATTTAATTCAATTCGATTAATAACACTTTGAGAAATATTCATTTTCTCAGACAACTCTCTTTGTGTCCAGTTATTATGTTCTCTTAAATTTTTTATTCGTGATCCAACTTTAATTGCCACGCTTGTTCACCTCGTTAAAATAAATTTTAACACATTTCTAAAATAGAAATGAAAAAAATTCTAAAACAGAATTAAATGTATTGACGATTCTAAAACAGAATTGTATATTTAGATTATAAAATTTCTAAAACAGAATCAGAAAGGAGGTTCGAAATGACACCAATTAACTTAAAAATTATAAAAAATAAACGAATTGAAAAGGGGATAAGCCTTGAAGAAATGGCTAATTTATTGGGTTTAGCTAATGGTTCAGTTTATTACAAACGTGAAAAGGGGCATTATAAATTTCGTCCCGATGAGTTACCAATATTAGCTCATACATTAGATTGTGATATTGTAAATTTTTTTGAAAATTAGATTCTAAATCAGAATCAAATTGATGTGAAGTATCGTTAGTTTAACCAATTGAAAGGAGATTAAGTCCGTGAATTCAACAATTCAAGAATTACCAATCATTTTAACTGCAGATCACATTGCAAACATATTAAGTTGTACTAAAAGTCATGTATACGATGTGATGGAAAGAAAAGATTTTCCGTTGATCCGGTTAGGAAGATTAAAACGTGTTAATAGAGATCAGTTTTTTGATTGGTTAAATAAACAAAGATAGGGGAGCTGAAATTAATGTTATCTCTTTACGCAATGGGACTTTTAATCGGTGGAGGACTTACAGGATTGTTAATTGCTGTAGCGTGTAGTCCTCAGCGAATCAAAGAAAAATTTAATTCACTTTTATGGAATCCAGAGGAGGAAGAAATTTAATGTGTACATTACAAGTTATTAATCATAATGGAGTAAACGTTATTAGTTCAGTAGAAGTTGCTGAAATGGTTGGAAAAGAACATAGCGATTTAATGAAATCAATTCGTAAGTATGTAGAAACTCTTCACTCGGCAAATCTTCCTAGTGAAAATTTCTTTTTAGCAAGTGAGTACCTAAATTCAAGAAAACAGCTACAACCATGTTTCCTACTTACTAAAAAAGGTTGCGATATGGTAGCAAACAAAATGACTGGTGAAAAAGGAATTTTATTCACCGTAGCTTATGTAGATAAGTTTTATGAAATGGAAAAAGTAGTTACTCAACAATTACCATCAATGACACCATTACAAATGATCCATACCATGACTAATGAAATGATGAAACAAGATGAACGTTTAGCATCCTTAGAAGATAAATTAAATCACCAGTTAACTTTAGATTTTGGTCAACAAAGAATGGTTCAAAACGCTAAGAACAAGCGAGTTTATCAATTATGGAATAACGGAAAAATCAACTCAGATATTTTAGATACAGTTCAAAAAGTTCATGCTGCTATTGGTAGAGATTTAAAAAATATTTTTGCAGTAAACAGTTTTAGAGATATACGTAAACATGAGTATGAGGAAGCAATTAACTACATAAACGCTTGGAGACCTAGCTTAGTTTAAATTTATAACTTATTTGCGAAATTTGTTTACTGAAAAATGGAATATTTCTGAAGGAGGTGAATGATTTGAATAATAAAGGAGATTTAATTGTAAGTGAATGTATTGGTTGTAATGAAGAAATTTTTGAAGGTCAACCAACATTATCTCAACCAGAAGGAATGATGCATGATGACATCGATTGTATAGTTCAATACGTACGAGAAATTAGCTATATAGGTGTAGCTAAAATAAAAAATTAGCCAACCCAAAGGATCAGCCAATAATGTTGCCTAGACAACTTCATTATTGCATTGATCCATTGGATTAGCAATAGGAGGGGATAAGAATGGAAGAAGTTTACGAATTTGATAAACAAGGAAGGATGACCTATCATCCGGACTTTCATTTTAATTATGGTACACCTGTTACAGAAGATGAAAAGGAATATCTTTGTAAGTTTTATGAAACAGATGATATAAGAACATTGGCTTTTGCGGTTGGAAGAACAGAAGGTTCCATAAGAGTTCTTGTTAAGCAAATGGTTAGGAACGGAAAATACACGTTTTATAAAAATAGAGGACTTTATTATTAAACGGGGTGAGTTTATTGGCTTTATTTAGATCAGTACAAACTATTTTTTGGGATGATCCAAAGGTGTTGGAAGAATTAACGCCTGAAGACAAATACTTTTATCTGTATTTAATTACTAATCCGAACGCTTCACAAATCGGTATTTATCAAATCACTAAAAAGCAGATGGGGTTTCATACTGGCTATTCAATTGAAACGATTAATCAGTTAATGGATCGTTTTGAAAACAACCACAAAATAATTAAATACAATCCAGAAACTAGAGAATTAGCAATTAAAAATTGGGCTAAATATAATTTCCCGCGATTAGGAAAACCGATCGAAGATTGCGTTAAGAAAGAAATTTCACTTGTTAAAGATAAAACTTTGATTGAATTTGTTGCAGAAAATATTGAGAAGAATGAAAAGCTTTTCAAGTTATATACGTCACGTATCCCGTCACATAATACGTCACGAGAGGAAAAAGAAAAAGAAAAAGAACAAGAAAAAGAATATAAAAAAGAACAAGAACAACAACAAGAAAAAGACGAAGTGACTGTCACGAAAGAAAATGAGCCAGTTGTTGATGATGTTAATAAAGATGATGCAATTATATTTTATGAAAACAATTTCGGAGTACTGAACCCGTATATTACGGAAGATATTCTCTATTGGTGTAAAGATTGTGACGAAAGTTTAGTAATTGAATCAATGAAAAGAGCATTAGCTCAAAATAAACAATGGGCATATGCAGTAAAGATATTAGTATCCTGGAAAAGGAGAAATATAAAATCGATGGATGATGTTTACGCAGATGATATTGCTTTCAAAAAACGAAAGGAGCAATTAAAAGATGAGTCTAAAAGAAGCGATCAACCAGATATTGAATACATCGGCTTGTGATGAAAATCATGAAGGAATTACATGTGACCATTGCGGAACATTCATTCCAAAGCATAGAGTTAAAATTTCAATTTTAAATATTGATAGATGGGTTCAACCAGTATGTAAATGCATGAAAGAAATTGAGCATAATCGAATTAGAGAAATGGAGAACTTTCAAAAGCGTGCGGATATTGAAAGACTATTTTCAATAAGTAATCTTGGCGATAAATTTACACAATCAACATTGGAGAACTTTCAACATAGAGAAGGTACGGAGCACGCTTTTAAAGCTACAAGGAAATATATTGAAGAATACCCTAATTGGAAACAAGATGGGTTATTAATTTGGGGAGCATACGGAAATGGGAAATCTCATTTAGCTGCAGCTGTAACAAATGTATTAAATAATAAAGGATATATTGTTGTTTTTCAAAGTGTACCAGAACTATTAGAGCGTATAAAAAGCACGTTTAACAATGACAACAAAGAAACAAAACAGCAAATTATGAAGGCTCTTTTAGAATGTGATCTTTTAGTACTAGATGATATTGGAGCCGAAAAACTAACTGATTGGGTCCAAGAAGTGATGTTTAACATTATTGACGGTCGTTACCGTAAAAAACTACCAATCTTTTATACTTCTAATCTCAAACCAGTTGAACTTTCTATTCAGATCGGACCACGTTCATATGACCGTTTAGTTGAAACCAGTTTAACAATAGAAAATAAAGCGACTTCTTTCCGACGAGAAATCGCTAAAGAGAGATTGCAAAACTACTTAGAAGAAAACAAATAAAAAAATGGACATGCTTAATATAGCTTATTGCGGGTCCTTAGAAAATCAGAACTAAAAGGAGAATGTAATTATGAAAAAAACGAATGCTCAAATTAGTAAGCTGCATTCCATAAAACCTTATTAGAGTTAAAAATAAAAGAGCAACAAGAAGAAATAACAAGTTTACAAAACAAAATGGGATATGAAGTAGTTCGTTCTAAAAGAATCATGAATGAAAATACACAATTACGTGAAGAAATCGAAAGGCTTAAAAGAGAGTATGAAGATAAATTAGCTAGTTTCATTGCAAAACTCATTCAAGAGACCGTTAAGTAATTTATTAATACCTAACCGAAAAATAAATCATGAAGGAGAGAATTAAGTGAAATTAGTTACATGTACAAGAACATTGGTAAACAAACTTTCTTTTACAGAAGGACAAGCAATTCGAGCCTTAGTCGTTGAATTAAATGGTCGAACAAAATTAACAATTATAAGCGGTGAAATCGGTGGTGGTTCTCGCTATACAAAGTCAACTATTAATAATGCTTTAGCAAAACTTGAGATTACTGGAATTTTGAGAAGTAGAGGTTTGGGTGAAGGGTACATTAATTGAAGTTTTGAATCCTTCAGCTCTTGAATCAGTAGTTAGTTTAATTGGTTAGGGGGAATAAGCGTGCAGCTGGACTTTGATCTACCAAAAGTTAATGAAAAAGAAACGAAAATAAAATTAGAATCAGAGTTTGAAAAGTATAGATATCTGCTTTTAAAGTCCGGTGAAACAGACTTTCCTAGCATTACACAAACATATACCTTTCAACCTCCAAGTAAAACAAATATCATTCATTCGAGCGTTGAGCATGCAGCAATAAAAAGTGTAGATAAGGAAAATTTTAGAAAAGCCTTCCTGGGAAGAATGCAGTTATCAGTTAACCGATTAAGTTTCCTTCAAAGAGCAATACTCATAAGACGCTATATGACAGACGATAGTATTTTTGATTATGAGGTTTTTAATGAATTAGGAATGTCTGAACGAAATTATCATCGTATTAAGGCAAAGGCTCTTCTTAGATTAGCTACCATTCTCAATTTAGAAGTATTTGAGGAGGTAGGAAGTAAATGAATTTTGTTCAACCGATAAGGGACATAGAAAAAATTGAATTAATAAAAGAATTCTTAAAAGCTGAAAATGACCGTAATTATATGATTTTTCTAATGGGGATATATACAGGTTTACGTATTTCAGACATTCTTAATTTAAGAGTGTCTGATGTAACTGGTATTCACATCATTATAAGAGAACAAAAAACTCGAAAAAAGAAGTGGGTTCGTATTAATCCAGAGTTAAGAAGGGAACTTAACACATTTGTATTAGGAAAAAAAAGTAAGGAATATTTGTTTAAGAGTCGTCAAGGGAAAAATAGACCTATCACTAGATCTATGGCATATCGGATATTAAGAAAAGCTGCTATAAAATTCAAGTTAAAAGATATCGGAACACATACATTAAGAAAAACATTTGGATACCACTTCTATAAACAAACAAAAGATATTGCTCTATTACAGAAACTTTTTAACCATTCTAAGCCAGAAATTACTTTGCGCTATATAGGAGTGGACCAAGATATTCTAGATAAAGCCATGATCAATTTTAAATATTAAGGAGCATAAATTTGGTAGCTTAATAGAAAGGAGATGTTAAAATTGAGCAAATCTGATTGTGACATGTATATAGAATGGTTAACCATTTGGTCTGAATACAGTAAAGAATACTGGATTAGACAAAGTGATGAGATTGTAAGAATAAATTATCAAAGACATTTGGAGGAATTAGTACTATCATGACAAATTGCCACCTTACAAGGTGGTTTTTTTATGTGCAAATTTAAATTATACATATTTTTGTAAGTGTGGAACTACAAATGAATGTTAATGAAAATACATGATAGAAATGGCTTTACTTCACCTGTGTCAGTTCAACAGTTTATTAGATATGATGAACTCATTGGTTATAAAAAGTATTGTTAATTAAAAACCACCTTTGGCACTAAATTTGCGAAAGGTGGTTGACAGAATTATATAGTTTGAATTATTCCAAATCCATTGGGTCCAAAACTAAAGAAGTTGGTTTTTTAATAATTATTTTGCTGTTTATTTGTTCAATGCATTCATCAATTTCTTCTTTTGATTTAAGGTAGCGATACCGGAGGGCGTAATCAATAACGCTTGGATTATCTTCCCATGGCTTTAAAGAAGACTTTATTCCTTCTAATTTTTTGTAAACATATTTTGTTCTATATGTTGTAAGCTTTTCCAATACATCTCGATGTTTTTTATATACATACTCCACTAATTCAAACTTCTTTCTATCTTTATCTATTAAATATTTTTGTAAAGTACTAGAGTTCTGTTCAACAAGGAAATTTAATTTGTAAAAATCAGTTTCATAGTTGATTGTTGTTAGGAATTTATTTAATAAGTCATTTTCTTCTTTCCAGCTCTTGAATTCACTTAATAAAGAAAACAAATTTTTGATAAGTTTATCATATTTATCAAAGAATTCATGATTTCTAAGGTTTCTAATATCTTCAGCGAGTTCCTCTTTGTTTTCCCTCATGAATTCCCAAATAATATTAGTTAAATCTTCACCGTATTTCTCTTCTGCAAATTTTCTTTTTTCAATTGCTCGTATTTTTAATTCCTCTTCTAATCTTTTCTGTTCTTTTCGTTTCAGTGTATGCAAGATACTGCTCAACTTACTTTTCATACGGTCTTCCAATTCATTACAAACAAAAACTCCGTACAAAAATTCTTTATTTACTTTAATGTTGACTTTATTAATATGGCAGGAATGTTTTATTGGATTATGGTAAATATATTCAGTTTTTACCTCCAATCTATTTACTATTCTTCTTTCGTAAGATGAGGTAAATTCAAAATCAATGGTTATCTCGGAATGTTCTAAATCTAAAAAATAACATAGACCTGTTTCTTTAAAAATTTCTGTTTCTAAGTCTTTTCTTAGACGAGCATTCTCAATTCCTTTTGCGGTTGAAAACTTCATATATTTAGCTTTATCTAAAATCCAAAAATCCTGAATACCTGCTGATTGATATAGTTCGTGTCTTTGCTTCCATTCTTTACTGGAAAGTGGACTATGCTGAAATTCAATTGCCCAGCGAATACCTTTTAATTCTGCTTCAGTATGCTCCACATAAATATCTGCTATTTGTCTAGTTTCTGCTATATAAACCTCGTATTCAATCTCAGCTGTAGGAAAGTTCTTTATTAGCCAATTAAACAATATCTCTTTACCTTTTATGTGGGAATAGGTTTCTGATTCGTAATTAGTTACTACACAATCAGATTTATAATGAGCAAAATGAGCTCTGACTTTTTCTCCTTTTTTAAAAACTACATTATTTTCACAGTTTGGACAGAAAAGACCACGTTCTCTCGATAGTTTACGTATAGATTCTTCTACACAAGTTGATGCAATAAAAGTATCTTTGTTTGCATTTATACATCTTAGCAATTATATTCCCCCTTTTACATAATTTTAACATGTTTTTCCAATTTTTCGGATTATCTTATAAGTAGTAGTTTATTATTTATTAGATTGAAATTAAGAATGTTCTAGAAATGTTGTCTATAGAATTATATTTTAGTATTAATTCTTAACAATTTTAATTAATAGAGTCTTTGAAAAAGTTTGTGGTAAAATTAAATTAATAATACTAATATTTCATTTTTTTTTCTAAGAGTGAAACACTCTAACTATATAATTTGCTTTTGTATAAATAGCTTTCCTACTCTCTAAATATTAATAATTAATGTTTTTAAAGTCTGAAAAATATATTTTTTATAAATTTGTTTTATGTCAGGAGTTAAATGAATGAACAAAGAAAATATTGAGTTTTTAGGAAGTTTTATCGGAAATGATTGGATTGAGGAACAAATTGCAAATGTAGAAAGAAAATCTTTTTTGAAGGAAAGAGGAAATCATTATGATTTATATCATCCTTTTGTTCATTATAAGTACGAGTTAGATTATCTGATACGACGAGCGGAGATTGAAAAGAATGATGATATTGTTTTGGGAGAATACTATCACATTTTGAACAACGCAGGATCTTTATTGAGATTTAATTATAACAAACTAGCAAACTTAAAAGAAATTCAAATGCGCCTTAGAGATTCCAAACAATTTCACGACATTATATGGGAGCTTGAAGTAGGAACCATGCTAGAATTAAATGATGCAAAGGTTGAATTTAAGAAACCAAAGCAGGGAAATTCAAATGATCTAAAATTTAAAATAGATGATAGGCTTATTGAAGTAGAAATTAAAAATAAAACAATTGAAAATGAAATTTTTAAAAGAAACCAGATTTTTACACAATTACTAATTGATAAATTGAGTAAATTAAAGGTGCTTGAGGGTAAAGCTATTTTAATAGAGTTTGAAGTGAGTAGATATGAAGACATTAGTCTAATTTGTAAAGAAGTAGAATCGAAATTTAATGTTTTTGATTATATTTCAGTAGATGGAAAATATAAAATAAGATCAAAAGATAGATATTTGAAGATCCCAATTCAAAAAATACTTGAAAATAATACAGTTAATAGTGTTTTGGAAAGTAGAGAAGTATCAAAAAAAGATTTATTTAATGATGATATTGGCGGGAAATTAAAAACTAGGTATATAATAAAATTTCCAGAGCAAAATTATGAATTAAAAAACATAAAATCAGTTCTGAAAAAAGCAAATAAGCAATTACCAAATGGTGGAGTAGTATTTTTAAAAGTTCCACATTCAACTTTTGAAACTTCTATTAGTGACATAGAAAGGGCGTTGAAAGGGAATTTTTCGAATATTTCAGCAGTAAAGCTCTTTGGTACCAGTTTATCTACATTAAATAATCAAGGAGTACGAGAAGATAGAAAAGAAAGATTAATTATTTCGGACAAATCAATGTTTAAGTTGTCAAAAAATGAATTTGATTTTCTTTCAAAAGACATGTATTTCTCAAAATATAAGAATTCTGTAAAATAATTAAAACTATTTGAAAAATTATCGTTGACGATTAAATGATTGGGTGAAAAATAAAATAATTTGTGGCAGAAATTTGGCAGATAAATGGCAGAAACACGGCAGAACATTTGCTTTATAATGTGTTAAATTTGTATTAAAGAGAATTTATAAATCCTCTTTTGCTATTTACTGGTTCTTTGACAACTGAATAATCTGTACTTGCGAAAGAGAAGTCCTTGAGTAAGGGCTTCTTTTTTTATTCTTTGTAAACTGAATCTATTAGGGATGGTTTCCCCTTTCTCTCCTTATTTCTAATAGATCTGGTTTATAAGGAATAAATCTCCTTTTGTTGAAAATAAAGATGGTTCTCATTTTGCTTATTTGATAATATGAAGTTGTCAATAAGGAGGGAGAAAATGATCTGGTTAAATATTTGCACTTTAATTATTTCTTTTTGTTCATTATTTATACTTTTTTATAATGCATATAGAGATACAATTAACAAGAGAAAAGATCGGACAATCACTATATTGTTATCAGAAAAGAGAAGAATGCAAAGTGATTTAATGGATCACATAACAAAGGTTTTGCATTTAGTTAGAAAAACAAAAGAAGAACTTAATATTAATGAAAAAAAGAATGTTAAATTAGAACTACTAAATCATAAAGTATTTATTTGGATTAATTTGGATAATGAAAATAATTTTTCCGAAGAATTAAGGGATAATTTAAACGACGTTATTTTTAAATGTGCCTCGTTTTTAGAAAAAGAAGGAAGTAAAGATGAATTTCGATTATTTATTACATCAACTCAAAATAATGAAATGGCTATTTGGCAGTTAATAGATAAATATATCGAAGAAGAAAAGAATTTAATTGAAGAATTGATATAGCTAATAAGCATCCCTAGAAGGATGCTTATTAATTTTGTCCAAAGAGTTGTGCTTATGAAGATTGCGGATCACTTATCTATAGAACAAAAAAATAAGTTTTTTAGATTAGATCACCTAAGAAAAGGATGATACCTCATAAACTGGAAAGAAATAATGGGAATGAATAGAGATATATACCCAAGAAGAAATGGAGCTTTGAAAAGGAAACAACTTCCTTTTTGTCGAAATGTATCGACATAGGAGGTAAGGAAAGATGGGTTTTAGATATGATATGAGAGGGATGACTCCTCAACTACAAGCTATCGTTAGAGACAGAGATGTCAAGAAAAGCTTTTGAAAGAAAACCAAAAACTACAACCACCAAAACCTACAACCACCAAAACCTGATTATTCCAATAATATATATCTTGCATATAAAGGAATATTTAATGGTGATTATTAATTGGTTGTTTTTTACAAAGGAGATATCAATGTACTTGAATTAAGAGTGTCTGGTACAGCAATTGCAAATGCTCCTTGTGGCTTATCAACTACAAATATTCATAGTTGGCTTTGGGAAACAGGTAATTCATTTATTAAAGAAATAAATGACAATGGAATTACCTTAATGATTAAATCCTACGATATTAGTGATAAGAAGTTAGTGACAACTTGGGAAAAATTAAGGAAGGCGGTTTAAATAATGAAAGATCCAGGTGGTGGTGGTGGCCATTAATTAGAGAAAAGCATTCACTTAGGTGAGTGCTTTTTTATATGGAGTTGAATAACAATGGCTAACAAACCATTAAGACCATGCAATAAACATGGCTGCCATAACTTAACACGTAATTCATATTGCGATAAGCACCAGTACATTAAAGATCTACATAACAACGAACGTGCTAAACGATACGATCAACACAAACGTGACCAAAGAAGCAAATCATTCTATGTCTCTAGCTTATGGAAGAAGGTAAGAGACTCAGTAATGAGAAGAGACCTTGGACTATGCCAGCAATGTATACGTGAAGATAAGATAACCTTGGCTGATGTGGTCCATCATATTGTAGAAATAAAAGTGGATTGGTCTAAGAGATTAGATAAGAATAACCTTGAGGCTTTGTGTCATTCATGCCATAACAAGGTAGATCACAAGAATGGTTGACGGTATGTGCCATATTCTAATCGCTTTAGTATGGCTTGTACCAAAAGATAGCTTGCCCGAGATAAATGGTATTCGGACAAGGGGTAGGGGTATCAAAAAAGCTAGGACTCGCGGCTATAATACCCTGTATCCACACAGACACACAAAAAATTCCCCACGGGTTTTTTCAGAAGGAGGTGAGCATGCGTGGCAGGGCAAAGACAACCAATCGACTTACTTTTGATTAAAGGAAATAAGAATTTAACAAAAAAAGAGATTGAGGAACGGAAAGCAACAGAGGTTAAAGCCCCGTCTGATAAGGTCAAACCACCTGCTTACCTTCCGAGCAATTTAAAAAGAGAATTTAAAAAAATAGCTGACGAGTTAATGCAAATCGGGATTATGACAAATCTTGATGTTGATGCATTAGCTCGTTTTTTAATTGCTAAAAACATGTACGTTAAAATCTCAAATCAGTTAATTAATTTAGATCCATTAAGTCAAAAATTTGAAACACTTATAGCTCATCAAGATAAATTCTTCAAGCAATCTAGACAATCAGCAATGGACCTTGGATTAACCATTTCTTCTAGATGTAAGCTTGTTATTCCTAAAAATAATGAAGCTAAAGAAAAGACTGCTTCACAAAAGAGATTTGGTGATCGCCTATGACTCCAATCGAAAGAGTTTGGGATTATGCCAATAAAATTGTTTCGGGTGAATTAGTTACTTGTAAAAAGCACATTTGGGCAGCGCAACGTTTTATTAAGGACATAAATCGTATACAAGATGATGATTGTCCTTTTACTTTTGATGTAGATATTCTTGAGGATTTTAATGAGTGGGCTAAAGAATTTAAACACTCTGAAGGTATATTAGCAGGACAACCGATTATCTTAACGGATTTTCAATTGTTTATCGTTGCTAATATATTTTGCTTTATCAATAAGAAAAATGGATCTAGACGATTTCGTAAAGTTTATATCCAGTTAGCACGTAAAAATGCTAAATCACAGCTATTAGCTTTAATTGCAACCTATGAAACATTCTTAAGCGATGAGAAACACAGGGTATATATAACTGGTTGGTCTAAGGAACAATCAGATGAAGTATATAATGCCGTTTTAGACCAGATAAGGAACGCCGATATTCTTAAAAGCACCTACAAAGACTCATATGGAAAAGTAACCAGAACTAAAACTAACTCGATTATCCAGCCACTTTCAAAAGAAACTAGAAAATTGGGAGATGGAAAAAACCCATCTGTAGGAATTGTCGATGAATATCATGCTCACGAAACATCTGAAATTTATGATGTCATTCTATCAGGAATGGTTGCTCGTAAAAGTCCTCTAATGGTAGTAATCACAACAGCAGGCTTTGACTTATCTAGACCGTGTTTCAAGGAATATCAGTATGTAACTAAAGTGTTAGATCCTGATAATACTGTAGTAGAAAATGATGATTATTTCGCTCTAATTTGTGAACTTGATGAAGGTGACGACATTAAGGATGAACGAAATTGGATAAAGGCAAATCCGATCGTAGGTACTTATGAAGAAGGATTAGATTCACTGCGTTCTGATATAAAGGTAGCACTAGAGCAACCGGAAAAAATGCGCGGATTCATGACAAAGAACATGAACATTTGGTTAGATAAGAAAGAAAATGGATACATGGAATTGAGCAAGTGGAACCTATGTGAAGCTAAATTTGGTTTGGAAGACTTTAGAAATACCAAAGTATTTATTGGGGTCGATTTATCTGCAAAAGAAGACTTAACTAGTGTTACCTTTATGGGACGACTAGACGGAAAGTTTGCTGCAGTTCACCACTCTTTTATTCCGGAAGATAAATATAAACAGAGAATGGCAATTCAAGATATTCGTTTTGATTTATTCGTAGAAAATGGATATTTAACAATTATTCCTGGTGCAGTTATTGATCAAGAGGATGTTGAGAAGTTCATAGTGGATAGGGTGAAAGAATACAGTCTTGATGTTATTGAATTATGTTATGACGAGTGGAATGCTTCGCAGTTTGCGATAAATATGGAGAAAAAAGGTTTTACATGTGTCATTATCCCTCAATATTTAAAAGTTCTAGCTGAACCTACTGCAGATTGGAGAATACAGGTTTATAAAGGTAATGCAGTACATCAAGGTGATGGATTATTGACTTGGGCTGTGTCTAATGCAGTTACAATTATGGATTCGAACGGTAACTTTAAATTAGATAAAAAGCGAAGTGCAGATAAAATTGACCCAATCGCTTCTCTAATCAATGCATATGCTCGAGCGATGAGAGGTTTACCATTACCAAGCGTTTATGAAGGAAGAGGATTTGTTTCGTTATAAGGTAGGTGAGAACATGGATAGAAATGATTACATTGGAATATTTGGCTTTTTAAGTTTTTCAGTAGGTACTTATTTAGTGAGTCCTGCAGTGATGTTTTTATTGTGCGGATTGCTTTGCATGGGAGTAGCTGTAATGGGTGCTAGGAAGGGGGTGAATAAAAAATAATGGGCTTCCTTACAAGTTTATTTGAAAAAAGAGATTTACCCTTATCTCAAGCAACAAGTGGTAGTTGGCTTTATGATCTATGGACTGGAGGAAAAACTGCTTCAGGTCAATCAGTTAATGAATTTAGAGCGATGCAACAGGCCACTGTTTATGCATGTCAAAGAATTATTGCTGAAACCATTGCTTCGTTAGAGTGCAGAGTCTATAAGAAAAGTGCTAACGGTAGTAAAGAAATAGCAGTAAAACATCCACTTTGGCCTGTTGTACATCATAAGCCTAATACAGAAATACCAGCTTTTAATTTTTGGGAAACTATGGTTCACCATTTGCTATCTTACGGGAATGCTTATGCTGAAATTATAAGAGATGGCAATGGAAAAATTGTTGAGTTATGGCCTCTATTGCCAGACCAAACAACTTTAGAACGAAATCCTAAGAGTTTAAAACTCTGTTATTGGACTATTATTCCTACAACTAATGAGCAAGTGGTTTTACCATTTGAGAAAGTGCTGCATATTGCAGGGTTAGGATATGATGGTCGTCAAGGATACAGTCCGATTCAATTAATGAGAGAAACATTAGGATTAACTCTTTCTCTAGAAGAATATGGTGCAAGGTATTTTGGGAACGGTGCAAAACCTGGTGGAGTTATTGAACATCCTGGTAACTTATCTGAAACAGCACAAGATAATCTTAGAAGTTCATGGAATGAAATGCATCAAGGATTAACTAATAGTCATAGAATTGCAATTCTTGAAGAAGGGATGAAATATCATCAACTTGGACTTGCTCCAGAAGATAGTCAATTTCTTGAGAGTAGATCATTTCAAAAGCGTGAAATAGCTCAAATTTATCGCGTTCCACCTCACATGATTGGTGATTTAGAAAAAGCTTCTTTTGCAAGCATGGAGCAACAGTCTTTAGAGTTTGTTCAAAACTGTATTAGACCATGGCTCGAAAGAATTGAACAAGCAATTCGTTTTAAATGCCTATCAGACTTTGAAATGGACAAAATCATTATCGAATTTAATGTAAACTCTATTCTTCGAGGTGACTCAAAAACGAGGAATGAAGTTCTGCAAATTAAACGTCAAAACGGTGTAATTACTGCTAATGAGTGGAGAGAAGCTGAAGGGGATAACCCAAGTGATGATGAAGCTGCAGATAAATTATTGGTGAATAGTGCCATGGTTGCTGTAAATGCAGTAATAAATCCAATCGACCAAGCACCGAAAGGAGGTGGAGGAGATGGAAAACAAAGAAAAACGAAGTCTGACACTAGCGCCGGAGATTCGGGCGAACAATAGTGATGTTGAACCTAGTAAGATTTTCGGCTATGCAGTGAAATGGGGAGAACGTTCCAATACAATTGGATATTACTACAAATTTGAGGAGCGCTTCGAAAAAGGCGCTTTTTTTGATGCCATAAATGGTGATGTGATCGCAGCCTGGAATCATGATTGGAACGAAATATTAGGTCGTTCTACTTCCGGGACACTCTTATTAGAGGAGGATGACATTGGCTTAAGGTATGAAATTACAATGCCTTCATGGGCTGACAAGTACGTTGAAACCGTCCAACGTGGAGATGTTACTGGCTCATCATTCACTTTTGTTCCAGAAGTAGAAGAATGGGATGAAACAAATGAAATCGCTTTAAGGACCATTAAAAAAGCAAAACTTTATGAAGTAAGTCCTGTTATTTTCCCGGCATATCCTCAATCGGAAGCTGGAGTTAGGTCAATGGAAGATGTTTTCGAGGCATTCCAACGTTCAAGAAATCCAAGCTACGATGATTTTTCAAAAAAGATAGATTTAATGCGTAAGAAGCTTAATTTATCAGAAAAACAATAAAAATAGATAAGGGAGAGTCAATATGAAGAAAATTATTGAATTAAGACAAAAACGAGCAAAAGTTGTCGCTGAATCAAGACAATTAATTGATGATGCAGAAAAAAGAGGCGGTTTTACTGCTGAAGATGATATAGCTTATGATCGTATGAATACAGAAATTGATACTTTAACGAAAGATATCGAACGCCATGAACGTCAATATCAACTTGAGCAAGAGAATAACGAGTACCGCGATTCTTCAGGTGCAGGTTTAGTAGGTGGCGAACAACGTACTGATTCACAAGAAAATGTACCATTTACTCATCGTGAAGAATACCGTTCAGCATTTAACAAATTCTTAATATCTGGTATGGCTGAATTAAATAACGAAGAACGCTCAATTCTTGGAAAAGGTAGAGCACAACTTGAAGGTCGTGCACTTTCAGCAGTAACTGGTTCAGCTGGTGGATTCACAGTGCCACAAGGTTTTTATAATTCATTAATTGAATCTTTAAAAGCATTCGGTGGTATGCGTAAAGTAAAATCTACAATTCTTCGTACAACCACAGGTAATACATTACCGATTCCAAAAGTAGATGATACTGCAAACGTAGGGGCGATCGTTGGTGAAAATACAGCTGCAGGTAATGCGACTGATGCAGTATTCAGTCAATTAAATCTAGGAGCTTACAAATATACATCAAAAGTATTCTTAATTCCTATTGAACTATTACAAGATTCAGCATTTGATATCGAGGCGTATATTCGTAAAATTATTGCGACTCGTATCGGTCGAATCACAAATACACATTTCACAGTAGGTACTGGTTCTGGTCAACCTACAGGTGTATTAACAAATGCAACATTAGGTAAAACAGGTACTACTGGACAAACTACATCAATTATTTACGATGATTTAATCGATTTAATTCACTCTGTAGATCCAGCTTACCGCGAGTCAGGATTATGCGAATTTATGCTTAATGACAACTCATTAAAAGCAATTCGAAAATTAAAAGATTCTCAAGGCAATCCATTATGGCAGCCAGGATTAGTTCAAGGTCAGCCAGATAAAATCCTTAACTACAATTACACAATTAATCAAGATATGCCTACAATGGCAGCTAATGCTAAGTCCCTTCTTTTCGGTGACTTATCTACTTTCATCATTCGTGATGTTATGGATCTTTCTATCTTCCGTATGGGTGAGAAGTTTATCGATTCAGGACAAGTTGGATTCGTAGCATTCAGCCGACATGACTCAGTTTTAACTGATACTGCAGCAGTTAAATATTACGCTAACTCAGCAACTTAATAAATTTTTAGATAGAGCGTCCTAGTGGCGCTCTTTATTATAATTGGAGGTGTAGGCTATTGCCAAAAGTAAAAATGAAAGTCAGTATGGCTGGTAGTGAATTTTCATATGTACCTGGAGATATCATCGATGTAAGGGATGATGTAGCAGAAGCGTGGGTAACTAATGATATTGCAGATATATTTGTCCCACCAGAAGAAAAGGTTATCGTTCATAAAGAAGAACCAATAGAAGAGGACAAAACTGAATCTGTTGAGGGAGAAACACAAGAAACTCCAACAGAAGAAGAAAAAGCCGAATCTGTTGAAGAAGAAACTAGCAAAGAAGAAGTTAAGCCTAAAGCATCACCTAAAGAGAAGGTGACAAAAGATGCTAACACTAAATGAAGCAAAATCGTTCTTAAGAATTGATTTTAATGATGATGATTCAGATATTAATAGTTTAGTAATAGCTGCTGATTTATTTGTAGTTGGATCATCTAACAAAAATGTTGATAAAGAAAGTGAACTTTATAAACTAGCTTGTAAATTACTAGTGAATCACTGGTATTTAAATCGCGAAGTTGTCGGAAAGGCCGATAAACTAGCATTTTCATTAAAAGAAATTCTATTTCAACTGAAATATAATACGGTGGCACCATGAGGATAGGCCGTATGAATAATAAAATCACAATTCAATCTCCACCGTCGGGAAGAGATTCTACAGGTCAAACTGTTAATGTATGGAATGATGTCCGCACAGTTTGGGCATCTAAAGAATTTCTGATAGGTAAAGAGTTTTATGCTGCTAATCAGACTCAAAATAGTGTCGAAGTGAAATTTCGTACCTATTTCTATTCAGGAATGAATAAAACCATGAGGATAGTTCATGGAAATGACACTTATGAAGTAATAAGTGTAAGTGATCCGGAAGATTTGAAGAAAGAATTACTTTGGTACTGTAAGAAGGTGAAGAAGTAATGGTTGAAATCGAAGGATATAGGCAATTAGAACAAACGCTGGGACAACTGGAGAAAATACCTCAAAAAATAGTCACTAAATCAGCTCGTAAGGGTGCGAATGTTGTATTTAAACAAGCTAAAAAGAACACACCTGTAGAAATTGGAAATCTTAAAAAAGGAATCATTTTAAGGCCTGAAAAAACGAGGACTAAAGGTAAAAAAGTATTTCAAGTAGTAATGGATAGGAGATTTAACCGTTTCTTTGTAAAGATAAGTAAAAGTGGTAAACGAGCATATTATCCAGCATCTCAAGAATACGGATTTTTTAGTCGCGGTCCTAATGGGTCAAGAGGAAGGTATATTCCAGGTTATAACTATTTACGTGGTTCCAACGATTCAAAGCAAGGCGAAGCTAAACAAATAATTATTAGAACAATGCTTACTGAGGTGGATAAAATTTTATGACATTTGAAGAAGCATTATATTTTGAATTAAGCAATATCCCGGAACTAAACGGAAACATCTATCCAATTCACGCTATTGAAGGTGAAGAAGGACCATTTATGACTTATTACAGGGATGATGTGAATTATCCAATCAATTTAAATGGACCTTCAACTGATGTAGAAGGAATTTATGTTTTAGACATTTTGCATCCTTCATACAAAGAGGTTCAGACGTTATTTAAGCTAGTAAAAGACAAGATTATTAGTTTTTTAGGTAGAAATATTGGGGTGAATGGACCTTTAATCCAAATGCTTTCAATTAATAATGTTAAAGATCTATATGAACAAGAATTAGATTACAATCGATTGAATTTTAATATTCACGTTAAATACAAGGAGGTATAAAAAAATGGCTACTGCTGCAATGGGTACAAAATTACAAATTGGCGCAAATAATATTACAGAGCTTAATTCAATTGGTGGTTTAGAATTATCTGCAGATACTTTAGAAACTACGAACTTAGATAGTAATGGTTGGAAAACGTTTATTCAAGGTCTAAAAGATGGTGGAGAGGTGAATATTTCTGGGACTTTTAATCCAGCTGATACTACTGGTCAAATCGCTGTTTATAATGCATTTAATTCTGGAGCGCTAACACCATTTACAATCCTATTCCCTTCTTCATTAGGAGCAAGTTGGACATTCAATGGTATCGTTACAAACGTTAAAACAGATGCTCAAAAAGAAGATTTCATTCCATTTGAAGCTACTATTAAAGTAAGTGGACAGCCTTCACTTGGTCTAACGCCATCTGGAGGGCTTACAGGTTTATCTTTAACTGGTACAGGTGGAACATTAACTCCTACATTTAATAACGGTACTTACACTTACTCATTTAGTGGTGTAACTGCCACTTCAGTACAAATTACTGCTACGGCAGCAAACCACACATTATCACTTTTTATTGATGGTGTATTCTCACAAGTATTAACAAGTGGATCACCTTCTGCATCAATTCCAATGTCTGTAATTGGTTCTAAGATGCTAACCATTTTAGCAACTGAATCTGGTAAGACTCAAAAAGTATATGAAGTTGCTGTTGTTAAAACTGCTTAAGACTATTAAATTCCTTGTCTTTTATTTTCTTATTCAACTAAATAGCAGATTAGTTTAATAAGATGAACGGAAGTTATAAGAGATAACAGTGAAATAAGCAAATATTTTATTTCTACTATGCGTCCTTTTTTTTTGTTACATATGGTAAAATATGGTAATGGTTATCATGGGAAGTGGGGGGCATTTTGAGAAAATATTTAGGTATTGTTTCCATTCTTGTACTACTCATTGCGTGCTTGATTTTTAAAATATTTATCTATGGAAGAGTAGGGGCTAGGTATGTGCCATTATTCCTAAGTGCTTATATCTTATCAGCAATTTGTTGTTGGTTCAGTTACCGAGGTATCTGGAAGGTCATTGCTGCGATCATTCTCCTCTTTATCCTAGTATCTTGCATCTTTATTGCAATAGGTCTTAACAACTCAAACTTTGGAACATAAACACTATCGGAAAGAAGAAAAATCAGTAAAAAATTCACAATTTTTCCTTCTTCAACTACCATGGGAGTACGATATAAACTTCCATTCACTGTTGTGAATCTGAGGATTTATGGATGGCTAACGCATGCGTTAGTAATATAATTAATTTAGTAGTTGCATCTATTAATTTTGTTTAATAATGAATGTTTACTTATTAAATAATGAATCTACCACTAAGTAACGGAGGAAAACATGTTGAAGTTATTAAGAATAATACCTGGTGTGATCGCCTTCACTTTGGCTATCTATGGCTTAATATCTAGTAAGACGGTATTAATGCCATAATGTTCTTTTTCTTAGGTTCAATGTTTTTGGTAACAGGTATATCGGAATTTCGATTAAAAAGAAAAAGAACTGCTTATATTAATTTTTTTGTATCTTTGTTTGTGTTCGTTGCATCAATACAAGGATTCTTATACAACTAACGCATGCGTTAGTTACTTAACAGGATCGACGATTTGTCGGTCTTTTTTTTGTGAAAAAATATAAGAAGTATGAAGTCCAGAACTTGTAAGTTCTGGACAATATGTATTCACAGAAGTCATTACTTTAGATGTGTTGACTGTAGTATAATGGATTTGGCCTGTTGAAACGGAATTATCTGTACCAAATAAATAGCTAAAGGAGGGGAAACGTTGGCTATACTGGAAAAAGAAGTTTGGGTTGTTTTAGGTAATAACATTAAGCATTATGAAGATCTAGGCTATGACATACCTAGATCGAAAGATAAAAAAGGAAGGATGAAAACACCAAAAGGAACAGAAATATGGGTGAAAATAGAGCATTTACCAAAAGGTTCATCGTCGGCAAAAGTAACCAAAATTTGTGATGATTGTGGGAAACACATTCCCGATCAACCTTTTAGTGTAATAATGACATCCCGAAAAAAGAACGATGGAAAAGATAGATGTTTTAAATGTGGCACTGTTTATGCGGGAATGATTAGGAAAAAAAATATGCCTTATGAAAATTCATTAGAGTATTACGCGCAAAATAGAGGGAAGGAATATCTATTGTCTGAATTTAGCCCAAATAATACAAAAACACCAAAAGAAATTTCATACGGAACTGATGAAAAATGTCTTTGGATTTGTCCTAACTATCAACACGAATATGCAATGAGAGTTGCTGATAGAACAACTGATAAAAATACTAATTGTCCTTATTGTTCAGGACATAGGACGTTAAAAGACTTCAATGATTTATGGACAACGCACTCGCAAATAGCTAAATTGTTGAAAAACAATTCACGAGGCTATGAAGTTACTGCTCATAGTGATAAAAAAGAGATTTTTCTATGTAACAATTGTGATTTTGAAAAAACAATGCAAATCAAAGCAGTAACTCGACGTGGGTTTTCCTGTCCAAGATGTTCAGATGGGTTAAGTTACCCAGAGAAGTTCGTTTTTGAGTTTATAACCCAATTAAATGTGGATTTTGAATTTCAAAAAACATTCAACTGGTCAAAAAACGTTCTTCATACTAATTCAAAATTAAATGGAACAAAAATATATGATTTTTATTTCCCTTCTTGGATTATGATTGTTGAAACGCACGGCGAGCAACACTCTAATGTAAGGGGTTTTTCTGAAATTGGCGGCAAAACAGGTGAAGAAGAACGAGAAAATGATGCGTTAAAAAAGAATCTCGCTAAAGAAAATAACATTAAAATTTTTGTGTCGTTAGATTGTGAAAAATCAGAACTCGAATACATCAAAAACAGTATCCTATCCAGCCGTTTAGCTACTATCTTTAATTTAGACCAAATTGATTGGTTGAAATGTCATGAAGTTGCTTGCAATAGTTTCATCAAAAAGGCTTGTGATTATTGGGTTGATAATAATAATATAACTGAAATCAGTAAAATCATGAAATTAAGTAGATATACGATTATAAAATATTTAAAACAAGGTAAATTATTAAACTGGTGCAATTATGAAGCTTTGATAAAGCAAGATTGGAATCCAAAAGAAATCATACGACTCACTTTGGATGGTATATTTATTGATTGTTGGAGTAGCATGAATCAAATTTCTAACTCTTTAAATATACCCATAGGTCATATACCAGCGGTTTGCAAAGGCAAACGACAAAGTGCCAGTGGCTATAAATGGATGTATAAAGAAGATTACGAAAAGACACTTCTAGGCAGTTAATCATATTATAGATGGGATTATGGGTGTCGACACGTGGAACAACCTATAATAGAAAGTTTAAATTTACTCAACTAATGCATGTGTTAGTTGTATAAGGAAAAGGCAAGACCACATTTTTGTGGTCTTTTTATTTGTTCTAAAATCAACAATTAATTTTTATAGATTTATATTTTTAAGGAGGAAATTCTCATGAGTAAAAATAGCGAAACAGTAATTATTAAACTTGATAAACCACGCAATCTTAGATTTGGACACAAAGCATTAAAACAATTAAAAGCAATGACTGGAAAAACTTTAGTTCAAATTGATGAATCGATTACTAATCTAGATCCAGAAGAAATTGAAATTTACATGTATTGTGGCCTTTTAGTGGATGCAAAAAGTAACAATGAAGATTTAACTTTGGAAAAAGTTGAAGACATACTAGAACACGCTGAGAACTATAAAGTGATTATCGAAAAAATTGCAGAAGCTGTTTCTAGAGCTTTTGGTGCTGATGGTGATGAATTAAAAAACATAATGGCGATGGACAAATAGTGGAAGATAAGGATTATGACTTTGACGAAACATTGTCTATCGCTGTTGAAATAGGAATTAGAATACAAGATTACGAGGAAATGACTCCGTATGAACTTGGACTTCATGTAAAGGCATTTAATAAACGTTTAGAAACTGAACATAAAGATAAGCTTACTTTAGCTTGGCTGGGTGCGGTTTGGCAAAGAGCTGAAAAGATGCCAAGTCTTGAAGAAGTAATAGGCAAACAACTTATCAAAGAGAAAAAAATGTCTGCTGAACATATGTTGAACATGGTCAAAGTCATGAACGCAGCATTTGAAGGTACTACATACTAAAGGAAGGAGGTAAACATATGGCTAGTGGTTTAAGAAACTTATTGGTCCGTATTGGTGCGGATATGTCACAAATGAAGTCAGAAATGAACAAAGCTAAAAGCACATTAAGTGGATTTCAAAGTGGAATCAAAGGAGTTGTAGGGAAAATAGCAGGAACATTAGCTACTATTGGAATTGGCGCTTTAGTTAAAGATGCAACATCTGATGCAATGAAATTTGAAGCATTGATGGGAACACTTAGTGAAACATTAGGTTCAAGTATAAATGATTTTGCTAAGTGGCAAGATTCGGTTGGTAGATCACTTGGGTATTCTAAATTACAAAGTGCCGAACTTGCAAATACTCTTTCATTAAACTTTAAAGGGATTGCAACAAGTCAAGCGGACTTATTAGCAAAAACAACAGAAATGATGAAAGTTGCAGCAGTTATAAATTCTAAACGTGGGATGGCTATGACTGAAGTTTCTGATCGTATCCGTTCTGCTATGAATCAAGAAGCAGATGGTGCTGATGAACTAGGAGTAAATGTTCGTGCTAGTGCTATTATGCAAAGTGATGCTTATAAACAAATGGCAAATGGAACACCTTGGGCGCAACTTAGTACGAATATGCAAAAAACCATCCTTTACCACCATATTTTACAACAAGTAAGTCAAAATCTAGGTATCGAAGTCGCAGATAATACAGCTATGAGGATGAATATATTTAAAGCTGCATTATTAGATGTGAGACTCGCTTTAGGTCAAGCTTTCTTGCCAATGTTAAATGCAGCGTTGCCTTATTTAACTGCTTTTGCAAATAGCGTAACAAGAGCTTTAGGTGCAGTAGCTTCATTTATGAATGCTTTATTTGGTAACAAAAAGAAGGTTAAAGATGCAACGAAAACATTCCAAATGCAGACTGCTACAACGAATAAACAAACAACCTCTGTTGGTAAATTAGGTGATCAGTTCACTAAAACTGGTAAAAAGGTTAAAAAAGCAGTCGATACAATGAAAAGCACTTTAGCAGGATTCGATGCGCTAAATATCCTTTCTTTTGGAATTTTAAACACTCCAGATCCTGGCACTGGGGGAAGTTCTGGTGGTGGCGGTGGTGTAATTGATCCTGGAAGTGGAAACGAAGGAGATCCACCAGATAATGAAAGTAAATGGGAAGAATGGGCGAACAATGTAAAGAAATGGCTTGCTTCATTAAAACCAGAATGGGATAACTTGAAAGCTGGTGCAGATAAGTTCTGGCAAGGTTTAGTTGATATATGGAATACACCGTTTATTCAAGGTCTTGTAAATGACGCGTTAGATTTAGCTATGACCACATTTAGAGTAGCGATCGATCTAGTAGCTGATTCACTGGATATTCTAGGGGATATCTTTAGTATTATAGCTGATGTTTTAAACGGTGATTGGAGCAAAGCGTGGAAAAATACAAAGGAACTTGTTTCGGATGTTTACGATCTGTTCGCTGACTTCTTAGTCAATATTGCCGGTGATAAATGGGGTAAAAAACTTCAAGAGGAATTCGATATATTCAAACAAACATGGTCGGGTATTACTAAAAGTTGTGAAGAATTTATCTTAGGTTTATTCAAAATGGAAACATGGGAAAAGGCATGGAAACAAATTTCTACATGGGACGGTGGGAAATGGTTTAAAGATAATATTTTCCCTAAAATTTCAACCGCGTTCGAAAATATAGGTGGATCTACTACTGCGCTAGGTGAAAAGATCTGGAATAACATTCAGTTTGCTTTTACAACTGGTAAAGTTGGCGATATTACAAAATGGTTCAGCGATAACGTTTTAGGTAAAGTAACAAGCGCTTTTAGTGGTACTGGTATCGGTTCTAAAATATGGGACAATATCAAAGGTTATTTCTTAGCGATTGACGAAACTAAATGGTTTCAAGGTGTTAGAGATAATGTATCAAAAGCGTTCGGGGGCGACGGGATTGGCTGGAAGATTTGGGACAATATTAGAAGTTACTTCAGTAAATTAGACGAATCAAAATGGTTCAGAGATAATGTATTAAAATATGTTACTGGCGGGTTTTCTGGATCTGGTATCGGTTCGAATATTTGGTCTAATATTAAATCTGGTATTACTAAAGTAGGATCAAAAAATATTACTAGTTGGTTTAGTTCGAATGTCGCTAGTCCGATTAGAAAGGCATTTAGCAGCATAACAAGCGGTTTAGGTGGTTCAATTACAAGTGGTTTTAAAACTGTTTACAATAAAGCTGTTGGATTTATCAACAGTATGATTGATGCAGTAAATAAGATGGTTAAGAAATTAAATAAAATCCCTGGAGTTTCTGGTATTCCTACAATCGGTAAAATTCCTAAGTTAGCAAAAGGCGGTATTACTACAGGTTCAACTATTGCTAATATTGGTGAAGCTGGTCGTGAAGCGGTTTTACCATTAGAGAATAACACAGGTTGGATGGATACCTTGGCAAACAAATTGGCTAGTTCTATGGCTGGAGGTCGCGGTGGTGACATAGTAGTTCAAGTCGGTGGCAGAGATTTAGGAAGAATTGCTCTTGGTCATATAAATGACCTCAGACGACAATCTGGCAGACCAATTCTGAAAATATAGGAGGTTGATATTATGGCATTCCTAGAAATCGGAGCAAGCGCAGGATCAACTGTAGCTGTTAAAACACCTAGCGAATTTCAAGTTACAATATTAGATTTAGATTCAGAAAAATCTACTCGTAATGCCAATGGTAACTTAGTAAGAACACGAATTGCAATTAAACGAAAAATCTCTGTCACATTCCCCCCTACTACAATAGCAGAAATGCAGACGATACTGACAGCACTCCATAATGGAGGGGCAACAAGTTTCTTTTGCAAATATCTTGATCCAATGTTAGGGATAACAACAAAAGAGTTTTATGTTGGGGATCGTGTCGCTCCTTTATATAACAATGTGTTAGGTAGATGGGATAAAATATCTATGGAATTTATAGAACTGTAGGAGGTTAAGAATGATAACTGCATCTAACCTCTTTAACGGTAATATGATGGCTAATTCGAGAATAGTAGATTCTTATATCGTAATGAATGGTACTACGACATATGACTCTAGTAAAATCGTAACTTGGGAATTCCATGACACTGTATCTTTATCGGATGTATTTGAAATAGGTACAGCTATATCGAATGTTTTTAACGTAGTATTACAAAATATAACTCCTACTTTTGCTGTAGATAAAACAACAATTGAACCTTTTGTCGGGGTTAATGTTGGTGGGGCAACTTACGAATATGTTTCTCTAGGGAAATTTATTGTTGACGATATACAATACGAAAGTGTTGTGAAAAGGTACACGCTATCTTGCTCTGATTATATGACAAACTTAGATATAGACTATACTTGGACAGCAGGAGCAACAGACACTATTGCCAATGTTATGTCTAGGATTTCAACTCTTTCAGGGGTTCCGTTATCTGGAACATACCCAACTACTACGATAAATAAACAAACAGGATTTACTTGTAGAGAAATGTTAGGGTTCATGGCTGGTTTAATGGCTGGATGGGGTGTAATTAATAGGTCTGGTCAAATAGCTGTAAAAGTACCGAAAAATACAGATCCAAATATCAATCCTATTTGGGTTACTGCTTCAGCGATTACTTTCGATACTAATATATCAAACTACGTTCTGGGTCAATACTACACATGGACTGTAAACTCGGCAAGTAGAACTCTTTGGGATTCTTCTGGAGTAAAAGTCGGGGATTATTTGTATCAGACAGGTACAATAACCCAAATAAACGGTTATACTATAACTTTTCGATGTGACAATAATTTTTCAGACAATTCTTCGCCATCTACTATGCAACTCAATGTCCAAAGATTTGTTACATCCGATCTAACTGTTATGGATGACAACTATTTTGACTATGTGTCTGGAAGTACTGACCTTTATATCCTTGAGCAAATTACAGGTATTGACTACAACGGTAATACTTATACAAGCGGTACAAAAGTCAAGAACATGGAGCTAAGAATCAAAAACCCATTTATTACTCAATCCTATGTAAATAGTATTGCTGCTACCATTAATGGTAGAGTATTCTATGCTTTTGTAATGGATTGGCAAGGAAATCCAGCGCTTGAAGCAGGGGATAATATTCGTTTTGAGGTTATTTCAAAAATGCCTTGGGCTGCTGTAGTGACAGATACTGTTTGGCAGTATCCAGATTTCTCTGCTGTATCACAAACTTTAACAGAAAGTCGATTAGTCAACTCAACTCCAGATGACGATACAGGGGATGTAGTAAATGGTGCTGATATTGTAAACTCAAATATCTATGGTGGATTACTGATAAAATCAAATAGTGGTGGAACGACTGCGGGCAGTTTCAATAGCGGTTTGTACGGTATTCATATGAATAATCAAGATATTAGAGGGTGTAATACAATCGTCTTTAATGATGAGCTAGATGCTTCACTGGAAGGCATATTATTCCCAAAAACAGGAGCACTTGCTGATAGTGTTACAAGTTCTGATTATTTTATTTTAAAAGTAGACGGTAGTGGGAGTTTAAAACTTAATGCCGATAATATATTCCAACTTAACCCAACATTTACAAATTTGACACTACAAAACGGGGCAACCGTTAATAACTCAAGAACACCAAAATACACGAAATTAAACGGAATTGTATACTTGGAAGGTGAGATTTCAGCAGGACTAGCTAATGGAACAGTCGTTGCAACATTGCCAGTAGGATACCGACCAGCTTCTTATTCTTTAAATATTGCTGGCGCTCATGCTACAAGTGCAG
Organism: Bacillus sp. UNCCL81; assembly: GCF_900112535.1. Classification (NCBI taxonomy): domain Bacteria; kingdom Bacillati; phylum Bacillota; class Bacilli; order Caryophanales; family Bacillaceae; genus Bacillus; species Bacillus sp. UNCCL81. The sequence continues at coordinate 1,060,616 of NZ_FOMF01000002.1, read as the reverse complement.
CGACTAATCCTTGTGTATGGTCGGTAGGTACTTCGGGGCAAATAATTTTAATTTCGTCTAACGGAACAAATGCAGTATCTTTAAACAATATCCAATTTGTTGCTGAACAATAGGGGGAAAAAGGATGAAACAATTATATAAATATGATGGTAATGGAAAATACATCGAGCCAGTAATAATTGGATCAGATGAACCAATTCCAACCGATTGTACAGAAGTAGAACTTCCTCAACCGAACTACAAGCCAGTTTTTAAAAATGGTGCTTGGGTCGAAACAATCCCAGAGGAAGAGTTAGAAGAGATTAAAAATAAACCTCTCCCAAAAACAGACATCGAACAATTAAAAGAAGAGAATGCTTCATTAAAACAGCAACTAATCCAAAGCAATGAAGACACTCAAGTATTTATGGATTTCATTCTAGAAAAGTTAGGACAATAGGGGGATAACAACATGACAGTATATTCATTTCGTATAGGACCTTACGCAAGAGATATTTATTTATATGGAAAACAAAAATTAGTAAACATTCCAGCCGAATATTATACTCCTGTTGAAAATTATGCAGCTAAGAATTTTACAAGAGGACAAATTTTAAACGCTTTAGAGCGTGGATATATTACTCAAGAGCAATATGATGAAACTGTAGCTTTAATAACTGATGAAGTAGTTTTACCTATGTCTGCACCTACAAACGATGTAATGTAAGGTGTATTTTTTATGGCCTGTTTTCTGACAGGCCTATATTATTTGAGAGAAGGTAGATCATGGAGATTGATTTTATTTCGGTATTACCAAAGTTAATTCAAACAGGTTTAGTGTTTTATTTTCTTGTTAAATTCTTAGATTTCGTTACAGGTTTACTTAAGACCTGGAAAGGTGTTTCCCAATATAAATCAAGAGTTATGCGTGATGGAATCATTAGATGGATTGGTGAACTTGTAGGAATTGTATTTGTACTAGCTCTTGATATTGTATTAGGCCTTAACTTCTATTTAACAGGCTTCACACTTGCACTTTTTATCTATAAAGAAGGTGGAAGCATTGTAGAGAATTTAAGAGCAATTGGTGTGGTGCTTCCTGCACAAGTAGAAGACAAATTGAAATCTTTCGATAAAGGAGAGGTTCAAAATGACTTGGAGAAATGATTTTATTCCAAAAAACAAATATACAAGACCAGGTACCCTTTTAAAGGAAGTAAGAAAAATTGTAATTCATTGGACTGCAAACTTTGGTGCAAGTGCTAAAAGACACGTAACTTATTTTGGAGTTACATTACCAGCCCAAAGCAAGTTGGCGGAGCAACAAGGTAAAAAAGGTACTTATGCTTCTGCTCATATTTTTGGAGATAAAAATGAATCAGTCTGTATTATTCCTTTAAATGAAGTGGCTTACCATGCAAATGATGTACAAAAACGCAATGATGATGGATCAGCTTATCGAGGAGTTAAAGAAATCGCTCCTAATGCTAACTTATACACTTTAAGTTATGAAATGTGTGTAGAGGAAGATGGAACAATTCATCAAGACACTATTAATCGTGCAATTGCTGATATTGCAGAGCTATGTAAAACTTATAAACTAACAGAAAACGATATTGTAAGACACTATGATGTAACGAAAAAAGATTGCCCTTCACCATTTGTTAAAGATCCTGTTAAGTTTGAGGACTTCAAAAAACAAGTAGGTTTAATCCTTAGCCCGCCTAAGCCTGTTGTCAAACCTGTAGTTAAGCCAAAGTCTCCAGTTTACCCAGGTAAAGTAATTAAAAAAGGAGATAAGAATAAATATGTTGGTCTCATTCAGAAAGAATTAGGTATCGAAGTTGATAATGATTTTGGCTCTATAACTGAAAAAGCATTAAAAGCATTCCAAAAGAAAAACAAACTTGATGATGATGGAAAAGCAGGAGTATTAACTTGGGCAAAAATGTTTAAATAATAAAAATAACCCTGTTACCACTTGGTAGCAGGGTTATTTTTATTATGACTTTTTTAGAAACCTTTCTTTGTCCCTTTCCGCAATTCTCGAATATTTTTCTTTATAATATTCCGATAGACGGATATCAAAAACATGCGCTGTTATAATAAAACGCATGTCTATATCAAATCCCAGGTCTGCTAGTAATTCAAACGTACCTCTTGCGCCAGTACCAGTATATCCACTCTTGCAACCAGTTAAGTGTAGTTGGTTACCCGAATCATCAATAAGAACTAAATAGTCGTTATGTTGTTCGTTAATTTTCTGCATCGTACGTTGAATTGTAGTGAGATCACTAATGTAAGAATTTTTATCACAGATGACTGCGCGTTCAAATTTCCCAAATAACTCTTTTACCTCTGCGAATAATTCAAGGCTTAAAAACGTGTTACCTCCGTTACTTTTTTGTTCAGTAATTGCAAAAAAGCTTTTGTTGGATTCTTTATCAAAGATATCGTGCTTTTCGAAATTAGAATCTTGTTTATTATTAAAGAACATTGGATACCCACTCCTTTAATATAAGATTAATATTGTTTCCTCTAGACAAGAATATGTATAGTCTCATCATTTTTAGAACAAACAAAAAAGGCCCATGCGGAGGGCCTTTTTCAAGTTAATACTATTTTTTATCCTCCGGAACACTAATAGCCGATTCTTTCACAACTCCATTTTCAATCCTCAAAGCAATTGTACCTAACCACCTATCCATATTCGGTTTCATTTCCATAGTACAGCTGAAGAATCTAACGTGAACAGATTCCTTAGTATCCTTAGTTATCACAGGGCATGCTAGCATATTTCCAAGCTTTTTTAATGCTGTCTCTTTTTTCATTCCGACTATTTCTTTCTTGATGAACGATTCGTAGTAGTTTTTTAGTGGGAACAACTAATACACCTCAAGTTAAATATTTAATAACTGTTTCTTCTTAGCTTCGAACTCTTCTGGTGAAATAATACCACTGTCACGTAACTCTGAAAATTTTTTAATTTGGTCTGCTACATCTGGAGCACTTTGAGTTGCAGCTGGGGCAGGATTGTGGAACTCTTCTAACTTTTCCTCGATTAAAGCTTTAATTGCTTCAAATTCTTTTTGTTGCTTCTTATTGAACATTATCGAGTTTTCGTCTTTAGTTGCATCAAAAAGACCGCCTTTATTTTCTTTTCCACCAGAGAACGCAAATTGGATATATCCATTTGTAAGTGATCCTGCAGGCTTAAATTGAATAGATGAAATTTGTTTAATTAAAATCTCTTTATCACCTTTTAAACCTTGAGTCATTTTAGCAAGCATGCCTTTTCTTTTAATGACAATCTTATTTCCATTTATCTCTAATTGTCCGTTTACTCCATTTGCATTCATTTTAATTTCCTCCCTATCTAATTTATAAGTTATTTATATTCTCTTAAAAGTACAATCTTTCCTCTAATAAAAAAGAACCCACCGAAGTGAGTTGCTAATTAATCTTCATAACAAGCTTGTGAAGCCTTCACTATTTCCAATACAATCGGATTACCGTTATCGTATTCCTCTTGGTACCACTTCTGATGTTCTTCTGGGATAAGTTAACGAAGTCTCCATGAATGATAATCGTTGTGTGATCAATTTTTATTGTTTTCATTTAATGTACTCCAATAAAATATTATTTCAATTATTTTTATAAATTCTATTCGTGGTACAGGCAATTTTTCTATATCCATGGCATACACTGATAGTGCTTCAGCCGGTATCAGGTGCTTGTCCAAGAATGGAGGGGAAGTCCAGGTATGAACAACTTCGAGTCTATCGCCAAAAGACTTCTGGAAGTAAATAGAGAATTAAAAAGAGTAGAAGAGGAATATTATTACTTTTCGAATGAGTTATTAGAATGGAAAGCGAAGTTGACTGATATAGAATCAGAGCTAATAGTAAATGGATCAATTGATGGGAAAAATGAACAGATTCGAAATGCACAGCTTGCATTTCATTCTAAGGATATTAGAGTAGAAGTGTTGAAACATGAAAAATTTTTAAACTCTTTACGTCCAAGAATGTATTCATTACGAAATGAACAAGAGAACTTAAGATATGTTATAAGGTTACACGAATTGTATAAGAAGAATTAAGCCCTTGTCGATGACAGGGGCTATTTTTATTCCTCTAAACTCCAGATATCTTCTACTTTCATATCGAGTGCTTTTGCAATTTTTAAAGCAACTTCTAAGGTTGGTACACTCTTCTCATTAACAATAAAACTTAAAGTATTCCTATTGATTCCAACTTGATCAGCAAATAACCCTTTTTTAATTCTTCTTTCTGCAAGAATTACTCTTAAATTATTTTTCATTATTATCACCTAATGATGTATTCTATAAGGTTTTTATAATCCCTTTAAGTTTTTTCTTGGTGGTACAGGCAAGATTTTGTGTGGACGTTAGTATGCTTTATTAAGTGGGAGGCACATCACACCTAAACTAATTTACCTCACACCTACATCACAATAGAGGTGAGACTATGAAAGACTACATGATTTTAGGAATTGATGGGGGAGGGAATGAAGTTAAAATTATTGGCCCAATAGGTTACTTAAAATTCCTTTCGGCTATAGGTGAATATAGGGAACGAAGATTAAAAGATATATTAGGTAGCTGTGATATTGAATTTTGCTATAAAGGAAAGAAAGGATTTGCAGGGAGTTTAGCTTTAGAAAGTTCTTCTGGAGGAAACATAAGAGGGGATAGTAAAGCGAACACAGATACTTTGTTAAGAGTTTTAATCGGTATTCATTTATACACTGATGAAAAGTATTTAAAAATTATTGTTGGCCAACCGATCACTAAACACATTGAGTCAGAAAAGAAAATCATAAGAGAGATGTTAGAAGGAGAGCACACAATAACAGTTAATAGAATTGAAAAGACATTTACCATTTTAAAATGTGAAGTTGCAGCGGAAGGAGCAAGCGCATTTTTTAATATTATGAAACCTGGCCAAATTCGCATGATTGATATTGGAAGTGGAACAGTTAATTTAGCAACTATGAAAGATAAAAAGTTTTCTGATTTAAATTCGTGGACTATTTACGGTGGATTTTCAGAAGGTAATGAAGATATTGAAGCAACAGATCCAAGAGACTTGGCCCGTAAAATTGCAGTGAACGCTCTAACTAAATGGAGAAAAGAGGATGACGTTTATATTGTAGGAGGTGCAGCAGAGAAAGTAATACCTTATTTAGTTGAATATTTTCCAAATGCTCAATTAATAGGGCCGATTGTAAACGTAAGAGGAAGTTTAGTGGAACTTCCGCCAGTTTTCGCTAATGCTGCAGGATTCTATGAAGTTGGGAAGAGAGTTTATGGGAAATGAATTTAAACGTAAAAATGTCTGTTTTAATATTAGTGATCCAGATGAAAGGAAATTATTTGAACATGCAGCGAGTAGGAAGAACTTTTCAAGATACATTAAATCATTAATTCAAAAAGATGCGACTCCAGGCCAGCCGTATCAATTAATCAATCAACAATTAATTGAGAGTGAAGATCAAAAAGATGATGATTTCGCTAATCAGTTAATTTAATATCCTAAAAAATTCCCAATAGCCTTTAAAACTGCCATAGCAGATCCGCCAATTACCATTCCCCATCCTAACTTAGTTAACAAAGCCACAACTATCACTCCTTTATCTTATTATTTACTGAAGGGAGCTAAAAACTCATGGAAATTATTAGTAAGCTTCAAAAAGGAATACATGACGGTATATTTTGGGTAGCAGATAAAACTGGGAACTTCTTAGGCGAACATATTTTACACCAGGCTTCAAATGGCGCTACTGGTTATGCAATGGTTAAAGCTGCTCCATATGTATTATTAGGTATGAAATTTAGTTTTATTATCATGGGTTTAGGTTTTATCTTAATTTGCTTTGGTATGCCTAAAACAGCTATTAAATGCATTGGTGTTGGGTCATTATCTTATATCTTACTTTCACTTATTTAAGGAGGGCTTAAGATGAAAACAGAGGTAATTAAATTCAAAGATTTTATGGATGGATCATATAAATTACCAAAGGAGAATAAAAGCTTTTTACCAACTTTATTAGGTGGAAGTGCTTTAGGCGGTGGATTATCGTTTGTTATTAATAAAGTTGCTTCAGCTGCTTCAGATAACATTATTATTAAAGATGTCATTCCTGCTAGTACCGCGATAGGAGATAGAGTAGCTCATGCATTTGATCCATTATTTCAAGCAATTTCTGGTTTTGCATATCCTGCCTGTTTCTTTACAATTAGTGCTGGCTGCGTATTAATAATGATCGGTCAAAAACATAAAGGATTGAACATGATTAAATGGGCTATTGTTGGTTTTATCGGATTGCAATTTGCACCTGGTTTAATGTCTATCGTGATGGAAGTAGGAAAAGCGATTAAGGGGGCTTAAGTATGAAACACTTCCAACTCATACCGGATAGTAGATTAACAAATGATAAAGTGGGCCATCTTACTCAAGCTTTAAACCAATACAAAACACCTTACCAGCGCTACAAAGATAAAGAACAAAACTTCTTCTCATACGAAATCTACATGGAGAAAAATAAAACATCATTTAATCTCACAACTAATAATGGGATGGCGGAGCTTACTGAAAAAACTCTGTTATCCTCCTTTCCAAATATCACAGTTAAAGCTGTAGACGATCCACTAAATAAAATTAATCCAATTGCTATGAAAACCATGGATTATAAAAGTCATTATTTTTTATCTTTAAAAGTAGATAGGAGGACAGATTGGTTAGTTTACCTATTAGAAACAATTGGTCTTATGAAAAAGAATGAAAAGTGCCTGGTTCAAATATTATGTATACCTCTTCATTTTGATTGGGGAATAGGAGTGAAAGAAGGATATGAGGGATTTAAAAAAGGAGAACTTCCTCATAAGTTCCGATTCAATAAGAAAGAAGTAGCAAACTTAACAGTAAAAGGAGTAGCAGGAGTTATTTTGGGCGCTCATAGTACAATGGTGGAACTAATGGGATTTACTCCAGATAAGCATGATATTTTCGCATCTGAAAGAGCTAGTATGTTAAAGGATGGAGTACTTCGTGCTGAAACACAACAGAAGGCCAAATATGGAGGATATAAGGTTAGGATAAATATTTGTATCGAGTGCGAGGAAAAGCGGAAAGACATTCTAATTAGAGCTATAGAAACAGCCTTTAATGTGTTTGATGGTGATAACAAATTACTTCCTAATAAAAGAAACATTAAATACTTTGAATCAATGAAAAAAAGAAAAATAGGTTTGCTACAGTCAAATTATATGAGTAGTCTAGAGGTTTCTAGATTGATGTATCTTCCAGGATCTACATTACAAGAGAAGTATAGCCTTGAAAGAATCACAATGTCAGAGACAGTTATTCCAGCAGCAGTAACTAATGGAGGTATGTTATTAGGTTCAAATACTTATAAAGGAGCAGAAACTAATATTTATATGCCTGTAGATAATTGGGATGAAGTTTGTTTGCCTTATTGTACAATCGGAGGAATGGGTCAAGGGAAAACAGATGGCTATGGAGCTAATAAGTTAGTTGAAGCTGTTAAAAATGGTTTTGGTGGTGTATTTATAGATCCTGCAAAGAAACAAGTGTCAGAGCAAATTAAAAAAGTTTTAAAGCCAGAGGAATATGAAATTATTAATATCAAAGAGTTAAAGCCTTCATTTGATTGGTGTGAAGCGAAGTACAGCGAGGATAGTAAGACGATTATTCAAGATACAGTATTATCATTTTTTGAGGATTCTTTAGAGGATACAGTCCAAACCGAAAGGTATTTAAGAGCCTTTGTTATTGCTATGAAAACAACTAAGATGAATGAACTATTTAAGATCATGGAAGATAAAAAGTATTTAAAAGATGCAATTAAAAGAATGCCAGAAGGACTTCATAAAATTACATTAGAACAATATGAAAATGAAAAAGACGGAATGAGAATGAAGATAGTGAGACCAATTTACAATCGCTTGGATATGATTATGGGCGATCCGTTTCTAAATGAATGCTTCCAAGGTGAAAATGAATTGGATTTCGTGAAAATATTAAGTCAGAAAAAAGCTTTTGTTATTGATGTGAGCAAAATGGATGGATTAACACCTAAACAAATTAATATAATTGGTAACTTATTAATGACTAAAATTAATTTAGCTATGCAGATGAGAAAAGAGGAAGATCAATTCCCATTTTTCGTAGTGATTGATGAGCCGCATCAATTTAATAGAAGTGCTGCACTATGGAAAAGTATGGCTGTAGAAAGTAGAAAATGGAGAGTTAGTTTTACCTGGTTATTTCATTATTGGGAGCAGATCCATAAAGAAGCAAGATTAGCCATCAAAAACGCATTACCTCATTATCATCTTTATCCAACTTCTAAAGATACCTGGAAAGCGTTTTTAGAAGAAGTTACTCCATTTGATTTAGAGCAATGTATGAAGTTAAAAAGATACCATGCAATTAATATATTAAGAACAGGGGGAGAAAGTACAGTACCATTTGTTTTACACATGACCTTACCACCAATAGAAAGATTAAAAGGCTCTCAATGAGAGTCTTTTTGTAATTCATAGGTTCTGTTAAATTAAAAGTTGATTTTTGAACTAAATAAAGGCTGTCCATATAGGCAGCCTAAATTTTATAGAACTAACGCATTCGTTAATATCCATTTTGCAGATACTATTTTTTATCCAGTTAAACATGATTAAAAATGAATTTTTCTTTTGGTTTTTGGTAGAATAGAAACATTTAGTCTTAAAACTCAAAAGTTAACTGACCTTTTTCAACTTTAAATAGTTGATTTGTTTTAAATTCTTCGAAGAATTTTTTGAAGCGTTCCAGGGTAAGGTTTTGTTTATGTTCTCGGTAATCTATTTCAACATATTGATAACCTAATTTTTCTGCATAAGCTTTCTTCTTACGGTCGGTTTCTTGTTGTTTTACAAAATCTTCTTTCGTTTCATGAAATCTTTTATGAAATTTATAATGTTGTATCCCATGAACTTCAATAATTAAATTTAAAGAAGGAATGTAAATATCGTATTTCCATGTCCTTTTAGGTAATCTGTATTCGATTTCGTACTTTATTTTTTGCTTGTCTAACCAATTGCAAATAGCTCTTTCTCCTTTAGAACGCTTACAATATTTACATCTAGCTCCACCATTAAAATCATTTGGAGTCATTTCAAATTTATGTTTTTTATCGCATATCAACGGTACTTTTGTTTTGTTATTAACGTACTCTCCATTAACTTTATAATTGGCTTCTTTTACTTCATTTAAAAATCGTTCTTTTGCAACTGTCGGGTCTGTACCTCCACATTTACGACAGCCATGTTCATTTTTATAATCATTTGGGATGACCCATTGAGGTTCGTGTTCGCAATGAAAATCAATTAAAACCTTTTCATGACTATTAATATAATCACTTAATAAAGTATGTCCCTTTGATTTAACCAACAAAGAAAATTCTTCTCTTGCTTGTTGCGATTGTTTCAATGCCATTGCTTCGAACCCACAATTGCGACAACCATATCTGTCATAATCGTTCGGTGTAATTGGGTGTGGTGGATGTACACATTTAAAATCAATCCGTATTTTGACTTTTGCCCCTTGATACGGGTCTAATGCTTCATGACCTCTTTCTTCAAGAGTACGATAAAATTTGTCCTTAGCTTGATTAAAATTTCTTTCATTTGCTTCCAATTTAGAACATTTACCGCATTTACCTTTATATCTTTTATAATACTTTGGTGGAACTTCGTAAGATCCATGCTCACATTTGAAGTCAATCTCAATTGGTGTTGTATTATTAATAAATATTCCTTTAATTTCATGCCCTTTTTCCTCTACCAAATCAATAAAAAGAACCAAGCCATCTTTCATCGTCTTAGTTAATTCAACATCTTTATGAACAGTAATTCCTCTATATTCTTTAGTTTTTTTATTTAGTTCCTTACATTCTGGACACCTTCGATTACGATAAAGTAAGAACGTAGAGCTTAATTCAAACTCATGATTATTCGAACAAATAAATTTGTTTTTTTCGATTGTATTTTTATAAACGCTTATGATTTTGTATTTTTCCTTTTCCATCAAATCAATTAAGCTATCTAACGCTTTCAATATGCTCCATGAGTTACTTCCGTTCAAATTCACACTTTCATGTAATTTGATTCCCCTATATTCCATGTTGAAATTCCTCATTTCAGCTATTTGTTAATGATTTTTTAAATGGATATCATTATTCCATTTAATTTACTACAATCTATTTTCTAACTAAGGCAAAAACATCCTTATTCCTAAATTTATCATCCTTTTGAAGGAGCATCTATATTTATTTTGAATTGGCCTAATTTAACAATCTCTTATGCAACTATATCCCCTTTAGTTGTTAAGAAAATCAAAAGTCAACTTATACAAGTCATTTAGCAATTATGCAAATTATGTTCGTGTTTCTACAGATAAAGTTGAACAGGTTTCATCTGTAGAAAACCAGATTGATATATGTAGAAACTGGATTAAAAAATAATAAATATATAAATATAAAGACTCCTAGAAAAATTTAGGAGTCTTTTTTTTGCTCACATTTCTTACAGTCTCACACCTAGAAAAATCACAAAATGCTCACAAAATGCTCACGAACTCCAAAAAACTTAATCGAATTATATTGATTTAAATGTTGTTATAATTGGGTAAAGTATTATTAAATGACCTATTTGATTTAAAAGGTCATAAGTAATACTTATTACAAATGATAAGTTACTTGTTATTTACTTATGATATACATTGTAATAATATATTATTGTAAGGTATTGAAAAGTTTGGATATAAAATATATTCAGACATTTTTTGCTTAATAGGGGGAAGAACACATGGGGAAAAATGACGTTTTCCAATCTCGTTCGACATTTACTGCGAACGATAAAACTTATCATTATTATCGCTTAAAAGCAATTGAGGAAGCTGGAGTAGCTAAAATCGGTAAATTACCTTATTCGATTAAAGTGTTACTAGAATCAGTTCTTCGTCAAGTAGATGGAAGAGTAATTACAAAAGATCATGTTGAAAATTTAGCAAAATGGGGAACAAACGAGCTACAAGATGTAGATGTTCCGTTTAAACCTTCTCGTGTTATTTTACAAGACTTCACAGGTGTTCCAGCTGTAGTTGACTTAGCTTCATTACGTAAAGCTATGGCTGATATGGGTGGAGACCCTGAAGTAATTAATCCAGAAATTCCAGTAGATCTAGTAATTGACCACTCTGTAATGGTTGATAAAGCTGGTTCAGTGGATGCATTAGATTTCAATATGGATTTAGAATTTTCTCGTAACGAAGAGCGTTACCAATTCTTAAGCTGGGCTCAAAAAGCATTTAATAACTATCGTGCAGTTCCACCAGCAACTGGTATCGTACACCAAGTTAACTTAGAATACTTAGCAAATGTAGTACATGCAATTGCAAATGAAGATGGTGAAGTTGTTGCATTCCCTGATACATTAGTGGGTACTGACTCACATACTACTATGATTAATGGTATTGGTGTATTAGGTTGGGGTGTAGGTGGTATTGAAGCTGAAGCAGGTATGCTTGGTCAACCATCATATTTCCCAGTTCCAGAAGTTATCGGTGTTAAATTAATCGGTGCTTTACCAAGTGGAACTACTGCAACTGATGTTGCGTTAAAAGTTACTGAAGTTTTACGTAAAAAAGGTGTAGTAAATAAATTTGTTGAGTTCTTTGGACCAGGTTTACAAAGTATGCCTTTAGCAGACCGTGCTACAATTGCAAACATGGCTCCTGAATACGGTGCAACATGTGGATTCTTCCCAGTTGATGCTGAGGCACTTAACTACTTACGTTTAACAGGTCGTTCTGAAGAGCAAATTCAATTAGTTGAAGCTTACTGCAAAGCAAATGATTTATTCTATACAGCTGACTTAGAAGATCCTACATTTACTGATTTAGTAGAAATCAATCTTTCAGAAATTGAATCAAATCTTTCTGGTCCAAAACGTCCACAAGATTTAATCCCATTATCTGAAATGAAAAAAGCATTCCAAGCAGCAGTTTCTGCTCCAATGGGTAATGCAGGATTCGGTTTAACTGACGAAGCATTAAATAAAGAAGTAAACGTTAAATTTGAAAATGGTACTGAAACAACATTTAAAACAGGTGCAGTAGCAATCGCAGCAATCACAAGTTGTACAAATACTTCAAACCCATACGTTATGTTAGGTGCTGGTTTAGTAGCTAAAAAAGCTGTTGAAAAAGGATTAACAGTACCTGCTTATGTAAAAACTTCATTAGCTCCTGGATCTAAAGTTGTTAGTGGATATTTACAAGAAGCTGGATTAATTCCTTTCTTAAATCAATTAGGCTTTAACATTGTTGGTTATGGATGTACTACATGTATCGGTAACTCAGGTCCATTAGCTCCTGAAATGGAAGCAGCTATTGCTGACAATGATATGTTAGTAACATCTGTACTTTCTGGTAACCGTAACTTCGAAGGACGTATTCATCCTCAAGTTAAAGGTAACTACTTAGCATCACCACCATTAGTAGTTGCTTACGCGTTAGCAGGTAATGTAAATATCGACTTCTCAGTTGAGCCAATCGGTCAAGATAAAGATGGAAACGATGTGTTCTTAAAAGATATCTGGCCAACATCTGCAGAAGTTCAAGAAGTAGTTGCATCTACAGTTACTCCTGAATTATTCAAAAAAGAATATGAAAGAGTATTTGAAGATAACAAACGTTGGAACGAAATTCAAACAACTGATGATTCTTTATACAAATGGGATAGCGAATCAACTTATATCGCAAATCCTCCATTCTTTGAAGGATTATCAAAAGAGCCAGGTGTAGTTAAACCATTAGCTGGTTTAAAAATCGTTGGTAAATTCGGTGATTCAGTAACAACTGACCACATTTCACCAGCTGGTTCTATTGGTAAAACAACTCCTGCAGGACTTTACCTACAAAGTAAAGGTGTTAAACCTGTAGACTTTAACTCATACGGTTCTCGTCGTGGTAACCACGATGTAATGATGCGTGGTACATTCGCTAATATCCGTATCCGTAACCAAATCGCTCCAGGTACAGAAGGTGGATACACTACTTACTGGCCAACTGGCGAAGTTATGTCAATTTATGATGCAGCAATGCGTTATAAAGAAGATGGTACTGGATTAATGATCTTAGCTGGAAATGACTACGGTATGGGAAGTTCTCGTGACTGGGCTGCTAAAGGAACAAACCTTTTAGGAATCAAAACAGTTCTTGCTGAAAGCTTCGAGCGTATCCACAGAAGTAACTTAGTATTAATGGGTGTTTTACCACTTCAATTTAAAGATGGCGAAAATGCTGAAACATTTGGATTAAACGGTAAAGAAGTATTTGCTGTTAATGTAGATGAGAATGTTAAACCACGTGATCTTGTAAAAGTAACTGCAACAAAAGAAGACGGCACAACTGTTGAATTTGAAGTAGTTGCTCGTTTCGACAGCGAAGTTGAAATCGACTACTACCGTCATGGTGGTATCTTACAAATGGTATTACGTGATAAATTAAATAATTCTAAAGTAACTCATTAATATAGAAAACACGGTCTTTTTTGGACCGTGTTTTTTTGTTTTGGGTAAGTAGCATCGCAATTTAAACGATGTCATTGCAAATAAAAATCAGAAATCGCAATTAAAATATGTC